>NZ_PHNG01000708.1:0-11456 GCF_002803435.1 Bacillus sp. mrc49 | reverse complement strand
ATCTAACGAGAAAGCGTGACTTTGCGAGAGTCCTCGCATTCCATACTCAAGGTGAGGTCATTTTTTGGGGGTTTGAAAATATGGAGCCGCCAGAGTCTGAAACGATAGTCAATGAGTTTGCGAGGGTAAGTGGCTATGAGCCCGTCAAGTCGGCCAATAGTTACGCAGGGTATAAGGATTGGTACATTCAGGACTGGCGGAGGCCGGGATTTACCGTTGAGCTTGGTAAAGGAACCAACCCGCTTCCTATATCACAGTTCGATGAAATTTATCAAAAGTCACTTGGGATCTTCTTGGCAGGCTTGTACATGTAAACGCCGGACATGCAAAAACGCTCTGCTCCCAGTCGATGGGGGGAGAGCTTTTTATCTTATCGATTATTGATATAAAACGATGAGGGCTGCTGCAAAAAATAAGTAAAGGTAAGCTTTACTTATCGATTGCAAAAATAAGTCGCTATTAAGCCTAAAAAATAACGGTCATCCGCCATTATTGGTCCAGGATATTGCAGCCCCTGATTGATAGGTACTCTAATCGTTTTGCGGTAAAGAAGTTTACCCTCTTTAGCGCCTGTATCGGCCCCGCCTACGCCAGATACTTTGACGGCCACGCATGCCATCCAACCTATATTCATTATAATAGAAAGCGCTTACATTTACAAAAATATTCGTAGTGCAAATTTCGACATTCCAAGCTTTCATTGATGGAAAGCTTGAAGTCAGTTTACATTTCCATGAAATCCTGAAGCTTTTTCGTTAGCCCTCCCTTGCCGAATTTAATCGGCTTTGCCCGCCCGATCGTTTGTTCCGAATCAGATGCGTATTCGAGAAAGGCTAAAAGATTGATCCGCCGGTATAAAATATCGATGATGCCATAGGCATGGAACCAATTATCAATCGTATTGTAAACCCCTCTATTCAGGGCATATTGCTGCTGGCACCAGTGGAAGAACATTCTGTCTGGAAGATTAAGGTACTCCATCTCTTCCAGTCGCCCATGGTTCTTCCGTTCTTTTCCAGGTAATATGTAGCTCAGCCTTTCCTTTTGCATAGTGTATGGCCCCCTTCTTTTTTTGAAATCGAAAAGCCCCCTATTCAGGTGAATAGAGAGCCTCCAGTTAACTGGTCAGCGTATTTATTTTTCTTATATGGAAAAGAATAAACCGATTAATCTTAGTTGTCAAGTTGGTATTTTAAATCCGTCATTTTTAATTATTTGAGTCATATTTCTGGAGTGGAATTATTATAAATACGAATGAAAATTATATTTTTTATGTTATAGTTCGTATATAATGAGTTTAAACGTATGAAGGGGGAGAGGCTGAATGTATAAATCAAAAAAGATTTTATTATTGGGCTCAGGTGAATTGGGGAAAGAAATTCTGCTTGAGGCACAGCGTCTTGGGGTGGAAACAGTGGCAGTCGACCGTTATGAACATGCCCCTGCCATGCAGGTCGCCCACCGCAGCCATGTCATCGATATGCTGGATGCAGCACAGCTTCGGGGAGTCGTGGAAAAAGAACAGCCTGATTTGATCGTCCCGGAAATCGAAGCCATCGCTACTGCAGCATTAGTGGAATTGGAAGAAGAGGGCTTTCCCGTCATTCCGTCCGCGAGGGCAGCAAAATTAACGATGGACCGTGAAGGAATCAGGAGACTGGCTTCCGAATCCTTGAACATTCCGACTGCCGCCTACAAATTCGCTGATACATATGAAGAATTTGTCCAAGCTGCCAAAGAAATCGGCTTTCCGAATGTCATAAAACCGCTGATGAGCTCCTCTGGGAAAGGGCAAAGTGTGTGCCGCGCGGAAGCTGACCTAAAAGAGTGCTGGAAAATCGCCATGGAGGGCGGCCGGGTTCAAAATGCGCGTGTGATCATTGAAGAATTCATCCGTTTTGATTCGGAAATCACATTGCTGACAGTCCGAGCCGTAAACGGGACCCTGTATTGTGCGCCCATCGGCCATATTCAACAGGGCGGGGATTATATAGAATCGTGGCAGCCGCATGATATGACGGAAGCCCAGATAAACGAAGCGAAGCGGATTGCCCTTGCCATTACGGATGAACTTGGAGGATACGGATTATTCGGAGTCGAGCTTTTCCTTTCAGGGGATAAAGTCTATTTCAGCGAAGTATCCCCCCGTCCGCATGATACGGGACTAGTTACATTAGTGACACAGAATTTATCCGAGTTTGCCCTGCATGTTCGAGCGATTCTAGGATTTCCCATCCCGGAAATCCATTTGATCACCCCAGGCGCTAGCCGCCCATTAAAAGCGTCCGAGGAGTTGGCGGAGTATTCGATCGTCGGTGTTGATAAAGCTTTGGCTTTACCGAATACGGAGGTGCGCCTCTTCGGAAAACCAGTCACCAAGATTGGGAGAAGGGTGGCCGTTGCCCTTTCATCCGCTGCTTCAATCGAAGCAGCGAGGGAGAATGCGGCCCGGGCTTTGGAATGCTTAACGGTGAAGAAGTAAGTGGGAAAGGCGCTCCTGTAATGGAGCGCTTCAGTTTGCAGAAAAAGAAGAGGAAATCTTGAGTGCCCCGCAGTTTAATGGTGTATCCGTTGAGCGTTCCTTTCCACTTTGTTTTACCTTTTTGATAGAAACCTTTTGTTTACATCGTGGGCGCTCCTGTAATGGAGTGCCTTTTCTTATGACATGAATTTGGCACTTTACCTTTTTTGCTGCCTCCATTTTACCTCATAAGCTAATGCTGCCATTCATGACAGATGCAATTAGCATCGCCATTAAGCGCTGGATTTACCTTGTCTTCACATTAATCCTACCGTATTTTTACATCCCCTTGACACTGTGTTCATTTTTGACCTTTATAGTTTAATTAAATATTCAAACATTAAAGGGAGGTCATTCATTTGAATCGTACATGGAGTAAAAAGGTTTTGCCGCTTACGCTGGCATCGGCACTGACAGTTGGAAGTTTAACATGGTCTGCATCAGAATCTGCATCGGCAAGGGGCAAGTCGAATGAAGATCCGGAAATCAGGAATGTCATCTTCATGATAGGTGACGGGATGGGCGTTTCCTATACGTCCGCTTACCGGTATTTAAAAAATAACCCCAATACCATGGTGGCGGAACGGACAGAGTTTGATAAATACCTGGTTGGTCAGCAGATGACATATCCGGAAGATGCTGCCCAAAATATTACGGATTCTGCTTCGGCCGCAACGGCAATGTCTTCCGGCGTGAAGACTTATAATGCCGCGATTGCGGTGGATAATGATAAATCCGAAGTCAAAACCGTCCTCGAAGCAGCGAAGCAAAAAGGAAAAGCGACTGGATTGGTCGCCACCTCCGAAATCACTCATGCGACACCGGCATCATTTGGCGCTCATGATGAAAACCGGAAAAACATGAATTCGATTGCCGACGATTATTATAAAGAGCTGATCAAGGGCAAGCATAAAATCGACGTCCTCTTAGGCGGCGGAAAATCCAATTTTGTCCGCCCGGACATCAATTTGGCGAAGGCCTTCAAAAAAGACGGATATAGTTATGTGACGGATAAGAAACAAATGCTCAAGGATAAAAATGAGCAGGTGCTAGGTTTGTTCGCTTCCGAAGGACTCCCGAAAATGATCGATCGCCCAAGTGAAACGCCTTCCTTGAAAGACATGACCAATTCGGCGATTAAGCGTCTGGATAAAAATAAAAAGGGGTTCTTCCTGATGGTCGAGGGCAGCCAAGTCGATTGGGCTGGACATGATAATGACATCGTTGGCGCCATGAGTGAAATGGAGGACTTTGAAAAGGCATATAAAGCGGCGATAGAATTTGCGAAGAAAGACAAACATACCTTGGTGGTGGCAACAGCAGACCATTCAACAGGAGGATTCTCGATTGGTGCCAAAGGTATATATAACTGGTACGGTGAACCGATCAAGGCGGCCAAACGCACCCCGGACTTCATGGCGGATGCAATCGTAAAAGGGGCCGATGCTGAAAAGACTTTAAAGCAATTCATCAATCAAAAGAAATTGAAGCTAACGAGCGAGGAAATAAAGTCGGTAACAGATGCGGCCGAAACAAAAAATGTCACGAACATCGATAACGCCATAGAAGCAATTTTCGATAACCGGACGAATACAGCATGGACCACCGGAGGACATACGGGTGAAGATGTACCGGTCTATGCTTATGGACCTTATAAAGATCGTTTTGCCGGGCAGGTCGATAACACGGATCATGCCAAGATCATCTTTGAGCTATTAAAGAAACAGAAATAACATTTCGGGGAGGGATTCCATGAACAGACTAATAATAGGTGCCTTTATATTGACCACATTCGGGGCTCTTAATACCCAACCTGCATTTGAAGAAAAGGCGGCTAAAGAAAAAACGGAGGAGATGGGCGCTCCACTGGTGAAGAAGGATGTCTATGTTCCGAATCCACAGCTGCCTGATGATAGGAAGCTAACCCAAATCGGCCAGGATGTCTCGGATGCAAAGGGCGAACTGACATTGAAGGCCTTAAAAAAAGTGAACGAAGCAATCAATGTTGGACCAATCGAGGTAACGGTCAAAGAAATGAAGGTAATGCACGTTACCCCTGATTACAGCATGATTGATTTCTTTCATGGCTATACACATGCTGAGGATTTCGACATCGTAAAAGTGAAGGTTGATATCAAAAACAATAGCGATAAAAAGATCAAGTTCTCACCGGTCGCTTTTCTTGAAACCAATAACGGGGAACACCTTCCATGGGAGGATGATATCTACTTGGAAGAACTGAACGGCGAAATGGCTGGGAACGGTACGAAAAGCGGCAATGTAGGCTTCATTGTAAAAAAAGGAGATGTGACGGGAATTACCTTCATGACAAGTGATGCGGTCAATGGTGAAGGGAAGGTCCTGGCAAAGGGGAAGTCGGTTGAGTTGGAATTTTGAAGGAAATGGTGTATGAAAGAGATGCAAAAATCAAATACTAGAGCAAGTGATAGGGATTCTTATCACTGCTGAAATATCCAAATCCTAATGATGGGGTGACACAGAATGAGTTATAAAGATCATTTAGATCCACATTCTCAAAAGTTTCACCATAATTGGACAAGACCTAAGCGTTCGAAGTCTCAAGTTAATGGCCATACGGAAGTATCGCAAACAAACATTATCCTAAGAAGCAATGCAAAGGCTCACAGGTGGTAACGGATATTTCGACTAAGAAGGAGACTCTTATTGAGTCTTCTTCTTTATATTTCATGGCGGTGTGTTAAAAAAATGGCAAACAACCCCGAACCCATTACGGCATGCATGGCTTTTCATTCGTAATTATGATACCATTTACCTTTAAGAAAAAAGCGATTGGGCTGTATCACAGGAATTTGAATGTGCTCAGCTTATACAAATAGAGGACGTGAATTGTAATGATAAATATTGAAATCCCTGCAGCAGATATTAGCATTAAACAAAGAAAGCAAGTGATAGAGGGAGACGAAGCAGTCATTCCCGAAATATACGGATTTATCGATTTCCATTTGATTCCCCGTGATAAAGGCGGCATCATCTTGTTTTACAATGAACGCGAGGAACTGATTTTCGTCGGTAAAGCTCGTAAGCTGAGACCAAGGGTCAAAAAGCATTTTGAGGATAATGTGTCTCCGATTAAAGACCACCGTAATGAAGTGAAGAAAATCGACATCCTTATCGTCGAGGATCCCATGGAACGCGAAATTTACGAAACCTACATGATCAATACACTTCAAGCTAAATACAACGTCGATAAAGTGTTTTATAAATGAGGAAAAAAAAAGCTGGCTGCATGTGCAATCAGCTTTTTTTGTGCGCAAATTCTCTTCTCCCTGATAGAATTTCTTTCATATGAACCGATAATAACAGAAAGGAACCAAAAGCAAGATGTGGTTTATATAGAAAAGGGGGAAGGCTGGAATGAAATTTTCCATCAAGAAAAAATTGATCATGAGCTCTATGTTGATCTCTATCATATTTGGGGTTTCTGCATTCATTTCTTACACCAGCATGAAAGAAATGAATAAGGATTATGATTACATCATCGATAATATAACGGAGGTGAACACCAACGCACAAAGTATCCAGAACGAGGCCACTCGCCAGGTTTCTTACATAAGGGGATACCTCTTATATGGCACCTCCGAGATGAAAGAGAATGTGTACACTTCCAATGAAAAAATCAATCAGTTAATAGCGCAGGCAAAGGATATATCGTCAATGGCAGAAACGGATCGACAGCTTGAGGACATTCAGGAATCGAATGCAGCCTGGATAGCGGAGAATACAAAGCTCATCGAGGTTGCCGCTAAAGACGTAAATGAAGCAAAAAAGCTGGCCCAGGAAAAAGTGGTGCCGATCAGTACGAAATTGGGAGAACAAACCTATGCATTAAATGAATCAACCGAAGGCGTCATCAAGGCGAAGGTGAAAGAGGCGAAAGAGCAATCCGAGAAGGCGACGGACAAAATCTTGATCATCAGCATATTTGCTTTTATCTTTGCGATTGCAGCTGGATGGCTGACAGCCAATCTGATTTCCAAGCCGCTTAAAAAGCTGGGGGCTGCTGCCAACCAGGTAGCGGAGGGCAATTTGATGGTCGAGAGAATAGAGTTGAAGAGCAGGGATGAATTATCTGAGTTAAATCAATCCTTTGAAAAAATGACCAAGCATCTTCGCGATACACTTACGGCAATTTCAGCCAATGCCGGAATGGTGGCCGCTTCTGCCGATCAATTAAGTTCAAGTGTTAATCAATCGAGCATTGCAGCTGAAACGGTGGCCACCTCGATTCAGGAAATTTCGGGGGCGTCCGAGAAGACGACAAAACAGCTTGAAGGAAGTCTCGGAACGTTGAATGAAGTTGTCCAGGGAATCGTTCGGATATCGGACAGCACCTCCAGTGTAGCTGAATTATCAAGGGAATCTGCTATGCAAGCTGAAGAGGGCAGTCATTTTGTTGAGGAAAACTTGAATCAAATGCGATTCATCCATGAATCCGTCAATCAATCGAATCAGGTGATCGGCTCCTTGTCCGATCGATCTCATGAAATCGGAAAAATCATCGAGGTCATCACCGGAATTGCGGGACAGACGAATTTGCTGGCACTCAATGCAGCCATTGAAGCTGCTAGGGCCGGGGAACATGGTAAAGGCTTTGCTGTTGTGGCAGAGGAAGTGAGGAAATTGGCTGAGCAATCCCAAACCTCAACTAAGCTGATTGCCGATTTGATTAACGGCATGCAAAACGACACGAGAGATTCAGTGAACATAATGAAAAAAGTGATGGAAAATGCCGAGGAGGGTGTGAAGGTATCTGTCGAGACTTCCAATAAATTCTCACAAATCCTGGACAGTACGAGAAGCATTACACCTAAAATCGAGGAAATCAAGGCAAGTGTCCAACAAATTTCTGCAAGCATAGATGAAGTGGCACAAGTATCCAATGATATGACGGCGCACGCCCAGGAAAATGCCGCCAACTCAGAAGAAGTAGCCGCATCGACAGAAGAACAGCTGGCATCCATGGAGGAAGTCAATTCCTCCATCCGTTCGCTTTCATCCATGGCTGAAGAGCTTGAGGATATGGTCGGGAAATTCAACATCAAATAATAAAATTCTAGACTGAAGACTAACTCGAAATGCATGGGTTTGTCTTCGGTTTTTTATTGGTTCGGGAAAAATCAGATGCAAGGCCTGAAGGATTCTTCTAAATTTGAAGGATAAAAAGAATAAAAAAACTTTCAAATAGTAATCATTCCGTTTTATTATGAAGAAGAGCTTTTTAGAGTGATGGAAATCAGGAAATTAAATCGTAATCATTCCGTTTGGTGTTGTGATTAGAAGGAAGAAGGAGGAAAAGGAAATGAGAGTGAATATTACTTTAGCATGCACGGAAACAGGGGACCGTAACTATATTACAACGAAGAATAAGCGGAATCATCCGGATCGAATCGAATTGAAGAAATATTGTCCACGCTTAAAGAAACATACAATCCATCGGGAAACGAAATAATGATTGTTTTTAAATCGTAATGATTTTGTTTTATGTGAACCAGTTAACCTAAAGGAGATTGAAAAATGGCGAAAAAATCGAAGGTAGTGAAAGCACAAAAACAGTTGGCACTGGTTGAAAAGTATGCGGAGCGCAGGCTGGAATTGAAAGAAAAAGGGGACTATGCAGCATTGGCCAAACTCCCCCGGGATTCCTCCCCGACAAGGATCCATAATCGCTGCGGAGTAACGGGAAGGCCCCGTGGATATATGCGCAAATTCAACATGTCACGAATCGCTTTTCGCGAGCTTGCCCATAAGGGGCATGTACCGGGTGTCAAAAAGTCAAGCTGGTAACAGCCAGCAATTACTTAATTGTGGTGATGAAATGAGAATAACCCATCATTCAATGTCCGAAACTGCGCGAAAATCCATCCAATCCGTCAGATAAATCTTCCGGATGCGAGAGAAATCCGTCCGAATTGGAGAGAAATCGACCCAAAGTGGAGTATATCGTCCGGATGAACCTACAGCGTACCAGGATTCGGCGTGGGTGAACGGCAAAAAAGCAGAAGTCTACTGGACTCTGCTTTTTTAGCATTCGATTTATCTTTGGAAAAATTCAATCCATTCTTTTTCCGGCCCATATATGTAGAAGTAGCGGTAGCCATTTGGAAGGGTGACGATTTCCTCGTCGATCAGCTCGATGTCATTCCGTTTTTTGATTCGTGCATATTCTTTTTCGATATCATCAACGGTAATGGCAAAATGATGGATCGTGGCTTCAGATGGCAGTGTATCGCTATACCCCTGAATCAATTCGATTTCCGTTTCTTCCGACTCCTCGTAACCCAGGAATGCCAGTTGGATGACACCATTGGTATGAGGAGTACGCGCTTTTAATTTTAAATCCAGCACGTCCTGATAAAAAGTGATGGACTTTTCAAGATCTCTTACGACAACTCCAATATGATCGATTCTTTTTGCGGGCAATTAAACAGCCTCCTTTATTAATAGTTAAATATATAACATTATTCGGAATTGGATTCCCTTTTTTAACTGTTTTTCAATATTTTTTCTATTGATCATAATGTTTGGAACGATAGGGGTCAGTAGAGAAAAAGAATTTCCCTATTTTTCAGGGCAAAAGTTTGTTTCTGAAGGAAATAGCCGATATACTATGGAAACAACTCCATTATGAATGGATAAGAGAGGAGAGATAGGATGGGTAACATTCGTGAAGGTGAGGTTTTCACACTTACAGATGACAGTGATGAGGCTCATGAAGTTGAGGTTTTAGGCTCATTGGATGTAGAAGGAACGGAATATGTGGCAGTCGGTTTGCTTGAAGATATTGAACAAGATACAGAGGAAGACATCGATATTTTCTTCTTCAGGGTCGAGGGCGAAGGCGAACTGTTCGATATCGAATCGGACGAAGAATTCGAAAAGGTATCTTTGGCGTTTGAAGCTGCTTTTGAAGCGAAGGCTTAATGGACAAGTCAAGGACGCAACACACAAAAAGGTTTCGGAATGGCCTCATTCCGAAACCTTTTTAATTACTTATTGGAATTGAAGCAATTGGGATGAAATCTATACCTGCACTGAAAATCAAAGCTCCAAACACAAAAACCATAAACGGCCTCGATGAATCTTGAGTTTGTCTACAGTTTGGTACGGCACGATCCGCGCCGTTGTCTTTGTACAAAAAGTATTGGCCCCGCCTACGCCAAATACCATGATAGCCACGCGTGCCATCCAACCTTCCTTAAGTATAAGGTTGTATTGTTGATGGGACGTGTACGGCATATGAAGGTTTTATTAAAATCGGAGCATCTTTCCATCTCCTGGGCATAGGATAAAAAAAGTGGAGGTGATTGGATGACCGTCGTTAAGCACACTGATTCCGACATTGCTCTGTTGGCGAGATTGCTCAGAGCGGAAGGTGAAGGTGAAGGCGATCAAGGGATGTTGATGATCGGTAACGTTGGAGTCAACCGGATTAGATCGAATTGCTCCGACTTCAAAGGACTGAGGACGATTCCGGATATGGTTTATCAGGAGCATGCCTTTGAGGCTGTGCAGAAGGGGTATTTTTACCAACGGGCAAGGGATAGGGAAAAAAGACTTGCACGTCGAAGTGTAAGTGGGGAAAGATTATGGCCCTCAAAATTTAGCCTGTGGTATTTCAGACCAGAGGGGGATTGCCCGCCTACCTGGTATAATCAGCCTCTAGTCGGCCGCTTTAAGCTTCATTGCTTTTATGAACCAACAGCTACGGAATGTGAAAATATTTATAATACCTATTAGAGAAGTGGCTGAACCTATGGAGGTTTGGCCTTTTTGTGTATTTTCTGGATAAGCATAACGCAACTAAGCCGTTTAATGTCATCAATAGACAGCAATCTTCCTAAAAAGGAGAACGCTGCAAGGGAGTTTGCAAAAAATCCGTCCGAACGCGGGTATAATTCGTCCAAACACGCGATAATCCGTCCGAACACGCGATAATCCGTCCGAACACGGGTAGAATCCGTCCCAACACGTGGTAATTCGTCCGAACACGCGATAATTCGTCCGAACATGCGGTAATCCGTCCGAACGCGTGGTAATCCGTCCGAACGCGGGTATAATCCGACCGAACATGCGGTAATTCGTCCGAACACGTGGTAATTCGTCCGAACACGCGGTAATTCGTCCGAACGCGAGTATAATTCGTCCGAACACGCGGTAATTCGTCCGAACATGCGTATAATCCGACCGAACATGAGTATAATTCGTCCGAACGAGAGTATAATTCGTCCGAACGCGCGATAATTCGTCCAAAAACGCGTTAATCCGTCCCATCACGGGATCCTAGCTGTTTGAACAATGAAAAGTGACGGGGGCTTGGCCCGCGTCACTTTTTGGATTATAGTTTTACGATCGTTCTGCCTCTTGCTTCGCCTTTTAAGAGGGTCGGGAGAACGCCAGGCAATTCTTTAAGGGTTATTTCTTGCTGAATGAGGCGTTCCAGGTGATCGAATTTAAAGTCGGTCGCAAGTCGATGCCAGACTTTCAATCTTGTTTCCATCGGGCAATTGACCGAGTCGATTCCTAGTAAATTAACACCTCTTAGGATGAAAGGAAAGACAGTGGCCGGGAGGTTGGTGCCAGCCGTCAATCCGCTGACCGCTACAGATCCGCCATACTTGATTTGGCTAAGGACAGATGCTAGAGGTTCACCGCCGACGGGATCTACCGCACCGCTCCACTTTTGTTTGCCAAGCGAGCGCAGGTTGCCGTCGTAGACCTCTTTACGAGTTACAATAGACGTCGCCCCGATTTCCTTTAAATATCCATGCTCCGATTCTTTTCCTGTACTCGCTTCCACCGAGTAACCAAGCTTGGAAAGGATCGAGACGGCAAAGCTGCCGACTCCCCCAGTGGCACCGGTAACAAGAACGCTGCCTTGATCAGGGGCAAGGTT
>NZ_PHNG01000707.1:0-14927 GCF_002803435.1 Bacillus sp. mrc49 | reverse complement strand
AGTTGCCAAACTGGCTCAAGAACCGGGCTCATCTTTCACCAGATCGCCCGGCCATCGAGTTTGAAGGTCAGACGTATAGCTTTCTGGAGCTGCATACATTAACGGAGAAAATGGCACGCAGGCTGGCCAGCGCCGGTCTCAAGGCTGGCGATTCATGCGCAGTGCTGCTCCGTAATCATATTGACGGCGTCATCACCATCCATGCCCTATTTTATCTCGGTGTGAAGATCGTGATGCTGAATAATAAATTAACGGCAAAGGAATTGTCGTGGCAGGTCGAGGACAGCGGTGCTTCCTATTTGCTCTCTGAAGGCTCCTTCGCAAGCAAGCTTGATGATATGGCGGGGAATCTTCTTGAGTTGCCCCTTCTTTTTTTCGAACAATTGCCAAATGAAAGAACGGCAGAGATCCTTCAGGAGTTTTATCTGGAGGATACCGCTACGATCATGTACACATCGGGCACGACAGGAAATCCAAAGGGTGTGATCCAATCTTTCGGCAATCATTGGTGGAGTGCCGTCGGATCGGTGTTGAACCTTGGATTGCACGAGGGGGATACCTGGTATTGTGCGGTTCCTATCTTTCATATCAGCGGTCTTTCCATCCTGATGAAAAGCGTGATTTATGGGATGAAGGTCGTCTTGGCCGAGCGGTTCGATGAACGGGAAGCGAACAAGGCAATCCAGGAAAATGGCGTGACGATCATTTCGGTCGTGACGACGATGCTTAATAGGATGGTGCATGATTTGAAAGGAGCAAGCTATCCAGACGACTTTCGCTGCATGCTGTTAGGCGGAGGACCTGCGCCCATTCATTTACTGGAAGCCTGCAAGGAAAAAAAAATCCCGGTCTATCAATCATATGGGATGACGGAAACATCTTCTCAGATCGTGACGCTGGCTCCGGAGTACAGCATGACGAAAATCGGTTCGGCAGGAAAACCATTATTTCCTTCGCAGCTACGGATCGAGAAGGATGGCAAGGTGTCCGGACCTGGTGAGGCGGGGGAAATCGTTGTTTCGGGTCCGAATGTGACAAAAGGCTACTTCAACCGGCTGGATGCCACACAGCAGGCGATTAGTGACGGCTGGCTTTATACGGGAGATCTTGGTTACTTGGATGAAGATGGCTTTTTATATGTTCTTGACCGGCGATCGGATTTAATCATCTCCGGCGGTGAAAATGTCTATCCGGCCGAAATTGAAAATGTCCTCGGTAAGCATCCTGATGTTTTCGAAGCGGGAGTGACGGGGACCGAAGATGAAAAATGGGGACAGGTTCCGCTCGCTTTTGTCGTCTTGCATCAAGGGGCGGAGCTAAGTGAGAGCGACCTGCTTGATTATTGCAGGCAATCCCTGGCTTCATATAAAATCCCCCGGAACGTGATTTTTTGCAAGAGTCTTCCGCGAAATGGGGCCAGCAAGCTGCTGAGAAGGGAACTGAAGAAGGGAATGGAGGAGTGGCAATGAAGGTATCGTCCATTACGCTAAAGGTCATCAAGGCCCCTTTAAAGCAGCCATTCAAGACGCATCTCGAAACCGTGAACGACAGGGAAGTCATCATTGTCGAAGCCCAAGATAAAGATGGGCTGATTGGATACGGGGAAGCGGTGCCCTTTTCGAGTCCTTGGTACACCGAGGAAACGATCAAAACATGCTTTCATATGCTGGAGGATTTCTTGATTCCGTTGACATTGGCAAGTAAGCCCCGGCATCCCGGGGAGCTGCAGAGCTTATGGAGCGGGATCAGACGGAATGCGATGGCAAAGTCGGCATTGGAACAGGCCATCGTCGATCTATATGCGAAGCAGGAGGAAATCTATCTCGGACGGTTGTTTGGCGGTGAACGAAGCGAGGTCGCCGCAGGCGTGGTCATCGCTTCCCATGATGTGGAAGAGGCGATGCGCCAGATTGAAGGCTTTTCCCAATCGGGTTATCAAAGATATAAGATAAAAATCGATCCTCGTCACGATATCGAGTTTTTATCGCAAATTCGCGGTGCTTATCCCGATATCCCGTTGATGGCGGATGCCAATTCAGCGTATACCCTTGATGATATCCCCCATCTGCAACAGCTTGATGACTATAAGCTGATGATGATTGAGCAACCACTGGGACATGACGACATCGTTGAACATTCCCGATTGCAAAAACAGCTGCAGACTCCGATTTGCCTGGATGAAAGCATCAATTCCTATCATGATGCCAATAGTGCCCTCTCACTTGGGAGCTGCGGGGTAATCAACATCAAGATGGCAAAAGTGGGCGGATGGACGGAAGCTGTCAAGATTCATGATCTTTGTGCGGAAAATGGCGTACCGGTATGGTGTGGCGGAATGATTGAATTTGGCATATCGCGTGCACATAATATTGCGCTTGCCACATTGAAGGGGTTCACGATTCCTGGGGACATTTCCTCCTCTTCCCGCTATTGGGAAGAAGATATCATCGAACCTGAAGTCGTCGTCGAGGGTGGAATGATCCAGGTCCCTGAAAGGGCCGGAATCGGTTTTTCGATCAATGAAAAGCGGCTCAGGGATTTGACCACGTACAGTGAAATATACAGGTGAAAACAGCAGAAGGGGGGCAAGCCTTGCCTCTTTTGCATGCAGTGAATTCCCGATTCTATATTCGTTTATTTCAAATATATTCATTTGGACCGAGTTCCTTTTTTTCGGAAAATGGGGCTTTGTCTATTTTTTTATTAGTGGATTATTTTGTATAATTAAATAAAATATAGAAAATAAGGGAGGAAGGGGAAAATGAAAAAACCGTACTTGATTGCGGAAATTCTGTTAAGAAGGGGCATGCCCGACTGCGTCATTAAAGAAGTGACGGCGCTGGCGGAATGCGAACTGTTTCTGTTGAAGAGAAAGTGGGGACTATATGATCGTAAGACAGGAGCGTGAATGGATCGATGGAAGGGAACCGTTTACCTTTTGTCCGGTCCCCGATGCAGGTGGTCAAGGTTTTTTGAGCCGATACCGATTGACTGGGCGGCCGATGCTGCCATACTGAACATCAAGCAAAAGCGTTTCTTCGCCATGTAAGTATTCCAGATAACGCCGGGCTGTCACCCTGGCAATGCCAATCCCGTCAGCGACCTCTTCCGCCGATAAAGATCCAGGTGTGTTTTTTATGAACTTCGTCACCTGCTCAAGTGTCGCACCATTCAATCCTTTGGGTACTTCGGATTTCGGAACCGCCTCAGAAGGTATTTCATTTTGAAAGAGAATTCGATCGAGCTCAGTTTGAGAGATGTGATGGTCCGGTTCAACCTCCATCCGAAAAGCAAAATATTGTTCCAGCGTATGTTTTAGCCTTTCGAACTTAAATGGCTTGATTAAATAATCGAAAGCCCCGTTTTGTATCATTTTTCGAATGGTTTTCTGGTCATTGGCCGCCGAAATGATGATGACATCCACATCGATTCGTTCTTTTCTAATCTGATAAAGTGTATCGATTCCGTTTAAAGAAGGCATGAAGATATCCAAAATGACAAGATCGGGTGCGAATTGCCTGATTTTTTCCAGCCCTTCAAGCCCATTTGAAGCCGTATCAATGATTGTAAAGGCAGGCAGGCGCTCAATGAACTGTTTATTGACCTCTTGGACCATTGGGTCGTCTTCAATTAAAAGTACACGAATATTATTAGTCATGTTGATTCTCCTCTATGTCATGCATCGGAAAAGTAAGAAAAAAGCTGGTTCCTTCATCGGGACGCGTCGTGAATTTCAGTTCGCCCTTCGCTTTTGTTACGATTTGATCTATTAGATAAAGCCCAATTCCAGATCCGTCCGCACCTTTTGTCGTAAATCCATAATCGAATATCTCTCCATGTATGCCCTCGTCGATGCCTGGCCCGTTATCCTCCAGTACGATTTGGCAATGATGTTCATCCTGGTAGATCGATAGATAAACCTGCTTAGTTTCTTCTGCGCAGTATTTTAGAGCGGCAAAGGAATTTTCAATCAGGTTCCCGATAATCAAAACAAAATCATGATGATCCATATCGGCAGGGAAACGGTCCAATTTCGTGTGCTTATCCATGATGAGTTCGATTCCCAGTTCACGTCCCAAAGAAATCTTGCTTAAGATGAGCCCCACTAAATTATCATCGTGAATGTGCTTCGTTAAAAATCTGGTCAATTCCTCTTGCTCTTCGGTGATTTGAAAAATATATTGCAATGCATCGTCCAGATTCCCAAGCTGGATCAATCCTGCTATCGTATGGAGTTTGTTCATATGTTCATGGTTTTGAACACGCAGGGCTTCGACGAATGCCTTGACGCTGGTCAACTCTTCAGCTAGCTTCGTCACATCGGTCCGATCCTGGAAAATCGCGACGGCCCCGATGGTCTTATCGGCAATCTTGATGGGCACCCGGTTGCTGACGATATTCCTGTTCTGAACGGATATTTCCTGATTGAAGATCGGGGAAGTCCGATCGAGCACTTCGGGAAGCCGGGTGTCGTGGATGATGTCATTGATATTCCGGCCGATGACATCCCCGCTGATATCGAGCATCTGCTTCGCCTTTTCATTGAAGATCGTGATGATCTGATTGTTATCAATGGCGATCACCCCTTCATGCATGGCATTGAAGGCAGCTGTCCTTTCGACTAACATCCGTGAAATTTCATGCGGTTCAAGTTGAAAGGTTTCTTTTTTGATTCTCCTTGCCATGAGCCAGGAGCCGCAAACACCGAACAAGAGTGTAAGAAAGAGGATGATCGCGATTTCACCCTTCAAATCCTTGATTAGCTCCGGGATCGTCGGCAAAATGTTCCCGACAAGAACGACACCGATCTGCTCGTTATCGTCATCCAGGATTGGAACGAAGGCACGTAAGGAAATGCCAAGCTCCCCAGCTGCCTTTGAAAGATATTCATGTTCAGCGAATGCTGCACTTTCATCGGTGCTGTTGGACGTGGTCCCCAATTGGCTGAACACAGGATGGGAATAGCGTATATGCTGATTATTCAGGACAACGATATAATCTGCTTGATGGATTTTCCTCAGGTTTTCAATGATCGGGTTCAGCTGAATCCAGCCTTCAGGTTCCCGGACCCATTTTTGGACATCCGGGAGCTCTGCGATCGTATGGGCAGTGATCATCGAGCGTTTGCCGATTTCATCTTCCCTGACGGAAACGATATTGCCAAATATAAAAATTCCGCCTATAAGTATCGAAAAAGCGACGATTACGAATGACAGCAGGGTGATTTTTAGTTGAATGGGCATATGAAAGGATTTTTCCATGAGTGTTCCTCCAGTACTTCTAAACTTAATAGTACCAGAATTTTTGCCTCTTTTCGCTATTTTTCGCGCATTGTATTACGACAGGAAAAAGGCTGTGATAGAATAGATATCATGTGAAGTGAGCGGTAAGGAGCTGTCGAAATGCGAGAATTATGGGGGTATTTCCTGTTAATTGGCATGGGACTTCTGATAGCGGTGTATATCTCGTTTCAATCGTTCTTTGCAAGCTTCGGCTTCAATCTGCCGAGCGATGAAGAACAGGAGGGGATGGAGGACCAAATCGTCATTAAATTCAGCCATGTCGTTGCCGAGAATACGCCTAAAGGGCTGGCTGCGAACCGGTTTGCCAACCTTGTTGATGAATATACCGACCATCGTGTCAAAATAGAGGTCTATCCGAATCAATCTTTATATAGCGATCATGAAGAAATCGATGCATTACAAAAAAACAAGGTGCAGATGATAGCACCTACTACTTCCAAAGTTACGAATCTATCAAAAAAATGGCTGCTTTTGGATCTTCCCTACGTCTTTCCGACGGACGCTGCCTTGCAGGAAGCCTTGAATGGGGAAGTGGGGGAAGAGCTGCTTACGTCGATGAATGTGATTGATATTGAAGGACTTGCTTTCTGGTCGAATAATTACAAGCAAATGACAAGCAATGAACCGATCCGGCATCCCGAGGACCTATCAGGAAAGAATTTCAGGATCATGCCAAGTGCAGTCCTCGAAAGCCAATTCGAGCACTTTGGGGCATCGACATCGGAGCTGGAATTCAATGATACGTTCAAGAGCCTTGAAATCAACAAAACGGACAGCCAGGAAAATACGATTTCGAATATCTATTCGAAGAAATTATATGAGGTGCAAAAATACTTAACCATCAGTGATCATGGATATTTAGGCTATGTCGTATTGGTAAACAAGCCGTTTTGGGATCAGCTTCCTCCGGATATCTGTAAGCAGATTCAACGGGCAATGGATGATACAACGAAATGGCTGTGGGTCAAATCGAATGAATTGAATCAGGAACAGCTCAGGGAAATCAAGCAAAAATCGAATATCGACATCTATGAATTATCTGACCAAGAAAAGAAAGAATGGATGAACGGGCTGACCGTCATCTATCCGGAATTCGAATCGATCATAGGACCGGAATTGATGAGGAAGATGGAAGTTATCCGTGAGAAGTATGTAGAAGAATAACCAGAAAAAAGAAGCGGCCCAATCGGGATCCGCTTCTTTTTTTTTCTAATCACTGCAATGCCGTTTGCAATGTTTTTATGTTTTTTTCCATTAAGCTGAAGTAATCTTCACCAGCTTTAATATCATTATCCGTCAGTACGGAAAGGTTATGGAGCGTCAGCGATTTCGCTCCCATTTCCTTTTGGATGATCTCGGTAAGTTTAGAACTGATATTTTGCTCAAAGATGACATAGTTCAAATCCTCCTCATCCGCCATGGTTACGATTTTTGCCAGTTCCTTTTGGGAAGGCTCATTGGATGACGTTAACCCTGTGACACCAATCTGTTCAAGGCCGTAGCGATCCTCCCAATACCCGTATGCGGAATGGGAAACGATGATCTTTTTGGTCCGGCCAGCCTCGATTGTCGTTGCCAATTTTTCATCAAGTGCGTTCAGCTTTTTAGCAAGCTCGTTGAAATGGCTGTTGAAATATTCCTTTTTCTCAGGCATTTGCTTCGTCAACTCATCCCTGATGCTTTTTGCCATTTCAATGGAATAAATCGGATCCAACCACAAATGGGGATTGACCCCGCCGTGATCATGACCGTCTTCTTCATGTGCGTGCTCGTGCTCATCTTCGTGTGCATGCTCAGCTGCATCCAAGTGGACCGTTTCACCTATAGCGACCGTGGCGACTCCCTCTTTGCTTAAAATCGGCTCGGCCTTCGTTACGAAACCTTCAAGATTATAGCCGATATAGAAAAATAGGTCCGATTTCGCCATTTTTACGATATCCTTTTGTGAAGGATCAAACGAATGTTCATCCGTTCCGGGAGGATAAACGGTATCGACGTTAACGTATTCCCCGCCAATTGCCTCCGTGAAGTATTGCAGGGGATAAACCGTCGTATATATATCCAAGGTATCCTTTTTTGAATCAGCGGTATTTTTTTCCTTTGAGTTTCCGCAGGCTGATAACAGCAGCACGATAACCAGGAAAAGCGAAAGCCATGCTCGGTTCTTCATATGAATTGCTCCTTTTTAATTCGGATTGATTACGATTTGGAATGTATGTGTAAAAACGAAATCATTACGATTTGACTTCTGTATAATACAAAAAATCAAGGAAGAAAGCAAGGCTTTTTTCTAATGGCCTTCATCTTTTTTCTTTTTTTCCGGAACCGGATCGATGCCGCCTGGATGGAACGGATGACATTTAAGAATCCGGACAATGGCCAACCAGCTTCCTTTAATTGGGCCGAACCGATTGATCGCTTCCAGTCCATAATGGGAACAAGTCGGGTAAAAACGGCAGGTAGGCGGTTTTAATGGAGAAATGGCAATTTGATAAAAACGAATGATTCCCATTAAAAATTTTTTTAACAAAAGCCTTCAACTCTTTTCACGTAAATTCACTGCCATTCATTATAGCATATTTTCCTTTGTGCCAATAATGTTGAAGCAGGAATAAACTTAATAAAACCGATGGAAATAATAAGAATTTATTTAAAAGGATGAAATAAATTGTCTTTCAAGGTAAAATAGAGAGGAAATACTATTAAGGAGTGAATGGAATGCCTTCAGTTGAAAGCTTTGAATTAGATCATGATGCTGTTAAAGCCCCATATGTAAGACATTGCGGTGTCCATAAGGTCGGAACAGATGGTGTTGTCAATAAATTCGATATCCGTTTTTGCCAGCCAAATAAACAAGCGATGAAGCCGGATACGATCCATACTTTGGAACATTTGCTTGCATTCAATATCCGTAAGCATTCTGAGCAGTACAGCCATTTCGATATTATCGACATTTCGCCAATGGGCTGCCAAACGGGGTATTACCTTGTTGTCAGCGGTGAGCCGACAGTAACGGAAATCATCGATGTCCTTGAAGACACATTCAAGGATGCTGTTGAAATCACGGAAATTCCTGCTGCAAATGAAAAACAATGCGGCCAAGCAAAGCTGCATGACCTTGAAGGTGCCAAGAAGTTAATGAAATTCTGGCTTGCGCAAGATAAACAAGATCTTCATAAAGTTTTCGGTTAATGAAAAAATCCTGTCATTTTGTGACAGGATTTTTTTTATTTTCGCGGTTCTTCATTCTTCGCCTCTTCCTCGGGCAAAGGATCGATCGGATCGATGGTGTGCTTGTAACTGTATCCTTTTCCGATAGTCAGGATGGATAAAGCCAAGACGACCAGAATCACAATAATGGAAATGATTAAAACCGTGATCATTCTTCACAGCTCCTAACGTTCACAATTTACATTCATTTTAGCATAAGAGCGATAAGAATATGTTTCAATTTCTGATTAGAGGGAATCATAAAGTATAACCAACTTACGGAGGTAGATATTTATGGCTCAGAAAAAATTAGGAAAATTAGTGAACAAGGAAATTGCCAATTTCAGTGTCCTTTACACAAAAATCCACAATTACCACTGGTTCGTGAATGGACCCCACTTCTTTGAACTTCACCAAAAATTGGAAGAGTTATATGTGGAAATCACAGCCAATTATGACGAATTGGCCGAGCGATTGCTGGCGATTGGCGAAAAACCAGTTGCTACCCTTAAAGAGTATTTAGAATTAACGACCCTTGAAGAAGCGACAGGCAATGAAAATACGGAGGATATGGTCCAAAGCGTCATCAATGACTTCGAGAAGCTTTCTGAAGAGTTCCTCGAAATCATCGAGGCTGCTGAAGAGGAAGACCCAGTTACGGCTGATATGCTGACAAGCATGAAGAAAAGCTTCAATAAACATGCATGGATGCTTCGTGCATACTTAGGACATTAATATTGGCTGAGAGTCCCTGCTTCGGCAGGGCTTTTTTTTTATGGCGTAAAACAAAAAGGCATCCATCTAGAGAAGGACACCTGACAAGGTATGTATTAATGGATATTCCGTGGCGGAAAATGTGTAGGTTTCGTATCGTCCATGCTATTTTGAGCAAATTTCCCTTTTAACGTTTCAATAATGTAAAGGCCCATTAGATTGGTTAGCTCTTGATCATCCATTTCTTGAAGTAATTCGAAAATTTCCTTACGGTCCAACTGCTCCAAAACCGCAAAAGTAAGCATATCAATATCTTCTTCATCACCAGTCAGCTTATTACGGTACATATTGTATAATTCTTCAATTAACTTCAAAACTTTTCACCTCACATTTGTTAGAAATCCGTTATCTCTTTATATGTAGGTTATCAAAAAAACCTCTGGGTGCATATAAAAATCTGAAGGGATGCTTGGGCTTATTATATGTTTTACCCTTTGAAAGATACTTTAATCTATTATTTAACATCTTTGTACTTCTGTAAACAAATTTTTCCATTGTATGATGTCGGGAATTACGTGAAAAATAAGCGTATGATATTTGGAAAGGGTGGATGAATGTGTCCGAAAACAGGAAAAAATATTACATCTGGCTTCCGACCGGGGAGATCACACAAGATAGGGAAAGCTCCCCGTGGAATTTCGAAATCGAGGCAACAGATAATGAGGTCATCCAGCTGCGCGAATTATTTGATTACAATTATTCTGTAGGCGAAGAAAATTTTTACCGGGCCCATGTCCCGTACCTGCAATATCATTTCGACAGGGAAAATGATAAGCAGGATATCACACTCCAAAAAATTTATGAAATGATCCATCAACTTGGAACGGAAGAGGGAAGAAGGCATATTGAAAGCATGGGAATCTTACAGGCAAAGCCAACGGACGATGGCCTCGAATATTGAGGGCCATCGTTTTATTGCCGTGAGGAAAATTCAAGCTGGATAGTGCGTTTTTTAATCCATATAATGAAGGAAGAGTCGAATATCATATATGGAGAGAAGGGAAAATATGCAAAGGTTTTTCGACAAGAACGGATATATGGTGGAACTCTCCGAAAAACCCGTATTTGGCGAGTCCTGGCATGTTTTCGTGCTCAGCAGGTTCAGGGGAAGATGGGTCTTGACCAAGCATAAACGCAGGGGCTTGGAGTTCCCTGGAGGCAAGCGGGAAGCAGGAGAGACATTAGAACAAGCAGCGATACGGGAAGTGCATGAAGAAACAGGCGGAATCGTTGAGCAACTGCAATTCCTGGGACAATACAAAGTTCACGATCCAATCAAGTCATTCGTTAAATCAATATACTTTGCCCAACTACGTAAGCTCGAAAAGAAAAATACCTATCTCGAAACGGACGGGCCCATCTTTTTGGACAGATTGCCGGACCAACCCGGCGAAGAATTCAGCTTCATCATGAAAGATGAAATCGTCCCCTGGAGCATCTCAAAGCTGAATGATGGTAACCTGCTATAAAAAGCCGGAATTGGCGAGTAAACTGCCAAAACTGAGGAGAAAGCGCCGGAATAGGAATGAGAAATTCGAATTCACGAGTAAAAGTCCAAAATTCACGAATAAACTGCCCAAACTCACGAATAAACAGACAAAATTCACGAATAAACTGCCTAAAATGAGGAGAAAGCAGTCAGAATCGCGAAAGTAGCCGAGATCCAAGCTCACGAGCTAATCTGGAGTAAAATGAAAACTGCCGACGGTTATCGGCAGTTGTGTCAGTCTTTGATTAGCTTGCGTTCGAGGAGTTCGACCAGTTGATACATGATGGTGGCAAAGACGGCGATGATCATCAAGGCGAGCATGACGAGAGTGAAGTTGAAGACTTGAAATCCATAAATGATCAGGTAGCCAAGCCCTTTAGCCGAGACAAGGAATTCACCGACGATGACGCCGACCCAGGAGAGGCCGACATTGACTTTCAGGGTCGAGATGATGGTCGGGAAGGATGCCGGTAATATGGCTTCCCGAAATGCTTGTGTTCTTGTAGCTCCGAATGTTTGGAGCACCTTCAGGTAGTTCGGGTCGACTTCGCGAAATGCGGTGTAGACGACGATGGTGGTGATGATGATGGAGATGATGGCCCCCATCGAGATGATGGATGGAAAGCCAGGACCGAATGCGACGATGATGATGGGACCCAGTGCGACTTTGGGCATGGCATTCAAGATGACGAGATAGGGGTCCAGTGTTTTTGACAACCGGGGCGACCACCAGAGGAGCGATGCCAGGACCGTTCCTAGCAGTGTCCCAATGATGAAGCCGAGTACGGTTTCAAAGAGGGTCACTCCGGAATGTGAAAGCAGGGTGCCATCACCCAACTTCTGTAGGAAAAGCTGCCATACTTTTGATGGTGAGCTGAAGATGAGCGGATCGATCCATTCCAATCGGGAGAATAGCTCCCAGCTGCTGAAAAATACAAGGAAAATCAGGATCTGATAAAGGCGGATGAGCCTGTTTTCCTTTTTCAAAGAGGTTTTATATTGTTTATGGAGTTGGTCAATATTCAAGGCTCTCAAGCTCCTTCCAGATTGTTTGGAAAAGAATGGGGTATTGCGGATGGTTGCGTGCATGGAATGGCATCAGCCCGCGCAATTCATCAGGTACTTCGAATGTTTTGTGCACTCTTCCAGGATTCGGGGAAAATAGATGGATGCGGTCGCTCATGGCTATGGCTTCCCCGATATCATGGGTGACGAGCACGGCTGTCTTTCCGAAGGATTTCAAGGTTTCAAAAACAAGATCCTCCAGCTTGAGCTTCGTTTGGTAATCAAGGGCCGAGAAGGGTTCATCAAGCAACAGGATCTTTGGGTCGACCGCCAGTGTCCGTGCCAGTGCGGCGCGTTGTCTCATTCCGCCTGAAAGTTCACGGGGATATAGCTTCCCGGTACCTCCCAGTCCAACGTCACTTAATAGCTTCAGCGTTTTTATCCTCTCAAGGCCTTCATCCTTTTTAATCAGTTTCAATCCCAATAAGATATTTTCTTCTATCGTTTTCCATGGAAAGAGATAATCCTGCTGCAGCATATAGCCGATGGAAGCGTCACTGTCGGCGTTCAATGGTTTATTTTCGAGCAGGATCTTTCCCGAGGTGGGCGGGAAAAGCCCGGCGATAATGGAAAGCAGGGTGGTCTTTCCGCAGCCGCTCGGACCTAGAAAAGAGACGAATTCACCTTTTTCAATGTCGAGGGAAATGTCCGCGAGTGCGGTCGCTGCCGTCTGATTTGAAAAATAAGTATGGTGAATGTCTTGGATTTTTAAAAAGCTCATGGATGGACATCCTCCTTACTGGTAGCTATGCTATTTTGCGGCTTTTTCTGCAAAATCGGTATTCACCAATTTATCATGGCTGACTCGTGCTGGCAGCTCGCCTGCCTCATCCATGATGTCTTGCAGATTGTTCCATTCTTCTTCATCCAGAATGGGGTCGGTGGCAAAGGAGCCTTGTTCTTTGTAACGGTTGATGACTGTTTCCATCGTTTCGACATTGATATCCTCGAAATAGGGCTGGATGACTTTGGCGGTTTCGGCGGCATCATGTTCCTGGACCCATTTTTGTGCTTTCTGCAATGCTCTTGTGAATTTCGCGACAGTTTCTTTGTCCTTTTTCAAATAGCTAGTTTTAGCCATATAAACCGTATAGGGGAGATGACCGGATTCGGTGCCGAAAGAAGCGACGATATGGCCTTTTCCTTCTTTTTCAAACACACTGGCTGTCGGCTCGAACAGCTGTACGAAATCGCCCGTTCCGGAAGCGAAGGCCGTGGCAATATTCGCAAAGTCTATATTTTGTATGAGGGTCAAATCTGTTTTTGGGTCGATGTCATGCTTTTTCAATACATATTCGCCGGCCATCTGGGGCATTCCGCCTTTTCGCTGGCCCAGGAATGTGGAACCTTTCAGCATCTCCCAATTGAAATTATCGATTTTTTCACGTGAAACAAGGAACGTTCCATCCGTCTGGGTTAATTGGGCGAAATTAATGACGGGGTCTTTCGAGCCTTGTGACTGTACGTAGATCGATGTTTCCGAGCCAACGAGAGCGATGTCCGCCCCATCGGACAGAAGCGCGGTCATGGTTTTATCGCCTCCGGCCGTCGTTTTCAAATCAATTTTTAAGCCCTCATCCTCAAAGAATCCCTTTTCTATCGCTACGTATTGAGGTGTATAGAAAAGGGAGCGGGTCACTTCGGCCACCCTGACCGTATCCTTTTTGCCACAAGCCCCGAGCGGAATGATCAGCATGCACAGAAGCAAACATATGACACCTGCTTTACACCATTTTTTCAACATTGCTTCCTCCTTGATAAATAGGTATTTTGCCTACAGTATCGTATGAAGGGTAGTGAAAAATGTGAATGCCTATCAGGGGATAAAAACAAGCGGATGTTTTACAATAAGAGTAGGAGAAAGGAGGGGAGAACTTGGAAAACGGAACGATCATTTCAAAACGGCGGTTCCCATCCCCGCATCCGCATATCCATCTTTATTCGGTTACTTACCTATCACAGGGGCTGAAGGTAAAGGGATTACTTGCCGAACCGGTCGATGGCCAAGTTCATGATGCCTTCTTATACTTACGCGGCGGGATTAAAAATGTCGGAAAGGTGAGGCCTGCAAGGATCGTTCAGTATGCAGCGGAAGGCTTCATCGTGTTCGCCCCTTTTTATCGTGGGAATCAAGGCGGTGAGGGGGATGAGGATTTTGCAGGCGAAGATCGATACGATGCGATATCAGGCTTCAACCTACTTGAACAGCATCCGCGGGTAAACAAGGATCACATCCATATCCTCGGATTTTCCCGCGGCGGCATCATGGCGCTTTGGACGGGGATACACTGCAGGACTGCAGCATCGATCGTCACATGGGGAGGCGTATCGGACATGTTCTTAACGTATGTCGAACGGGTAGATATGCGCCGGATGATGAAGCGGGTCATCGGCGGCACCCCGACAAAATGCCCGGATCAGTATGAATACCGTACACCCTTATTTGCGATTGAAGAATTGAATGTCCCTGTCCTGATCATTCACGGTGAAAAAGATGACAATGTGGCCATTGAACACGCCTATCGTCTGGAGAAGAGATTGAAGCTGCACGGCAAAGAAGTCGAAAGCTGGTATTTCACTCAATTCACCCATTACTTCCCACCTGCAGTCAACCGCAAAGTAGTCGAAGATTTAACATCTTGGATGAAAAATAAAACGGAAAAATGATAGAATGAAGTATAATCCAAGCATATTGAAAAGAGGAGGAGATTCACATGGGCATGCCCATCGAACTCAACACGATGATCGTTACAAAAGGAAATGAAACCCGCGAAGAAGAAAATATTTTCCGGCTCGCTAAAGATGGGTACCGGCTATACCCGATCGATATCCCAATCGATGTACGAAAAACGAAACAATCCGATACAAGTGGAACGGCCGTGATCCAAAAAGTCGAATGGACCGGTGAAAAAACCATCATCACTTACGAATTATTATCTTTGAACTCCACTAACTAATAATAGAAGCGCTTGCGGGGATGATTTTCACTGTAGGCGCTTTTTTTATTGATTCAGCTGGAAAAATTACACTAAATCACTCATAATCCGACCTACGCCGACAATAATCCGGCCGTCCACCTTCATAAT
>NZ_PHNG01000706.1:0-17334 GCF_002803435.1 Bacillus sp. mrc49 | reverse complement strand
CTCCCGCCATTATTTTCAGTGGAGTATTGTATATCCTCTATACCATTCAAACGGCATGGTTTGCCCGTAGGGTCGGTAATTTCAGATGGGCTGTATTCCCATTTTATCCGTTTTTGTTTTTATTTTTCACAGGAGTCTATGTATATTCCTTCTTCCGGGTGAATGTTTTACGTTCTGTAAAATGGAAGGGTCGTAAAATAAATGTCTAGAAATCTTAATTACCGTCCCATCCTCCATTGGGCGACAACGCTCATTTTCGTATTTTCGAGAATTCAAAGCTAAAATAAAGAATGAATAGTAAAGTATTGTATGTTGCATTTTTCCGTTAATTCAAGTAGAAACCTTTGCCCCAATAGATTTATGAAGGCGAGGAATTTCCGGATACTACCTCACGATGTTGGTTATGTTACTACCGTGGAGGTGAATACAAATGGAAAAGAAAAATCAAGCAGGTAACTTTAGACAACATGCTACTCAATCTGAAACTGAGTTTGCAAGTGAAACAAATGCTCTGGAAGTTATACGTGAAAACCAACAATCGACTAAAGGGAAATTTGAGTTTGCAAGTGAAACGAATATTCAGGAAGTAAAAAAGCAAAATCAACAATCAGAAGGCAGATAAATTCAAATTAGTATATAAAAAAAGGAAGCCTAGGCTTCCTTTTTTTTTTTCTGAGCCAGACAATGTTGTCTGGATTTTTTAGTGCACTTCTTTTTCTTGTTCCCTTTCGATTTTCGGAGGGGTCCATTTGAAGACTTTATTAAGGATATTATAAATGTGTTTGGATTCCTTGGTCATGATCGGTCCAAGAATCGCTAAGGTCAACACATATAATGCAGCAAACGGGGTGAGTATAGGCATTAAACCGCCGGCAATGCCAAGGTTTGCTAGTATGATGGAGAATTCACCACGAGAAACGATCGTTAGACCGATATTAGCGGAAGCCCTGTGAGATAAGCCTGATTTGCGTCCGGCTATCATACCAGCGGCAAAGTTACCGATTATGGTGATGATGACGGCCCCAAGAACCATCCAGATTGCTCCGCCCAAGGAGGTCGGATCGATACTCAAGCCAAAGCTGAAGAAGAATATGGCCCCGAAGAAGTCTCTAAAGGGAATGACAAGTTTTTCAATCCTGTCGCTATGTTCCGTTTCCGAAAAGACCAGCCCGAGCAATAAAGCGCCAATCGCTTCTGCAACATGAATCGTTTCCGAGAAACCTGCAATGAAGAATAGTAACGCGAACACGACAATGATAAATATCTCATCTGAGGATATATTGAATAATTTGTTCAGTACCCCAGAAGCCTTCCGGGCTATTACGAAGAATATCAGCATATACCCGATCGCGATGAAAGTAGAAAGTAATGTTCCCCAAACGGAACCAGAAGAGCTTAATACCAATCCAGATACGACTGATAAATAAACAGCGAGGAAGATATCTTCAAACATGATAATACCAAGGATTAGCTCCGTTTCATTGTTACCGGTCCTTTTCAGGTCCACCAGTACCTTGGCCACAATGGCGCTTGATGAAAAGCTGATAATCCCTGTTAGTATCAGGACCTCTTTTAATGGGAGCCCCAGGAGGAACCCATATATGAGGGCCATACCTACGTTGATTAATATATAATAGGTTCCGCCAGTCACGATATTTTTCCCTGATTTCATTAGCTTTTTAACGGAAAATTCAAGCCCTAAATAAAACAGGAGGAATAAGATACCGACCCTTCCGAGGAACGCTATGATTGCATCACTCTCGATGAATCGTAAATCAATCAACCCGAAGTGCGGGGCATGGGGACCGACGAGCATCCCGATGATAATGAGAATGGGTACATTGGATACTTTGAATTTACCTGCAATGAGAGCAGCAAATGCTACTAGAAGCAGGGCAGTTCCCACTTCGAAAACTAAATGGTCCATAGGAGCTTAGTCACTCCTTTCGTCGGTCAATAATTCTCTTGTCAGGTTGCGGATATCTTTTCTTTCACCGGATATCACCAGTGTATCTCCTGTTTCGATGACAGAGTCGGGACCGGGATTATTCAATTGTTTTTTACCCTTTTTCGAATGGGCGATGACGGTAACGTTATAGTTGCTCCGGATATCTATCGACCCAATCGTTTGATTGATGGCTTTAGAACCTGGTTCGACCTTGAACCATTCAATCACCAGGTCACCAAGGGACATTTCTATCGTTTCAAGAGCTTGTGGTTTATAAACCATGCCGCCAATGATGGAAGCCAATTGCCTCGATTCCTGATCATTGATGGTGATGCTTGAAATGACATCTTCGTGCTCCTGGTCAAAATGGTATAATTCCCGACGGCCGTCATCGTGAATGACGACTACTAGCTTTTCATCATTTCTGGTTATGATTTCGAACTTTTGACCAATGCCAGGAAGTTCACTTTCTCTAATTCTCACTGGAATTCCTCCTTAAATTTTTTGGGTAGAGTTAACGGAAGAGAGAAACATGTTTATAAGTTGACATCAATAATCGTCTTGAATTTCTTCTCCTTGGAAATGCCGATGTATTTCAGTGTCTCCGACGGGCTTGAATGATGGTAATGCTTTTGGATCAAAGCTAATGACACACCTTGTTTATAAGCATGATAGCCGAAAGTTTTACGCATCGAACTTGCCCCGAATTTACCTGTCAGACCTGCACCTTCCACGGCATCATGGATGATCCGGTGCGCCTGCTGACGCGTAATCGGCTTTTTTGTCTTAGGCGAAAGAAATAAAAATTGACCCTCGATAACCTTCGAGCCTTTAAGGTACTCTTGTAAAGCGGTACGAACCTTTAGGTTTAAAAAAATTTGAGTGACTTCGCCGGTTTCCATCCGTTGCTCATAAAACTCCTTGATTTTCCCCGTTTCATCAAGAACGTCTGCGACTGTGATTTCCAGCATTTCATTTATTTTCATGCCTGTGTTGATGCCGAGCACGAACAATAAATAATCTCGACTGGAATGAGCTCGTAAATAGGTCTTTATTTTGCTGATTTGATTGATATCCTTAAAGGCTTCTACATATTCCATACATCTTCTCCTCTTGCCAATGTAACATAATTATATTATATCATAACTTATGTAACATTTCATGCGATAAGTCCTATTAAGGCTTCTCCAAAAAGAAAAGTACTGTTGAACTGAAAAAAGCTTTTTCTTATTCTCTACACAATCAAGTGAAAATATATCCGTTTCTTTTAAAAGCGAAGAGGGGGTCATGAGTGGATAAAAAAAAGGAATCCCCAAGTTAGGGATCCCTAGTGTTTTAGTATACCGCTTTTTGTAATTTATGAATGACCTCAAGTGAAAGGCCGGTTCCGATGGCAACTGATTCTAGCGGATTGTCTGCAAGCTGGACTGGGACGACAATTTCATTCGTCAGCCATTCTTGTATTCCGTTGAGAAGTGCACCACCGCCTGATAAGATGACGCCTTGATCGACGATATCCCCGCTTAATTCAGGCGGACAGTCCTCCAAAGTGGCCCTGATCGATTCCAATATATGAAGAAGCGATTCCTGAATGGCTGCCTGAACGTCAGTGGATGATATGGTAATGGGCTTTGGAAGTCCTGTTACAAGATCGCGGCCCCTGACTTCCATCGTCATCACGGAATGCTCAACAAGTGCATAGCCGATTTCTTTTTTTATTTCTTCGGCTGTTCTTTCGCCAATCAGCACATTATGTTTTTTCCTGACATATTGGCTGATATCTTCATCCAATTGATCCCCGCCAATTCTGATTGAATTGCAGGATACCACTCCGCCGTATGATATGATCGCAACCTCAGTCGTACCGCCGCCTATATCGACGATCACATTGGCAACGGGCTCCTCGACAGGAAGTCCTGCCCCGATTGCTGCCGCCACCGGTTCCTCGATGAGATGGACCTGTTTGGCTCCGCAGCTTTTGACTGCATCCTGAATTGCCCTTCTCTCGACTGACGTTGAGCCTGATGGCGTACATACCACGACACTAGGCTTCCGGAGCGATAAGCCCAGGGCCTTGCTTGCTTTTTTCATGATTTCACGAAGCATTTGCGCGGTTACGTCAAAATCTGCAATGACACCGTCCTTTAGCGGACGAATTGCGACGATATTTCCAGGTGTTTTCCCAATCATGTTTTTTGCATCCACACCGACTGCCAATACTTTATTAGTCTCTATATCAATGGCCACCACTGATGGCTCATTAAATACGATTCCTTTATTTTTACTGTAAACTAGCGTATTTGCAGTTCCTAAATCAATGCCTATTTCTGTATTTGATAACATTTAGTCACCCCTCCATAAGAGTTTGACCCCTATATACTCATTCTACCTTTTGCAGCGTGTTTATGGGGGTGGTAATTCTAGTAAATAATAGACGGGTGACCTCGTACCTTTTTCGATAGGGATAAGATGTTTAATTATAGTAATGGCTGAAGCTGGCGAACGAGCCATGAATGGAATATTCCATGTGGATGCGACCCGGCCCAATAGGCTTTCATGATTGAAAAAACGGAGGAATTGCGCAATGAGAAGTGAAAAAAATTGGGTGGATGAATGAAGCGGCTAATGCCTGTTTATTCCTGGCTTTTGTCCTAAACAAGGGGGGCACCTTTGGCACCGTCCATTTTATGTTAAGATATAGATGAAAATCCGATAAAGAAGGTCATGTTGTGCGTACATATTTTATTGAGAGTAAGAGTTTTAAAGTCATCTTTACATCCATTCTCGCTTTCCTTGCCGGCTATACGTTTGATCGGCTTGGCGTATACTTGCCGTGGATGCTTGGGCCTTTATTTATTGTTATGATCGCGAAAGTGAAGCTAAGGAAGTACATGTTTTGGGCCAAGCCCTTCAGAAGCGTTGGACTGGTCATTCTTGGCTTGCAACTTGGCAGTTCATTCACGAAACAATCCTTGAACGAGATGGTTGAATATTTGCCTGTCATGCTTTTTACGACAATCGCCATCATTTTTTTCTCAATGGTGACCGGATGGTTTGTAGGGAAACGGATGAACCTCTCACCAAGCACTTCCATGCTTGGCAGTTTTCCCGGAGGACTTTCCCAAATGGTGGTTTTAAGTGAGGATATGAAGAATAGCGATGAAACGGTTGTCGGGTTCATGCAGACCCTTCGGATCATTCTGGTGATATCCATCGTTCCCTGGCTGGTGACCCATGTAATGTCAGTTGAATCAGGTGCGGTGGCGCCCATGGCTGAACGGCCGTTTTTCTTATTTGATTATGACGGGAAAATGGCCATCATGATGCTGGTGACCCTGCTATCATTCATCTTCATCACAAAGAGAGTGAATTTCCCACTGCCTTTTTTACTCGGCCCCTTAATGGCTGCGGCAATATTCAATTTAGTCGGACCAGGTGCCCCGCAAATACCCGACTTTTGGCTGAGCATGTCACAATTATTGATTGGCACTCATTTAGGCTACACCTTGAAGGTTGATAACCCACGCCTTTTCAGAAAAATGTTCGGAGCGGTATTCTTAAGTAATATCCTATTGATCGGTTTTTGCTATTTTTTATCGATACAGCTTGCTCCGCTGCTATCATTGCAGGCGAATGAACTGTTCCTGAGCATGGCGCCAGGCGGTGTGGCGGAAATGGCTGTCACAGCGATGTCCGTTCATGTCGATTTATCCGTTGTCACAAGCTTTCACTTATTCAGGATATTATTCATTTTATTCCTTCTTTCACCCGTCATCAAATGGCTGGATGGAAGAAACGAGCGAAAACAGGAACAGGGGCAAAGCTGACTAGCTTTGCCTTTGTTTCGATTCAAAAAACTCACGAGGAAAATCCAAACCTTCCATATAAACGACCTCAATTTTTACGGTGGGGCTTGAAATTTCATACACGTGCAAAAAATTTATCTGAATTGAGCAAATAGGCTTGTGAAACGGCCCTTGGCAAGGAGAAAAGTACATGGATTTTGTGATGATTTAATGAATTTAAACCGGAATAGTAAAATAATCCTCATTTTTTTCACATTACAACCGATATAAAAAGAAGACGAGATTTTAAATGAATGGGTGAATATTATGGATATAACATCAGTTTTGGGCGTAGTACTGGGTATTGTGGCCATCTTGGTCGGAATGGTGTTGAAGGGCGTAAGTGTAACGGCGTTGATCAATCCTGCCGCCATTTTGATCATTATTGTAGGAACGATTGCCGCTGTCGTAACGGCTTTTCCTTTGTCAGAATTAAAAAGACTGCCAAAAATATTCAAGATTTTATTTTTGCAGCAAAAATTGACGAAGCCGGAAGAATTAATCAAAACATTTTCGGAATGGGCGGTCATTGCCAGGAAAGAAGGCTTATTGGCATTGGAAAGCATTTCGGATCAAGTCGATAATACCTTTTTGAAAAATGGCTTGAATCTTGCTGTTGAAGGGCAAAGTGCTGATTACATTCGGGATATTTTAGCGGAGGAAATCGATGCGATGGAGGAACGCCATCTGAGCGGTGCAGCGATTTTCACTCAAGCGGGTACATATGCACCGACACTTGGAGTATTGGGTGCAGTAATCGGATTGATTGCAGCGTTAGGGAATATGGCTGACACGGAGGCATTGGGACATGCGATATCTGCGGCTTTCGTTGCAACCTTGATGGGGATTTACACGGGGTATGTGTTATGGCACCCCTTTGCCAATAAGCTCAAGCGAAAATCGCAGCAGGAGGTCCGGATCAAGGAAATGATGATAGAAGGGATATTGTCGATCATCGAAGGAGAAGCGCCAAGAACGATTGAACAGAAATTAACATCTTATTTGCCTGCTGGAGATCGTAAGAAGTGGCTGGAAGGCGATGTGAGAGAAGATGGCTAGGCGGAAAAAGAAACATAGGCATGAAGAGCATATCGATGAATCGTGGCTGGTTCCCTATGCCGATATCTTAACATTGCTTCTTGCTCTTTTTATCGTTTTATTCGCTTCGAGCTCGGTTGATGCAGTGAAATTCCAGCAATTGTCCAATGTATTTAACCAGGTGTTTACGAGCGGAACGGGATTTATGGATTTCCCGAGTGATTCCCCGAGCAATGAGCCGACATCGCCTGAGCAAAAAGCAGGGGCGGAGGATCTTGAGAAATTAGGGAAAAATGAGCAGGAAGAGCTTACAGAAGTCAAGAAGCGTGTGGACGCGTATATCCAAAAGAATGATTTGACTGATAAATTGGGAACGAACCTCACGGATGAAGGCATGTTGATATCGATAAGGGAAAATGTTCTGTTTGAATCAGGTGTTGCCGAGGTTAGGAGTGAAAACCGAAAAATCGCAAAGGAGATATCCGTTTTGCTGGTCATGGACTTACCGAGAAACATCATCGTAAGCGGGCATACCGATAATATTCCGATCAAAAACCACCAATACGAATCCAATTGGGATCTGAGCGTGATGCGTTCCGTGAATTTCATGAAACTTCTTCTAGAGAATAAAGAGTTGGACCCTGAAATGTTCAGCGCTAAAGGACATGGGGAATTCAAGCCGGTTGCTTCTAATGAAACGAAAAAAGGAAGGGCGAAAAATCGGAGAGTTGAAATCCTGATAGTCCCGCGGACGGCAATAAATGATTGAAAGCCTGTCTGGAATGGACGGGTTTTACTTTTGAAGGAGCATACATGGAAAGAGAATATACAAATGTGATGGAAGAAATCGTTGTGACTTGGGTTCAGGTTTTAATGTCAGGTATGGAATACCAAACATTTTGTTCATGCGACAAATGTAAAAATGACATCATCACATTATCATTGAATAATATGCCCAATTACTATGTAACGACAGAAGAAGGACGTAAGCGGATATTCGAGAATTTGAATACGGAAGAAAACCGGAAATGGATCAATAAGAGGATCATCAATGCCATACACGTTGTGGGGCAATATCCTAAACATTGACTGGCAGGAGGGAAGATAAGGTTCAAGCGGCCTTATCTTTTTTTGTGTTGCCTAATAATGATGCGATCAGCGGAGGATGTATCGCGTGTTGGAGGGAAGATTATGATTTATGTGTTTTATTTACGGTACAGGAGGGAAGATAAATAAAGTACAAAGTAGGTTCATTCGATCAAAAATGAGGAGATGAATTTTATATGAGTAAAAAAATTGCATGTGTAATAACGAATATGTTTGAGGATTCAGAGTATAGTGAACCGGCTAGAGCATTTAAGGAAGCTGGCCATACAGTAACGACAATCGAAATGGAAAAAGGGAAAACGGTTCAAGGCAAACAAGGTGAAGTGGAAGTCAAGATTGATGAAAGCATCGATTCAGTGAAACCAGAGGATTTTGATGCATTGTTCATTCCGGGCGGTTTCTCGCCTGACCAGCTGCGTGCTGACGAACGCTTCGTAACATTTGCCAAAGCGTTCATGGATGATAGAAAACCAGTCTTTGCAATTTGTCACGGACCTCAGCTGCTGATTACGGCCAAGGCACTTGAAGGGCGCCATGCAACTGGCTATACCTCGATTAAAGTCGATATGGAGTATGCTGGTGCGACATATTTGGACAAGGAGGTTGTGGTTTGCGGCAACCAACTTGTAACCAGCAGGACGCCGGAAGACCTTCCTGCATTTAACCGGGAAGCGTTAAACTTATTGAAATAATAAAAAAATCCCGGCAGCTGCCGGGATTTTTTTTGTAATAAGCTTTAAAGGATTCATATACTACCATCTTTGCAGTAAAATAAAAGGAGAGACGAATAAAAAAGGAAGTGTCACGATTGATCGTATTAAAGTCTGCACGTGAAATTCAAGCGATGCACGAATCAGGAAAAATATTGGCCGCTTGTCATAGGGAGATTGCAAAAATGATCGCTCCTGGTGTAACTACGTGGGAAATAGAGGAATTTGTTGAAGGATTCCTAAAAAAACATGGCGCGAAGCCGGAACAAAAAGGATACAAAGGATATGAATATGCGACATGTGCAAGTATAAATGAAGAAATCTGCCATGGCTTCCCTCGTAAAACCCCTTTGAAAAATGGAGATATCGTGACGATTGACATGGTCGTCAATTATAATGGCGCCCTTGCCGACTCGGCCTGGACGTATACGGTCGGAAAGGTTTCTAAGGAAACGGAACATTTGGTGCAAGTGACGAAGGAATCTTTATATAAGGCTATCGAAGTTAGTCTGGTAGGCAATCGGATCGGTGATATCGGTCATGCGATCCAAACTTATGTCGAGGCGGAGGGCTTTTCGGTCGTTCGCGATTTCATCGGACATGGAATAGGAAATGTCATTCATGAAGAGCCGCAGGTTCCTCATTACGGGCTGCCGAATAAAGGCCCGCGCCTTAAGGAAGGCATGGTGTTCACGATCGAGCCGATGGTCAACGTAGGTACATATAAGGCCAGCCGGGATGCGAATGGATGGACGGCTTCCACCGCAGACGGGAAATACTCGGCCCAATATGAGCACACGATCGCCATCACGAAAAACGGTCCGCTTATTCTAACGGAGCAATGAAATTTTGAATCTGCATGATACTTTTAAAAAGGTTTCGGAATGGCCTCATTCCGAGACCTTTTTAATGTAGGATCGAAGGGGAAGGCAAACCGTTATAAAAGTTTTAATAAAACAGATGCAGATGGCCAATCGCGAAGAAGAAGCGTTCGATTCATTGATCTCCTTCGTCCATTTTTCTTAAAACTATTGAACGGGCATTGTGCCATTCTAAAATTCGTTCTAAAAACCATTCAAAGAAAACATCCGAATCCAAGGGGAAGACGGGTACGGTCGCATGATTCATGGTTCGCTCAAGGCATTCAGGCCATGCTATCGCCGCTTTGACATTCAAAAGCGTTTCCAATAAAATCAGATCACTTTCTTCTTTTATTAGAATTACCTTAGGAAAGTCCTCTTGTTTATACCCCTCAATTAAAATCACATCGGGATGGAACAGCCCCAATAAGTGAATCAGCTCAGTAATTGAAGCTCCAGCGTTGAGGTTGCCGAGCAATTCCATGGTGCCGTCCCCTTCAACAAGTGAAGCCACTGCGCCAGCTTGAAAGTGATTATGGGAATCCTTCAAATTAGCGATATCTGGTTTTCCGCCATGGCCGTGGTGCTTTAGTACGGCGACCTCCACTTTCACTTCGCGAAGCTTTTCGATGACCTTCTTTATGAAGGTTGTCTTTCCTCTATTCTGGTAGCCGACAACCTGAAAAACAAAGGGCTTCACCACGGCCAACCACAACCTTCCTGGTCCTCCAGCAATAGGATCTCCACGATGTCACCCGTATGAAAATTCCTCGTCCCGCCTGGTAGGATGGTCAGTGAATTGGCACCTGCCAAGCTTGTGGTAATATTGGATTTATCGACACCACTTGGAGTTACCTTCAATTGACCTGCTTCGTAATAAAATCGTGTTCGCAGAAGACGTGTAAATGGGTTGGGCTTTAAGACGTCCTTTGCCAATCGAGCTGTTTCTTTGCGTAAATGCGGCTGTTCGGAAAACAGCATCGTCCGGATGATCGGTCTTGCAAAAAGTTCAAAGCCGACATAACAGGCAGAGGGATTACCGGATAAACCGAATAGAAATTTATTTTGATGAACGGCTACAGTCGTGACGCTTCCGGGGCGCATGGCCACCTTGTTGAATAACACATCAGCTCCAAGTTTTTGATAAACATCAGGAAGAAGGTCAAAGTCACCGACGGATACGCCACCAGTCGTGATGAGCAAATCAACTTCTTCCAAGGCTTTTGAAATGGCAGCGTAGCTCGCTTCGAACTCATCCTTAAGCTTTCCATAGTAACGGACTTCTCCTCCAGCCCTGTGAATTTGGGCAGAGATGGCATGTGAGTTGCTATTGCGGATTTTCCCTGGCTGCAAAGGTTCGTGGGCATCGAGAAGTTCCGAACCTGTAGCGAATAATCCAACGAGAGGCTTTGCGGCGACAGGAACCTCTGCATAACCGAAAGTTGCAAGTAAGCCAATGATTCCTGGATTGATATTTGTACCTTTTTTCACTAGGATATCCCCATGTCGTGCGTCCTCGCCTTGATAGGATACATTTTCCCCTTCCTTAAGGGAGCGTTTGAATGATATGTATTTCTTTCCGTCCACTTCCGATTCCTTTGTAAGCTCAAGCATGATCACGGCATCGCATCCAGCTGGCATTTGAGCTCCGGTCATGATTCTTACCGCTTGGTTTTGCAGTACGGGGATGGTCGATACCATACCCGCAGCCAACGCTTCCACCACCTCGAACTTGAGAGGGCTATGTACGGAACCTTCGACGGTATCGATTGACCTGAGAGCGTAGCCATCATAAGGGGAGCGGTTAAAATGCGGAACATCATGTGTAGCAGTAATATCTTGTGCCAAAAAACGATGCTGGCTTTCTTCCAAGGGAACCCATTCCATTTGTCCCGCTAGTTTATTTTCCATCACTTTATTGACTGCTGCTGATATACTGATAGGCGTTCTTCTTTCCACCATGCTTTTCACTCCTGTCTCTTTTTCATATATCAAATGTAGCAGAAATCCAAAAAAAAAGAAAAATCCTCACCATATTGGGAGGATTTAATCGTTCACTTATTGCGCAGTCTGCCGAGTTCTTCGGCGATCGCTTCCATTTCACGGACACTGAAGTTCGTTTTTTTCATGACCATCTGATAAATGTCATGAAGCTCTTCATACATCTCGATATCAAAATGGGTCGATTTGATTGCGCCGAAATTCATCACTTTTAATTTGTCCTTTATCGCTTCCACCATAAACTCGACACTTTCTGCCGTGTTTTGAGTTAAATCCATTTCCCTCATCCTCTCAAACGTTCCTAAATTATTTTCATCTTTGCATGATTGCCCTTAGAAGTCAATGGATATTGGAGCTGAATGCAAGCATGAAACCCAATTCTCTCGATTATCTCCGCGTTTTAAAGTGAGTGGGTTTGGGAAAAGATAGGAAAAAACTTTTATAAACATTGTATAATGGAGATAGATACCATTATCCATCAATCAATATATGACGAGGAGGAGAATATATGAGCAACATTCGAGAAGAATATAAGAGTGGCAAGAAAAGCAAATTTATGCAAGCGGTCTTTATTGGGGCGGTTGCAGGGGCTGTGGTGAGCCTTTTTGATAAAACGACGCGTATGTCTGTATTGGAAAACGGTAAAAGCTGCATAGGTACTATGAGTGAATTCGTAAAGAATCCCAATGGGGTTCTTTCGCAAGTGCGTGAAACATCGACGAAGGTCCGTTCAACGGTAGAAAAAATTTCTGATGATGTATCTTTCATTTCCCAAAAAGTGGAGGAAATGAAAGATATTCCGGCGCAAGTTGCCCATGTGGTGATGGAGACGAAGGAAGTCTTTACTGCAGAGAATGAGGATGAGTCGTCTGCGAATCACCATCCGGAAGGAAGGGTTCCCTTAAATTAGAAAAAGGAGTGGAGATATGGCCAGTAAACAGGAATGGCTGAAAGGCTCATTCTTCAAGGCTTTCATAAAACGGTTACAGATGGATGAAGTGACGGGATTAGCTGCTCAGCTGTCATATTTCTTCTTGCTTTCCTTGTTTCCGTTATTAATATTTTTGTTCACTTTATTGGCCTATCTGCCATTTTCCCAAGAAGATATATTGAATACGGTCCGTTCCTACGCACCTGACGATTCGATGAAGATCATTGAAACCAATTTATCGGAAGTGATGGAGGCGAACGGTACATTATTGTCGTTTGGTATCATCGGTACGATTTGGTCGGCTTCAAATGGCATGAATGCAATCATAAAAGCATTTAACCATGCATATGGTGTAAAAGAAAGTCGAACTTTCTTTATTTCCCGGGGAATGTCGATTTTACTCACTTTAGCGATGATTTTTGTTTTTGTTGTCGTATTGCTGCTCCCGGTATTCGGTAAGCAGATTGGAGTATTCCTGTTTTCTGAAATTGGACAATCCGATGAGTTTCTAACAATTTGGAATCAACTGCGATGGGTGGTCAGCACGATTGTATTTCTAATCGTGTTTACAATCCTTTATTGGATTGCACCGAATAAAAAACTGAAATGCTTAACTGTGTTGCCTGGTGCTATCTTTGCAACGGCAGGCTGGAGCCTCGTTTCCTTTTTGTTTTCGTTTTATGTCGATAAATTCGCCAATTATTCTGCAACATACGGAAGCCTTGGGGGAATCATCGTTCTAATGGTCTGGTTTTACTTATCAGGACTCATCATCATTCTGGGCGGGGAAATAAATGCCCTTTTGAGCGAAAAGAAAAATCCAGAATGTGAATGAACTTCCTTGACTTCCCGTAATGGTGATCCATCCTGCTGCAGATACTATTCAAGAAATGACAACTTTTGTAGAGGAGGAGTTTTTTCATGAGTAAAAAGGATGGCAGCACAAAGCAAAAAGGGAAAAAAGGTTCGAACCATAAAACGTCTGGTTCTGCAAATGGTAAGAACGGGTATCATTAAAGAGCTAAACATAAAAAAAGGAGCCTTTGGGCTCCTTTTTTTTGTTAGTTTCTCAATAGCCTTAAGCTATTCAAGATAACGAGAATCGTGCTGCCTTCGTGACCGATGACGCCATAAGGCAGGTCTAGGAATTGAAGGAAGTTGGATGCAATCAGAATCATGATGACTGAAATCGAAAAAATGACGTTTTGTTTGATGATACGATTCATTTTTTTTGATAGCTTGACGGCTTCAGCAATGCGGGGCAGGTCATTCTTCATCAGGACGACATCCGCTGTCTCCAAGGCAACATCCGTCCCTTCGCCCATCGCAATTCCGACAGAAGCGGTTGCTAATGCAGGTGCATCATTAATCCCATCCCCAACCATGGCTACAGTGCCGAATTGCTCTTTCAGCCTTTTCACTTCGTGAACTTTCGTTTCAGGCAGGCATTCCGCGATATATCCATCAATACAGCTCTCCGCAGCAATCGCCCTGGCAGTCATTTCCCCGTCACCTGTCAGCATCACTGTATGGATGCCCTCGTTTTTTAGAGCTTCGATGGCTGAGATGGTCTCTGCACGCACGACATCCTTCAAGGTGAGTATACCTGCGATCCCTTTGTCGTCTTTGGCATAAACGATCGTCTTTCCTTGTTCCGCCAATGTCAGTGCAATGCCTTCGTTGAAATTTTCAGCTTCAGTTCGGCCGACATAATCAGCTTTTCCGATTTTCCAAAGCACTCCGTTGAGATAAGCTTGAACACCGTTACCTGAAATATCTTCCATGTTTTCTGGTTTAATGATGTCAGTGGCTAATTTCGTTTGCGCATAACGTACGATCGATGTTGCCAGAGGGTGGTTTGAATAATTTTCGACGGATGCAACATGGAATAAGAAATCCTCTTCAGTCAAACCTTCACGGATGATGACATCGGTTACTTCTGGCTTTCCTTTTGTCAATGTGCCGGTTTTGTCTAAAGCGATAGCCTGGAGGTTGCCCAGATTCTCCAGATGGATGCCGCCTTTAAATAATATGCCATGACGGGCACCGTTTGAAATGGCGGATAAGGTAGCGGGCATAATGGAAGCCACAAGGGCACAAGGTGAAGCGACAACAAGCAGGATCATCGCCCTGTAGAAAGTTTCCGTCCAGCTCCAAGCCAATAAGAAGTGGGGCAGGAACATCATCAAGCCGACCACAGTCAATACGACCTTTACGTAAGTTCCTTCAAACCGCTCAATGAACAGCTGTGAAGGGGACTTTTCGCTCTGAGCTGATTGCACGAGGGTAATGATTTTTTGAAATAAAGTTTCACTTGCTGGCTTGGTAATTTCCACGGTAATCGTGCCACGAAGATTCACTGTCCCGGCAAATACCTCATCATCCAATGATTTACTGACTGGGATTGATTCACCAGTGATGGCGGCTTCATCGATATTTGTACGTCCATCAATGATTTTTCCGTCCGATGGCACTCGCTCCCCTGGTTTAACCAAGATCAAATCCCCGATATGAAGATGGGAAACGGATACGGTTTCTTCATATCCGTTTGTGATGCGCAGTGCTTCTTCGGGCTGCAGATCCATAAGAGCTGATATTTCTTTATGGCTTTTATTCATCGTGTACGTTTCGAGTGCGCCGCTTAAAGCAAATATGAATATCAATATCGCGCCTTCGGTCCAATAGCCAATGATTGCCGAACCGATGGCCGCTAGTATCATCAGCATTTCAACATTCAGTTCGCGGTCGGCAATCGTATCTTCGATGCCTTCTTTTGCTTTGGCATAGCCGCCAATCAGGAAAGAGGCCAAGTAAATGGCGATGGAGGTGGATTCCATGCCATTCTTTGAAAGGACCCAGCCCACTACTATCAATAAACCGCTGAATAAAGCAGCGATAAGTTCCATATGTGGTTTTGCCTTTTCCAACCAGGTGGTTTTGCATGCGGCCGCCGGTTGGGTTAATTGTTTCGTTTCTGTAATCATAAAATTTCCCTCCCACTTTTCTTCTCTATTTATGTGTAATTGATATAGATTATCATTAGCATCCTGTCTAATTGAGAAAGATAATCAACGTCATTTTTCTTCGTAAAATATGAAAGCTGTCATCGGAATTGTGATGACAGCAATGTTTTTAAGGGTTTCTTGACGCGTTGTTCATTTTGATAATATTATAATACCACATATCCTATTCGAAAATAAAGAAGAATGATTCTAATGTAGGAAAAAATATAAAGTGTTAGTTATTGCAATCTGAAAAATTGATTGTTAAATGGTGTATGACGGTTGAATAATAAATGAAGTAGTTCAGATAATAAACTAAACTACATACCTTTTGCAGGCAATTTTTCCTTGAAAGTAGCCAATGCAAGGAAGACCAGGAAAAGCATGATACTGATCATGTGGAAAAAATTCCCACCCTGTGAATGCTCGATTATAAGGCCGCCAAAGAATGGACCGCCGATGCTGCCAAGACTATAAAAGATACTGCATAACAAATTTCCTGCAGGTAAAAGATTACGAGGCAATAAATCTGCCATGTAACTGATACCTAGCGAGAAAGTCGAACCGAGCATCATTCCGCCAAGCATAAAGCAGAGGAAAAGGCCGAGAACGGAATGGGAGTAGAGTCCTGCCATAGTGAATATGGTGAATCCTGAAAAAATGATGAAGAGCAGCGTCTTTCGCCGTCCATATCGATCACTGAGCATACCAATCGGAATCTGTGTAAGCAGGGTACCTCCTGAAAATGCCGGAATGATAATCGACACGGCGGTTAAATCGATTCCCGATCGCAATGCGAATACTGGAAAGTTGCTATTCAATGAAGCTTCGAGCACACCAAACGTGAATGGCAATAAAAAAGCAACCCAAGCGATGCGGCTCACCTTCGTAAACCTTTTGAGTGTGCCAAGAAATGACGCGTTTTCCAATTCATCCTGTTCAGGAAGCTCATTTCTAATCAAGAAAACGGTTAACCAAGTGAGCAGGCTGATTATGGATGTGATGATGAAAGGTAATGATTGATTGAATTCAAGAAGCTTCGTCATTAGCGGACCAACCATGAAGCCAAGGCTGAAGAAAAGGCCGTAAATGGCAAGATTCCTTCCTCGCTTCGCTATTGGTGAAATAGCGGTGATCCAGGTCTGGGTGGCAAAGTGAAGTGTATGATCGCCGATGCCGATGAAGAAGCGCAGGAGGAACCAAAACCAGAATGATTCCCATACAGGAAATAGGGCCAAAGAAAGGATGACGGTGGCTCCCCCAAATAATATCAATGGTTTATATCCATACTTACGGAGGGGCGCTTCCATAAATGGAGAAATCAACAGAATTCCAATATAAAGCGAGGCAGCATGAAAGCCGTTTAAGGAAGAGCTGATTCCGTCACCTTCAAAGATGATGGCAATGACCGGCAAGAGCATTCCTTGAGAAAAACCCGATATGCCGACAATTAAGATTAAAACACGTATAAGCAGTTTATGATTCATATATTCATGTCTCCTAAGAAATGTGTACCTTGTTGATGTTACATCCTAAGGACAGGGTTAAGCAATTAAATTTTGGGTAAATATTGACAAGAAGGAGTGCTGTGATAAAATTTTCCTTTGGCAATGACTTAAGATTATGTATGATTGTTTTTGTTATATAAAAAGTACATATAAGATTGTGAGGAGAAGTATCGTGAATAAAATATTTTTGGGACTTGTCGTACTGGGTGTCCCTATATCCGTCATTGGTTCTTTGCTGCATTGGCCAAGTGTAATCATGTTCATCGTATATTGCTTGACGATCATCGCGCTTGCAGGATTCATGGGAAGGGCGACGGAGAGTTTAGCGATTGTCATGGGGCCGAGGATAGGCGGGCTTTTGAATGCTACCTTTGGTAATGCAGT
>NZ_PHNG01000705.1:0-15696 GCF_002803435.1 Bacillus sp. mrc49 | reverse complement strand
TGTTTTTGAAAATCGAATAGTAATTTTTATTTTGAAAAAAGGCTGTTTCGTTAAGATCGTTGTTTTTAAAACGAGACGATTTAAGGTTGATTGGAACGGAGCAGCGGACTCCTGCCCGCCCCGTTGAAAGGCAAATCGATCACACCGCATTAGTGGGTGAATAGCAACAAAATATACGAAATCAGTCTAAAAAAAGAAAGAATGCACATCTTCGACCCGATAGCGGGGGGGGGGAAACGGAAAAAAAGATTTACTATTGATTGCAATATATAGATGATTTTTAATAAACAGTAAATATATAACTGATATACTTTCAGTAGAGTTCAATTGAAATAGTAGAAGAGGGGACCATATGCTAACGGGTATGAAAAAGTTCTTCAAGGAAAGCTCCAAGGATCTAAAGCGAATATATAAGTTGGCAGATGCCGTGAACCGGCTTGAGGGTGAATATGAAAGATGCTCAGATCAAGAGTTAAAGCGAATGAAGGATAAATTCAAATGCGAATTGGATGCCGGAAAAAATATGAGCGAGATTCAGACCGATGCTTTCGCAGTCGTTCGGGAGGCCTCTAAACGGGTGTTGAAGCTAAGGCACCATGACGTTCAGCTAATGGGCGGCTTCATCCTGAACGAAGGGGGCATAGCCCAGATGAATACGGGGGAGGGAAAGACGCTTGCGGCAACTTTACCTAGCTATTTGCTTGCGCTGGAAGGAAACGGTGTCCATATCATTACGGCCAATCAATATTTGGCCAGACGTGATAAAGAGCTGATGGGACAAATCCATGAGTTTTTAGGGTTGACCGTTGGTTTGAACATATCCGGCATGGAGGCCGCTGAAAAACGTGAAGCCTATGCGGCAGACATCACGTATGGGACGGCAACCGAATTCGGCTTCGATTATTTGCGTGATCAGATGGTTTTACGGAGAGCGGAAAAGGTGCAAAGAGGCCACAACTTTGTCATTGTCGATGAGATTGACAGCATCCTGATTGATGAAGCACGGACACCATTGATCATTGCGGGTCATTCTGGTGAAGGGACCGCGCTTCACGAAATCACGGCACAATTCATGAAGTCCTTAATAAAAGACGAAGATTATGAGGTCTCGGTTGAATCAAGTGCCGCCTATTTTACCAATCAAGGTGCATCCAAGATTGAGCGGGCCTTTGGCATCGACAATCTGTATGACCTGGAACATCGGGAGCTATTACACAATATATCACAGGCGCTTAAAGCCTATGCGATCATGAAACGGGATGTAGACTACATCATCATCGACCGTCAAATTTCCTTGATCGATAAATTCACGGGCAGGGTGATGGAGGGACGAAGCTTCAGCGATGGTCTTCAGCAAGCCATTGAAGCAAAAGAGAACCTGGAGATTTCCGCAGAGAATGAAACGCAAGCTGCGATAACGATCCAAAACTATTTCCGTTTATATCAATCAATGTCCGGGATGACAGGCAGTGCCATGCCATCCAAGGCGGAATTCTGGGAAACCTATCAGCTTCCTGTGATTGAAATTCCCACCAATAAGCCGATGATTCGCTCGGATGAGCCGGATTTGATTTATAAGGATGAAATCGGCAAAATCAATCAAATCGTCACGGCTGTAAAACGAATTCATGGAGAAGGAAGGCCGATCCTAATCGGAACGACCTCAATTGAGCAATCTGAAAAAATATCGGTTCATTTAAAGCGTGTGAAAGTTAAGCATCAGATCCTTCATGCGAAGACGGAAAAGGATGAGGCTGAAATCATCGCCAAGGCCGGGAGAAAAAACGAGGTGATGCTGGCAACGAACATGGCTGGAAGAGGGACCGATATATTACTCGATGAAGCTGTAAAGAATCTAGGAGGTCTTCACATCATCGGTACGGAGCGGCACGAAAGCAATCGGATTGATATGCAGCTTAGAGGACGTGCAGGCAGGCAGGGTGAACCAGGCTCCACTCAATTCATCATTTCCTTGGAAGATGAGTTGTTTGATTACTACGATGGAGAAGAAATGGAACGGTACTTAAAGAAAATCAAAACGGATGAGACAGGGTTGGTGGTTAGCCCTGCACCTGATAAATTCGTGAGGAAGGTTCAGGAAACGATCGAGCAGCAGCATCAAGCAAGCCGTACCCATTTATTCAAGCTGGAGCAAGCCCTGAATGAACAAAGTACAATCATTTACGCAATGAGAGATCACATTCTTGATTTGGAGACGGAACGGCTGCATACGGCTTTACTTGAATATATCGAAAAATACATTCGCAGGCTCGCAGTGAAATATTATCCTGAGCATACGGATGAGCCTGGGCCTTCCGCCTTGATTGAAGAGCTTTCCTTTGTTTTTCCTTCCTTGGACTGGCAGGTAAGTGATTTTGGCAAATTGGATGTTCATCTAGTTGAAGCCAAGGCGATGGGGGCTTTAGCTGAAATGAAAAAGAGGCTGGAAATCTTTCAGGACGCTAAAGACTGGGGAAACCAGCTGCGTACTTTCATCCTGCACCATATTGATGCAAATTGGAGGAATCATTTAGACGAAATGAATGGTTTGAAGGAAGGGATTGGCTTGAGCGGATATGGTCAACAGGATCCGTATATGTTGTTTGAGAAGGAAGCGCTTAGTCGATTCAACATGATGTTAAGAACTATCGAGGAGGAAATCAGTCTTCATTTTTTGGAATATATGAAGAGCGGCCATGAGGAGAGTGGTGATGGATGAGTTTATTTAATAAAGGAATCAATGAAAGGAAAGTTTGGTTAGCTTCGAATGAACATGACGTACTCAAGGAGGCTGACGCTGTTCAAACTGCGCTGCTATTTCATGAGGACTGGCACATTTCAAAGCAAGAGGAATACGTCTATAGGTTTCACCATCAGCAGCTGCCCTTGTTGAAGCCCAATCAAATTTCGATATCCGGGGTGAAGCTTGTAAGGGAAGAGGAAGATGTCATTGCCATCGCTTTTTTACGAAATTCATTGGAAAAACCGATCCGGTTTGAAGTCGTGAATATATTGTTAGTGGATGGGAGCGGAAGAGCATTGGCAAAAAAGGCATTTGATCTTTCGGTGCTCGGTGAGGTGCCTGCACGCTCAAGCATAGCGTGGCAATTCCTTTTCGAGGAACATGATAGGCTGACGGAATTGATTCCTGAGGACTGGCAGATTGTGTTTGAATGGACATGAACGTAGGAAAACCTGCACATGTTCTGGATAAAGTGGTTCTCCTATTTTTTTCCTGTCTGTGAAATGCGAGAATGAAGAAGGAGTTTAGCAACAAGGAAAGCCCTCATCCATTGATGGAGGCTTTTTTTATGCCAATTATTTATCCTGTTTTATGTTTTCTGTCTGCAAAGTTTCATAAATGGCAACGCTAAGTAATATTTATAAGAATCTTCCGTAACCAGGCTTGACCTTGGAAATCATGAAGAAGAAAGTGGCAGGAGCATGAAGTATAACGTTAACCAGCGATTGAAGGAGAGGCTATTAGAGGTTTTGTCGGTTTCAATCGTGACCATGCTATTCATATATACGAATGCCAAGATGGGCAATCATCTCTCTATAGGAATAATCACGATCATCGTAGGCATTGCCGGCTTTATTGTTTATCTGAAGGAGTGGGTATCGAACAGGATCGTGAAAGGAGCGTTTTTTTCACTGTTCTTACTATCGATCATGGCCTTTTTCCTTGCCGATATTTGGTTTTACCGTTATTACGCGACACCCATGAATTCTTATTTGTGGATGCAAAAAAGTAATCTGAATGGGCTGGGTGAGAGTATATTCAGCATGATGGAAATCAAGGATGCCCTCTTTCTTCTGGTGGGCATTCCAATCGCCGAGTCTTTCGTGAAAAAGAAATATCCCCTCAAGCACTTGGCGCTTATACCGGCGCTGCTTTTCCTGATGGTCGCGGGGCTTAAGCCGGTAAAAAATATTTTCATCGACAAAGTCGATATAACCCGGCGCTATGAGGCGAATACTTTTTTGCGGAATTGGGGTCCGATTGGACACCATGTATTGGATACGTATGCCTACTTTGCCGATTCAGGAAAGCATGTGATGTCTGCGGATGATAAAAAAGCCGTTTCCGATTACTTCAATAAAAAGACCAAGCCTTTTCATGCCTTATCTGGCTCGCTGAAGGGGAAGAATCTCATCCTTATCCAGGTGGAGTCATTACAGGCATTTCCGCTATTTCAGAAGAGTGCCGGACAGGAAGTCACGCCCTTCATGAATGAACTTGCCAAAGAAGGATTGTATTTTCCGCATGTATATCCCCAGACAGTATTCGGGAATTCGTCTGATGGTGAGCTGATTACGAATACGGGTGTATATCCTTTGAAGCAAGGTGCGACATTTTTTCGGTTCCCTTATAATGACTTTCCTGGCCTTGCCAAGGAGTTAAAAAAGTCGGATTATCAAAGCTTTGCTTTTCATGGAGATGAGGAGGACTTTTGGAATCGTCAGCATGCGTATCCTTCATTGGGGTTTTCCGAATATTATTCGATAGAGGATATGCAGCAAGATGAAATCATATCGATGGGATTGGGAGACCGCAGCTTCTTCAATCAAAGCTATAAGATCTTAAAAGATAAACAAGATCCGTATTATGCTTTTTTTGTGACATTGACCAGTCATGTGCCCTTTTCGCTGCCAAAGGAAAGAATAACGTTGAAGCCTGAAGCAGGAAAGGAAGAAAGTTACCTGACTAAATATTTTGAGGCCATGCATTATACGGATTCGGCGATCGGCGGATTCGTTAAGAAGCTGGAGGATGCCGGCAAGCTAAAGGATACCGTGATCGTCCTTTACGGTGATCATGATGGGCTTTTTTTAAAAGATAAACATGATGTAGAAGCGTACTATGGGCGTAAGATTAGCGCTGACGAGTGGATCGAAAAGTATATGCCCATCCCGGTCATCATTTATCAGCAGGATATGGAAGGAAAAACGATTGACAAGGTAGCGGGGCAGGTGGATATTTTACCAACCCTTTATGATTTGTTTGATATCCAGAGCTCTTCATACTTTGGCGAAAGCATGCTGAATGGGAAGGCGGGGCGTGCCTTGATATTGAAAGGGGATTATGGCTCCCAAATGAAAATAAATGCAGAAGGCAAGGTCGAAGAATTCTCACCAAAAGACCAAAGGGAAATTGATCTGAGTGATCAAGTGATCATTACCGACTATTTTAAACAATCGGGGAATTGAAGAGAGAGTGTAACAAACTCGGGTAACAATGGAGTTTGTCTACAATCTTTGTGGGGCTGGATTTCCAACATGCTTTCCATTTCCCTTTTCGCGGGGATTGAAATGGAGCTTCAACCCGCAGGTTTGGAGGGTTTGTAGGTTGGATGCTTCGGATCCCTTTGATTTAGGACAGAGATGGCCTGTCCATTGCTCAACAGGAAGGTTTAGGAAAGAAAACGGATTCGGTTCCACGGACAGTTGGTTGCCGATGATGACTTAGATAAGCATCTGCTTAAATGAAAAGGGTTTCGGAATGAGATCATTCCGAAACCCTTTTTTTGTCTGAAGTCTGAGAGGATGGCAATTAAATCATCCTCTTTCGGTTATAATCCCAAATGTGTTTTGATCCGGTTTTGGGCTTCGAGTTTTTTATCGTCTGGGACAATGTTGTAAAAGATGCCATTCACCCTTTGATTGTCACCTTGAAGTGTATATTGTTCAATGTTCTTCAGTGAAGATTTATAGTTATTCTGGATGCTGAGCATTTCGTTGAAGGTTAAATTGGTTTCAACGTTTTTCCCTAATGCTTTGAAGATATCATCATAATTGGTGAGTGTCGAAAGGCTTGAACCCTTTTTCATGACAGCTTGGATAACCTGGCGTTGCCGCATTTGTCGTCCATAATCACCGCGAGGGTCTTCCTTACGGATCCGGGAATAAATCAAGGCTTCTTTACCATTTAAGTCAATGGTGCCTTTTTTGAAGTTAAAGCCTTTATAGGCAAGGTCCATATCATTATCGACGGTGACACCGCCTACCGCATTCACGATATCTTGGAAACCTTCCATATTCATTTTGACGTAATAATCGATCGGAATGTCTAGATACGCTTCGACTGTGTTGATCGCCATGGAAACTCCGCCGAATGCATAGGCATGGTTCATTTTATCAGTCGTACCTTTACCGATGATTTCGGTGCGTGTGTCTCTTGGCAAACTCAATAATTCAATGGATTCTTTTTTAGGATTGACTGTCATGACAATCATCGTATCTGATCGGCCTTTGTCATTTTTCCTTTCATCCACACCAAGGATAAGGATTGAAAAGGGATCTTTACTTTTGAATTTAATATCATCTACACGCTTATCCGTTTTATGCTCCGTTCCCTGCATCGTGTGAATTGCGCCTGCCAGGGATTGATAAACGGAGGCTGCATAAACGCCTGCGCCTATGAAAAGGATAAGTAGGGTAAAGCCGATTATTTTAAACGTTTTGCGTTTCTTTTTCTTCTTTTTATGTTCAGATCTCATCTATATTCCTCCCTGAACCATCCAGCAAAAATGGAAGGTATGAAAAAGTACCTAGCCCTAACTATACCTTTTTTCTGATAAAAATAGAATAGTATCTTTTTGTAGGTAGAGTGCATTTTTACCTATTTTCACTAAAAAAAACGAAGGATGTCAGTAACTGACCCCTTCGCCGCCGCTTTTTTATTCTAAGGAATGGGGATGTGTCGTTTTGACATGAAAATGTCCAGGCTATAAGGGCAAGCCTGGACATGGCAATTTATAAGCTTTTATAACCGATGATTCTGCTCTGGAAATAAGAGTTTGAAGTAGAAGTGATTGTTACGCCCTTACTTGACGAGGCGTGGATGAACTGACCTCCACCCAAGTAGATGCCCATATGGCTAACTACGTGTTTATTTGAACCGGTTGCAAAAAAGATAAGATCACCGCTTTTAGGTGAGGTCACCTTTTTGCCCATATCATAGTATGTGGAGGATGAAAGCCTGGAAACGTCATATCCGGCCTTCTTAAATGTATAGTAAATGAAACCGCTGCAATCGAATCCTGATGGCGAGGCGCCTGCCCACGAATAAGGCGTTCCTATCAATTTCTTCGCTTCGGAAACGAGCTTGGTTACTTTACTTCCTGAATTCGGTGTTTCTATCTTGTCATCATTTTTCCCTGGATTGGCAGAAGTGGATGTTTTGCTTAATTTTAGTTTTTGACCCACTCTGATTAAGTCCGAGTTTAACGAGTTGGCCGCTTTAAGCTGCGCTACTGATACATTGGTCTTTCTGGAAATCCCTGAGAGCGTGTCACCTTTCACCACAATGTATGTAGCCGAATTGACCGGGGGCTGTGTACCATTGGATGGCTTGGAGCTGTTGGGTAATTCAACGGTAGTGGTTGTAGTTGATTTGGATACGATAAGTTTGGCGCCTGCATAAATTCTGTCGGATTTAAGGTTGTTCAATTTCATCAATTCAGCTAGTGTCAGGTTATGCTTGTTCGCTATCCGGGTTAACGTATCGCCAGAGACAATGGTATATGTGGTATTCTTTGTTTTTTTCATGGAAACCGAAGAATTGTTTGATGTTGTTTTGGAGTTTGATGTCAATAACTTTTGATTGATTTTCAAGAAGTCGGTTTTTAAATGATTTAGCTGTTTTAAGTCTTGTACCGTCGTATTATGTTTCTGTGCGATCTTGCTTAGCGTATCGCCGCTTTTCACTGTATATGTACCGGCAAGGGCAGGAGAAACGAAAGTTGAAGATAAAATGGCTATTGTCGAAAATGCGACTACACTTTTTTTCACGGTTTCCACCTCTAATATGTCTTTTTCCCTATTCTAACAAAATAATCCAACGAAAAAATATTACATTTTTGTTACAAAGGGAAAATAGTAGTATTATACTGGTTTATATTGGTTTGGAAATGGTGATTAAACCAACAATATTTTCTATATTGTGAGTCTTTTTTCACATATGTCTGAAAAATCAAAAAAGTTTGTCGCACGCTGTTTAAATACCCTTTTTTTATAAAAAAAATGACGGTTAATCGAACAAAAACCCCTTCATGATTGAAGGGGTTTTTGTTATTTAAAAAGAAAATCAACTACATTTCGGCTTGAGGATCCTGCCGAGTATTGGTTCCATTTTTGGTTAAAGGGAGCGATCTTCACTAGTGAGCGATCGGAGAAACGAATTTCCCTCAGCAGCTCTTTCGTGGTGGATACCACCGGTCCGGGCATGGATGTTGTATAATCCTCCCAAAATCCCCGCTCTTGTTCATACTCAGCTAAATCATAGGCAAAGAAAATCATCGGTCTATTTAAAAAGGAGAATTCAAACGGAATGGAAGAGTAGTCAGTTATTAAAAGGTCTGTACTTATAAGCAGTTGATTGACATGAAATTCACTCGTTACAGAATAAACGAACCCAGGGAATTTCTTCTGCAGATCATGATCTGCTTTAACAGCGGGATGCAGTTTAAGCAGGATGGCATAATTTTCACCGTGCAGTTCTTTATACAGTAATTCCAAATCGAGTGCAATCTTCCCATCATCCAATCCATCATTACGGAACGTAGGGGCATATAGCATGATTTTCTTTTGCTCCAGTTCCGGAAACTTGGCAAGAAACGCACGGCGTGCCGTTTTTTTTGATTCTTCATTGAAAAAGAAATCGGTTCGAGGTATCCCGGTCCTTAGTATGCGTGATGCCGGCAATTGAAAACTTTCTTGATAAATTTCTGCCATTCTGTCTGAACCTGCCGTAACATAATCGAATGTATTATAGACCGTTAAAAACCTTTTACGGGCAGCGGCAGAACGGTTTTGAATGGAAGGGTCTTTTGCGCCGAATTGTTTAACGGCACCTGCCGCATGCCAAACTTGAACACATTTTACTTGCTTTTTGAATGAAATCGCAGAAAGAAAGCCAAAATAATTATCAATGATGATCCATTTGGAAGTAGCGATATGGTAAATCGATTGGAATAAGGCCATGATATTTTTAGATTCAAACGGAAGGACGATGGATTTCCCACCGTCCTTCACATGTATAAGACTGCTCGGCTTCATAAGAAACACTTTTTGAACAGGTATGTCCTGCTTGTCCATTTCATCTGCAATATATTGGCAATTATCCCCGAATGATGTGACAAAGGTCGTTTTGTCTTGTAAAGGGAAGAGTTTAAAGATAGAGAATAAAATCTTGAAGCATAAAAGATAAATCCCTATCGCGAATTCTTTAGCCATTGGTAACTTGTAAAAGGTCATCTTTAATTTGGGAAGTCGAAATGCCGATCGTTCTTGGAAGGTAGACCACTTCACAAACTTCGGATAATTCATCGAATTTGCCTTTCCAATCATCGCCCATTACGAAGATATCTACGCCTTCACGAATGATATCTTCCTTCTTTTGTTCCCATTTATCTTCAGGTATGACTTCGTCCACATAGCGGATCGATTCAAGGATCATTTTTCTATTTTCAAAGCTATGATAAGCCTTTTTATCTTTTATAGCATTAAATTCATCAGTGGAAATGGCAACGATAAGATAATCTCCTAAATCTTTTGCGCGTTTCAATAGATTGATATGACCCCAATGAAGCAAATCAAAGGTACCATAAGTGATTACTTTCTTCATTTTTATTCCTCCTGTAAGACCCTTTATTTCTCTTTAAAAATGATGAGTCAAAATAATATATAGTTGGACCATTAGAATACTATATGAATTGTTTGCCTATGCGGCAAAACCAAAAATGTCTTACCTCACTAATTATAACTTAATAGCTTTACAAATAAACAACAATTTATTTACAATTAAACCACATTTTTTTACATCGTTGTTCCTTATAGATAACACTATTAAGTTAAGGTTACATGTCGACTACATTGTATTCTTCTTTAGGGCACGTTAACTATAATGTACCTATGGAGAGAGAAGTATATTAAAAAGTATACAAATATAATATCAAACTCAAATCACTCTTATCTTATGGTCTTGAGAGATCATGTATGAATCGGACATTCACATTTTATCATGTTTAGGAGGGAACAACTAGAGTATCTCCAGGAGGGCTTAACCGTTAGTAAGGGATGGGGGACAGAGGGCATCATGTATAGGCTCCAAATCTGTCGGTTACCATTGTAAGACACCTTTATTTAATGGAAGGAACCTGCTTTGAAATCGCACATATATCATTCGATATGGCCATACATGAATGGGGGGTTGGGCCACCCAGCCGATTTCAGCCAGTCAACGGTAATTCTGCTGAGCACAAAAGGATTGGGTGGTAATATATGGGCAGTTCAATTATCGGTTCCATGATATTGAGTCTACACCAAAAAAAGATTATGATTTTAAAGTACAATATAGATTCATCTTATTTAAATAATTTGTTATAGGTGGTTTAAAATGATAAAGAAGCTTCTTGGAAAAAGAAAAGCAACAAAAACTCCTAAAATTAAGCTGAAACAAGTTCTGACCATTGGACAAAAAGACAATATGTTGTTTATAAAAGGTGCATTTTCAAAAGAACATTATTTTGCAAAAGAAATATGGTTATTTTCTAGAGACCATGAAGATAAAAAAATAAAAATTGCTGAAATTGCCGGAGCAGCCAATTTTGAGTTTGGTATAAATCTGGCGGATTTAATGCGGGAATTAGAAGGCAGCGACCCTTCTGTTTATGACTGTTATATGAAGATTTCCGTTCCAGTTGAGAAGCTAAGCAAAAAAACAATCCTTAATATCGAGCATAAAGCTGAATATGTAGAAGGATCTGAACAGATCCATATTGAATATCCGATTCGTCTAGGCCGCTTTCAGGAAACGCACATTGAAAATCTGAATTTCTACTCCTTTGAAGATAATCAAATGATTTTTTCGATAACTAATAAAGGGAATTTATCTCTATATGTCAATAATCCCCCTAAAGTAACGATAAAGTCTCAAATTGAAAAAATAACCAATAAATCGAAAATGTTGCATATTAATGGTCAAATTTTCACCAAGCACTCAAAGGTCATAAAAGGTGAGGGCATCATCAAAGGAAGGCAAAGCGGCAAGGAATACAAAGCGAATATGTCTTTTATCCATAATCGTGAAATGCATATCATAAAGTATGGGCTGAATCGTTACATATATAAAATGATGTTGGATTTGGAACAACTGGTCAGTGCCGATTTGCAAGATGATATATATGATATTTACATGAAATTGCATTTGCATGACCAGGAAGAGCCGAAATTGGTACGCGTAGGGCGTCCGACGACCAGAGCTAAGCTATTCACTAAAAAGACCGACGTCAGGTCGGATCAAACGGTGGCAATAGTCAACCCGTACTATACCTTTAAAGCATCCAACTTGTCTTTGGAAGTGTTCAATTTCCCTAAAGAAAGTTATCGATATTTAAAAAGTATGATGGGGTGGAGGCGAATTCTCGGTTCATTTAAAAAGAAAAAAGACGTCTGGTTGGTTGGAGAAAGAACGTATAAAGCCCAGGATACTGGATATCATTTTTTTAAATACATGAGGGAAGAACATCCTGAAAGGGAAGTTTATTATGTAATAGAAGAAAATTCCGTGGAAGCCAAGAACGTCGAGCCCTTTGGAAATGTACTATATTTCAAATCAAAGGATCATATTAAAAAGACACTGGAGTCCACACGCATCATTGCATCACATCATCCAGATTATTTATATCCTTTAAGAACATCTGAATTTAAAAATCGGGTTAAGGGTGTTAAGGTGTTTCTTCAGCATGGTGTTATGGGTACGAAAAACATGGTGGCGAACTATGGAAAAAAGGCCACTTCTGGTTTTAATACGGATGTGTTCCTAGTAAGTTCAGAATTCGAAAAGGATATGATCGTAACCGATTTTGGATATAACGAAAAAGAAGTATTCGCAACAGGACTATCCAGGTTCGACTCACTGTTCAAGGACGATGTTCTAATGAAACGGCAGCTGTTGATCATCCCGACCTGGAGAGATTGGATCACTTCCGATGAAATATTTTTGGAAAGTGAGTATTTTGAAAGGTATCAGAAATTGGTGAATCATCCGGTTTTATATGAATTGTCTGAAAAAAATGGGTTTGAAATCATTTTTTGCCTTCATCCTAATATGCAGAAATTCACTTCTTATTTTAAAGATGCGCCAGTTAGGGTAATAAGTCAGGGTGAGGTGGATGTCCAAAGATTGATCAAGGAAAGTGCGATCATGATCACGGATTATTCAAGTGTCGCTTTTGACTTTAGTTTCCTGCATAAACCGGTGATTTACTATCAATTCGATAGGAATCGGTTCATAGGCAAAAGGCCATCACATTTGGATTTGGATAACGACCTTCCCGGTGAAATCGTTAATGAATTGGATGAATTGCTGGATAGGTTAGCCGAATATGCCAAAAATGATTTTGTCATGAAGCAAAGGTATATCGACAAGGCTGACCGCTTCATAAAATACCGCGATGTACATTCCAATTCGCGAATATTCGAAGTGATTCAGCATGCAAAAAAGGATCAAGATACGTTAATTAAATTGTATAACCATCCGTTCCTTAAACTTGTAATGACTCGATTTAGAAAAAGTGAATATTATTTCCCTGTGATGAAAAAAGCATATAAAATTATGTCTAGCCTTCTCCCTGTCGATAAGAACCTCATTCTTTTTGAAAGTGGAATAGGCAAGCAATTCGCAGACAGTCCGAAGTATATTTATGAAGAATTACTTAAAAGGGATAATAAACATAAAAAAGTTTGGGTCTATAATGGCAATTTACCTGTAAAAGGGAAGAATACGAAGCTGATAAAACGCCTAAGTCCGGAATACTATTATTATTTAGCCAGAGCAGGATACTGGATAAATAATCAAAATTTCCCTACCTATATGAGCAAAAGGAAGGAAACGACTTATATCCAGACTTGGCATGGCACCCCCCTGAAAAAAATGCTATTCGATATAGAAAATATACAGGGAAGGGACGAAGGTTACTTAAATCGGGTGCATGCGGCGACCAAAACATGGGATTACTTAATATCACCGAGCCAATACGCATCCACGGCCTTCAGAAGTGCCTTTAAATATGAAGGGGAGATATTGGAAACGGGATACCCGAGAAATGATCTGTTTTATAAGGAAGAAGCTCCGGTCATTGCCGAATCCGTTTCGGACAAGCTGAAGATTCCAAAAGGGAAGAAAGTCATCTTATATGCCCCTACATTCCGGGATAATCAAACATCGAAAAACAATAAATTCGTTTTCGAGTTGAAATTCGATTTGGAAAGAATGAAGCAAGCGCTTGGAGATGAATATATCCTATTGTTGAGGATGCATGTGGTCATAAGTAATAACCTCAGCATACCGAGTGAATTCGAGGATTTCGTCATGAATGTATCCAATTATTCAGATATACAGGAACTTTACCTGATTTCTGACATATTGATTACGGATTACTCTTCAGTCATGTTCGACTATGCGAATACTGCCCGGCCGATTCTGTACTATACTTATGATCTGGAGGATTACAGAGATAACATCCGCGGATTCTATATGGATTTTGATAAAGAAGCACCAGGTCCATTTTTGAAAACGACCGAGGAGCTTATCGATTCCATTACCAATATCAATGAAATAAACAGTGAATATAAAGAAAGATATCGTCTATTCAGGGAAAAATATTGCGGCATAGAGGACGGTAAAGCTACACGGCGAATCGTGGATAAATTTTTCGAAGATTAATGACTTAAAGGGTATTGTTCTTTTAGTATCTAGTGAACTGGCTGCCTAATCGAAACATGCACCTCTACACATAGAAGGAGAGGATTTCGAATGAATATCTTGGTACGTCAAAAAGCGAGGGAACTTTTAAAGGGCAGTGCTGTAAAAATTAAAAATAATCCGTCAAGCTTAAGAAATAAGTTTTTAGGAAAAGAAAAAAAAGTCACTGTAGTTACTGCTGCTTATAACTCTGGAAAATTCATCAGGAAAACGATTGAATCCGTCATAAATCAATCAATCGGGATCGATGAGATCGAGTATATAATCATTGACGACTGTTCGACTGATGATACTTATACAATCATTCAAGAGTATGCGGCTAAATATAAAAACATTTGTTCAGTTTCCCTTCAAGAAAATAACGGGTCCCCAGGGACCCCCAGAAACATCGGAATTGAATTGGGAACAAGCAAATATATAACCTTTTTAGATGCAGATGACTGGCTTGCGCCTGATGGACTGGAAAGCCTCTATAACATCCTGGAGGAAACTGGTGATGATTATGCAGTGGGCAAAACGGTTAAAGTCGAATCCGAGTCAGAAAGTGTTATCGGTGAGTTCGCTTCGGTTAAAGAAAGAAGAAGCATTACCCCACTGGATGTCCCGCACTTTTTCTATCATATGGGTCCTACGGCGAGAATGATGAATCTGTCGATGGTTAAAGAAAATGAAATTGGTTTTCCCAATATGAAATTCGGTGAAGATAAATGGTTCTTCACGGATGTTTTCTTTACGGTCGGAGCGGTTTCAACTACTAAAAAACCTATTTATTATGTCAATAGGACTTCAGATAATCCAGCTTCTTTAACGCGCGTTACAAGTGTGCTGGACAAAAGGAAAGCGGATATTGAAATCATAAAGCATATTCAATCCAAAGACATTGCTCCTGAATTGAAAAAGATCGCTCTTAACCGGATTTATGAGTACGATTTAGTAAAATCGTTCGACAGCCAAATTTTCGTTAAATCCAAGAACAAAGAAGATTTCATTGAAATATTAAGGGAAGCTGTTGAAACTGCGAAAAACTTGCCATATGATTTTCAGGATGAGTTCAAAGTGCCTATTTATAAATTGGCGCTTGAATTATTCATGGAGGATCGGATTGATGATTTCGTAAGGGTATTTGAATGGTTAAAACAAGATGCCAATAAAAAATATCATATCGAAGATGGGTTGCCTTATTATGAACTTCCATTTTTGGAAGGGACATATCGCTTCGTCAGGATCCCGATGCTTGCTCGTGCAATAGACTCCTATATCATCGATAATGTCTACCACCAAAGCTTTGAAATATATGGTGAAGATATAAACAACATCGAGTCTGTATTAATACGAGATAGAAAAAGGATTGATAATGAAATTACATGTGACGTACAGATAGAAGGCAATCGAGGCCATTTCGCTGTTTCGCTGGATGACATCGATAAAATGGAAAAGTCCCTATTTACAGTGTTTATTCGATATAATGAATATCAATTGATCAATATTAAAAGAATTCTCAAAAATAAAATGACGTATAATAAGAAAAACGTGGAGTTTTATACAACGGTTGCAAATAATTTGGGGCTGGCAATAAAGTCTTTGGAGTAGCTGTTCGAAGTACGCCGAAAAAGCTCCCCCTTTTGGTGGGCGAGCTTATTTTTGGTGTATGTGAGGTCGGGGATGTGTCTCGATAAGCGGGAATGACGGTGATTCATGGTTCATTTATATCAGCATTCACCATTAATAATTAATAAAAGGGAGATCGGATATGTCAAACGAAAAAACGGAAACCTCAAAGAGACCTTCCTTTCTATCGCTGTTTAAACGCATCGCCAAAGCCGTTATATTAAGAGGATATCAAATGTTTTTCGCAATGGCAGGCAGAGTATTGCCGGTGGACCAAAAGCTGGTCATTTTCGAGAGCTTTTTGGGCAAGCAATATAGCT
>NZ_PHNG01000704.1:0-15331 GCF_002803435.1 Bacillus sp. mrc49 | reverse complement strand
CCTTAATCGCTAACCGGATCAATGAAGCTGCCTTGTCCGCATCTTCCGGTTTCGCTTGCCTAATATACATATTCACGCATTCTCCTTGCAAAGTTTTACTGAAAAAGGCCACCGGATTTCCGTGACCTTTTTTCCTATTTATTTGTCGGATCGTCCGGCAATATTCCTTGTGGGATGAATACATCAAAATGGCGGTACTGATTTACGAATTCAGCCGGGGCCATCCCGCCAAATTCGCCATCCAAGTTAAGCATCATGTCCTTTTTGGCCTGTACTTTTATCCGATTCGCTTTTTCATAAATGACGTTCTTATCATGAATATGCTCTCCGCGCATTGCCAATGTTGCGACACGGACAATATCCGCGAGATTGGCTTTTTTCAAGATGAGCAATGTGAACATGCCATCATTCAGGGATGCATCAGGAGCCAATTTCTCAAAGCCGCCGACCGAATTCGTGTTGGCGACCAAGAAAAGCATGATCTCTCCTTCAAACAGCTTTCCATCATATTCAATGGATACCTCCGTCGGTTTAATCGATGGAAGCATTTCGATACCTTTTATATAATATGCCAGCTGCCCAAGCATCGTTTTCAGCTTGATCGGCACGTCATAAGTCAATTCAGTCAATCGTCCTCCGCCAGCAATATTGATGAAATATTTATCATTCATTTTCCCGATATCGATCGGCATCGTATGCCCGCGGGCAATGATTTCGGCTGCACCTTCGATTGACTTCGGTAAATGCAGCGCCCGGGCGAAGTCATTCGTCGTTCCCGTCGGAATGATCCCTAGTTTAGGGCGTTTTTCTGCAGTGGCCAGTCCATTAACAACCTCATAAATCGTACCGTCGCCCCCTGCCGCAATGACAATATCATAGCCTCGTTCAATGGCGATCTTAGCTGCATTCGTCGCATCACCAGCACCAGTCGTGGCATGTGCAGAAGCTTCATAACCAGCTTCCTCAAGCTTCGCTAGCACACCTGGCAGACTCTTCTTAATCGCTTCCCGGCCAGAAGTCGGATTGTAAATTAACCTTGCTCTTTTCATTTCCCATCATCCTTATACATATTGATTCCATAATTTACATCTTAATCCTTCATTACATGAAAAGCAATATTCGAAAAAAAAGAGGACCGAACTTTCGGTCCATACCTTTATATGCATTTTTCCAGAATTGTTATCAGGGAAATTATAATGCTTTTTATCATTTTATTCTAGTAAATGATTTCGATCACGGATTATGAACCGTAACATGGATCGTATCTGTGACCGTTAAACTATGATTCCCTTTTCCATACTTGAATATTCCGTTCTTTTTTTCAGGGTCATTTTCGCTTATTTGATCCGATTTTCCTTCATTCACCTTCCAGCCGTCCTTGGGGCCTTCCAGTTCGTCGGCCCCTCTTGCCTCTATCTTGATATCGCTATTTTCTTGAAGGAACACACTAAGGTTCCCGCTGTCCTTCACATTCCAGTCATTCAGGAGCTGACGAGGTTTCAAGACAAGGTCGGCACTTTGACCTTCTATCTCCAAGGCCAGCTCGGCAGGGATGACGAGAGTCGCCTCTAGATCCATGTTGCCAGTGTCGAAAAGTCGGTTTTGGATCGGTAAATCCTTGAAGCTGATATAAAGCGTATCTCCATTTCTTTGAACCAATAAATAATCTTCCGCCCGTTTCAGCAGTGGTCCTGAAGTCTCCATTCCCAGCTCATCATATGTTCCGAAAATGGAAACCGACTCCTCTGTACCGCTTTCGACCGTCAAGGGGTATGAACCGGAATCCAAGACGACTCTTTGTATTCCTTTTCCGGCTTTTTCATTGAAGCCAGGTAAATCGACGGTCTTTTCTTCGCTTTTCACCGCTGCCCTGACCTGATCCATCAGGCCGCTTGACGTTAGCAAAATGCATACTATTCCCAGCATCCCAAGCAAGCCCACGAACAGAATGCTAAGAATATCATACTTAACGAAGGAACTTTCTTTTCTGGAGAAAAAGACAAAGAAAAGTATCTCAGCTCCCAAGATGATGAACACTAGCGGCCACCATGATAGGAAAATCGTCGTCAAATCCAGATGCAGGAATTGGGATGCCAGTAAAACCACACCTAAACCTACAAGGGCAGCACCCATTGAAATCGTTCCGACTCTCCATGTCCTCATTTTGTCTCCTCCTCCACCCTAGATTTTTTACTGCCCGCCATCAATTTGATTCCGCCGCCTATAAGAAGGATGCACACCAATCCTTTTTGGAAGTAATCTCTGAACCAATATTCCAAGTTGCTTCCAATCCACTCATTCAAATGGGGGGCAATCGCAGGTACGATGATATTACTGGTCAAGAAATAGATTCCAAGTCCCATCAAACCGAATCCTATCCATTTTTGTTGGTTGACGATTCCTGAAATGATCGGCGTATCTTCAACAGGTCCTTCTTCCATTTTCGAGGCTTTTTGCAATCCATCGAAAAAGCTATAAAACCAGATGATCGGAATAAGGAAAAAGAAGAAGCCCAACCGGAGCAAATCCAATATGTAAATGGCAAACAAAAAACCAGCCATCAATTGAATTCCGCGTTTTTGCAGGCCCAAATATAAGTGGCCGGCCCCAGGGAAGATGGAGAATAAAGTTGCAATCGATTTACTCTTCTTGCCGGTTTCCCGCCTTTGCTCGAAATCCTCCAGCACGGTCCGATCGATGAGTTCCTCGCCTCGCTGCTTTTTATTCAGCTGTTGAACGGAATCAAAAAAGCTGTAAATCCAGATGACCGGCAATAGCGCCATGAATATTAACAGACCCTCCATCTGTGTCATCATGCTCAGGAACACCACCATAATCCCCAATCCCAAAAAACCTATGAGAAAAATGAGGCCCCGATTCATGAGGCCAAGCTGAAAATGCCCGACGCCCGGAACGAATGAAAGAATGATCACATAAAATCTTTCCGCTTCCGGCTGCGCAGCCACTTTCTCCATATCTGCTTCACCATGCGGATTTCTTAAAGAGGTGACCACCAAGTCAAATATACTAATGAAATAAAACACCATGCCAATCACGGAAAAGGCCAGGAATGCGTCTGTATGACTGATCAATGCAAGCATGAGCCCTCCAACCCCAAATCCGAACGCAGCAAGAAAATAAAATAATCCTTTATATGTCCTACCCAGATAAAAATGCCCGAATCCTGGAAGGAACGATAATAAAAAAGCGATGACCGGACTTTTATTCATTAATAAACCCCTCCTTATTTTTCTTTTCGATCGAGTCCATCCAATTGAATGTTTTATCGATAATCCCATCTGTCAGGGATTTTGTTTCCTTCACACTGGTCGTCTCCACGGAATCCACGTATTCAGTCAATGATTGAAATACTCCGCCGGCCATTAATAAAACCGTAAATCCGGCCGCTATCAGATAATGTCTTGCGATCGTCCGAAGTGATTGCTCTTTCCGGATTTGCGTGGCCTCTTCCTCAGCCCCGCCTTTTTCACGCTTGATCGACTTCATGACAGAATCTGCAATGTCACCAGCGATGAGGAGGCTGCCCTCTTCCATTTCCATCGCTTCCATATAAACGGACAAACATTCGTCACAGGAGTATAGATGATTTTCATATTCTATTTTTAAATCCTCGGGCATTTCATCTGCCAAATAAGCAACCCATCCAGCCTTGGAAACATGATTCATGAAAAATCCTCCTCTTTCCAATGTTTTCTCATCCAATTTCTTGCACGATATAACTTAACCTCGACAGACTTCACTTGGATCTGCTGTTCCTCTGCAATTTGCTTGAATGTCTTCTCCTTTATGTAGTAATCATATACCACGTCACGATAGCCATCCGGGAGGTCATTCAGCTTGCGCAATACTTGCTTTCGTCTTTCATTTTGAAAAAAAACAGCCTCGACATCAACAGATGCGCCCAATTCCGATTCCGATGATCGTTCCTCATGCGGCTCTTCCTTCTGGCGTTGCCTTTTTCGCTTAAGATCGATTGCATGATTGACGGCTATACGGGTGATCCAAGTTTTGAAGCCCTGATTCTTATATTGAGGAAGAGAAGTATAGATTTTGATAAAGACTTCCTGGGTTACATCTTCTGCATCTTTTTGATTGCGTAAAACGGAATAGACGGTTCGATATATCGTCTGTTTATACGTTTCAATCAATATCCGGAATGCATGATCATTCCCAGCCCTGACCTTCTCCACTAGCTCATCCGTCACTTCTCTTCCTCCTTTCTGTTAAACATTCATGTAATAGACGACACAAAAAGGAGTTACCCCTACAGATAACTCCAAATTTTTTTCACTTGCCGGCTGCCTTTTTATTATTCTCGTTAAGCCCTATTCCAAATCAAGTAAAAACCGTACCACTTTAACAGTGGTACGGTCACAAATTAACGTTTATTGATTTGCTCAACCAAGATTTTATTAACAAGCTGTGGATTGGCTTGACCTTTCGTCGCCTTCATAATCTGCCCGACAAGGAAGCCGATCGCCTTTTGCTTTCCGGCTTTAAAGTCTTCGATTGATTGCGGATTATTATTCAGCGCTTCTTCAACCGCAGTCAACAATGCTCCTTCATCGGAGATTTGGACGAGTCCCTTCTCCTTGACGATCGTTTCTGCATCCCCACCGTTTTCTATCAGTTCTTTGAAAACTTTTTTAGCGATTTTAGAAGAAATCGTCCCATCTTCAATCAGCTTGATCATGCCTGCCAATGATTCGGCCGTCAGTTGGACATCATGCAGTTCTTTTCCTTCGGCATTCAAGAATGCGGAAACCTCGCCCATGATCCAGTTGGATGCCAGTTTTGCATCTGCTCCGGCCGCTGCAGTCGCTTCAAAAAAATCGGCCGTTTCTTTCGTTACAGTTAAGACGGCAGCATCGTATTCCGGTAAGCCGAATTCCTCGACATACCGTTTTTTCCGGGCATCCGGAAGCTCTGGAATTTCTGCTGCAATGCGCGCTTTCCATTCTTCATCGATATGGATCGTCAATAAGTCCGGCTCCGGGAAGTAGCGGTAATCATCGGAACCTTCTTTGATCCTCATCAGGACCGTTCTGCCTGTCGCTTCGTCGAACCTGCGTGTTTCCTGCTCGATTATGCCGCCTTCATTCAAGATTTCCGCTTGGCGGATTTCTTCATGCTCCAAGCCTTTGCGAACGAAGTTGAAGGAATTCAGGTTTTTCAATTCGGTCTTCGTGCCGAATTCCTTTTGCCCGACAGGTTTCAAGGAAATGTTGGCATCACAGCGAAGTGAGCCTTCTTCCATCTTACAATCGGAAACGCCTGTATATTGAATAATCGATTTCAATTTTTCCAGATAGGCATATGCCTCTTCAGGGGAAGTGATATCCGGTTCGGAAACGATTTCAACGAGTGGAGTTCCTTGACGGTTATAATCACATAGTGAGTAGTTCCCTTTATGGGTCAGCTTTCCTGCATCCTCTTCCATATGGATGCGGGTGATGCCGATTTTCTTTTTCTTGCCGCCTACTTCTATTTCAATCCAGCCATGTTCACCGATTGGTTGATCGAACTGCGAAATTTGGTACGCTTTAGGATTGTCCGGGTAAAAATAGTTTTTCCGGTCGAATTTCGTAATTTCCGCAACTTCACAATTCAATGCGATGGCTGCCTTCATTGCAAAATCAACAGCCTTTTTATTGACGACAGGCAATACGCCTGGGTAACCTAGGTCAATTACGGTCGTGTTACTATTCGGGGCGGCACCGAAATGATTCGGGCTCGCCGAGAATATTTTTGAATCCGTTTTTAATTCTACGTGCACTTCTAAACCAATTACCGTTTCAAAGTCCATTTTTTTCACCCCTTACAGCTTAGGAAATTGTTTATGAAAATCTGTTGCTTGCTCGAATGCGTGAGCTGCGCGATAAATCGTGCTTTCATCAAAATGCTTTCCAATCATTTGAAGTCCAAGCGGAAGCCCATTCGCCCCGAATCCGCACGGCACGGATATCCCTGGTACACCAGCAAGGTTCACTGGGATCGTTAAAATATCATTCGCGTACATCGTTAATGGGTCGTCCATTTTTTCACCGATTTTAAATGCTGGCGTTGGTGTAGTCGGGCCAACGATAAGATCATATTTTTCAAAAACATCCTCAAAGTCCCGCTTGATTAAAGTACGTACTTTTTGAGCCTTTTTATAATACGCATCATAATAGCCTGAGCTTAAGGAGAACGTCCCTAGCATGATACGGCGTTTCACTTCGTCACCGAATCCTTCGGCACGGGTTTGTTTATACATTTCAATAAGCGTTTCCGCATTATCCGTACGGTGTCCGAACCGAACTCCATCGAAGCGGGAAAGGTTCGTCGAGGCTTCGGATGAAGAAAGCAGATAGTAAGCAGCCAAGGCATATTTGGAATGCGGCAAAGATACTTCTTCCCATTCAGCTCCAAGTCCTTCCAATACTTTCAACGCTTCAAGAACGGAGTTACGCGCTTCTTCACCAACGCCTTCGCCCAAGTATTCTTTAGGAACGGCAATTTTCAAACCTCGTACATCGCCTGTTAATGAATTCACAAAATTCGGCACGTCCAAATTGGCTGAGGTGGAATCCATTGGATCTACACCTGAAATCGCCTCAAGCAAATAGGCATTATCTTCCACTGTTCTTGTAACCGGGCCGATTTGGTCCAATGAGGATGCGAATGCCACTAGTCCGTAACGTGAAACCCGTCCATATGTAGGCTTAAGGCCGACTACGCCGCAGTAAGCCGCTGGTTGGCGAATCGATCCACCTGTATCTGAGCCTAAAGAGAATAAGACTTCACCTGAAGCGACTGACGCAGCAGAGCCACCTGAAGAGCCGCCTGGTACATAATCCGTGTTCCAAGGATTGCGTGTGGCCTGATAGGCCGAATTCTCATTTGAAGACCCCATCGCAAATTCATCCATGTTCAATTTACCGATGGTCACCGTTTCAGCCTTTTGTAACTTTTGAACGACGGTTGCGTCATAAATCGGATCAAAGTTCTCCAAGATTTTGCTCGCACAAGTCGTTCGTAAATTTTTTGTGACAATATTATCCTTAACTCCGATTGGCATGCCAAATAAAGCGCCTTCGTTCCCGCCTTTTACGAGTTGGTCATCCAATTGTTTTGCCTGAGTGCGGGCGTTTTCCTCATCAAGAGTCAAAAATGCCTTCACCTTGCCCTCTACCTCGCCGATTCGCTTATACGATTCGTTAACAAGATCAGTAACACTGATCTCTTTCTTATGTAAGCGTTCATGCAGTTCAGAAACCTTTTGTTCGAACAACGACATCATTGTCCCTCCTTATTCAATTATGGATGGTACACGGATATATCCTTCTTTGCTATCCGGTGCATTTTTCACTACTTCTTCCACTGGCAATCCAGGCTTTGCAACATCTTCCCGCATTACATTCTTCATATCCAAAACGTGAGAAGTCGGGTTCACTTGATCTGTATCAAGTTCATTCAACTGCTCCGCAAATGAAATCATTTGGTCAAGCTGATGCTGAAACTGCTTTGCTTCTTCTTCCGTAATGGCCAAACGTGCCAAATGGGCAACGTGTTTAACTTGTTCCATTGAAATACGTGACATTCTCTTCACCTCCGAAAAAATATCCAAATCGACTGAATTTCGCCGCTTTTCTCCATAAAATCATCGTTTAAATCATATCAAACTATTACACAGTAAAGCAACAGGAGATACCATGTCGAAATTCAAATATTTGATAAGCAAAATCAGATATTTTCCGGGAAATATGAGAAAGTTGGCGGAATTTCCGGGGAAATGGCACAACATCCGTGTAATTCGACAAGCCTCCCCCTTTTTAGAGGAAATCACTTTCTAATATGGAATCTCTTACAATCGAAAAAAAAGACGAAGCTGTTAAGCTTCATCTTTTATCATTCATATATATGCACGGTTGGTTCGGCTTGATTTGCTTCACGGACAATGAGAGCTTCAGGTCCATTTACCGAGGTAATCGATACCTGTACGGAAATATATTTAGGGAAGCGTTCCATTACGAGACCGGCTACATATTGGGTAAAGCCAATCGCTTCCGAGTTCCCATAAAATTGAATGGGAATATCAATGTTCAAGCTTTGTAATTGGTCATCCATATAAAACGCCCTGCCGATGACTCCGTTAAAGTTAGGGAAATATTCTTCAACATCTTCTTTGAAGTTCGTGAAGGTATTGACGTCATCCCGGTATTTTTTTTCAGCACCTGCAGAAGGGAATAGGAAATACTCCTCGTTCAGGTCATTCCATTTTCCGATGCTATTGGAATTCTGACCGATATTGGTATAAGAAATGAAATTCCCTGGAACCACTGAGGATTTTTCATTTTGTTCGAACAAGGCAATCGTAATCGGGACGTTTTTCAGCTTGTCCATCGAACGGAGACGTTTCAAGACCTGCGCCGCAATTTTTTCGCCTTCTTGCTTAAGCTTCTTACTATCGATTTTCTGTTCATACGTGGCGCCATAGGCTTCCTTTTGATAATAATGCACGGAATTCAGGGCAAGGCCTATTACTACTCCGCCCAGTTTCACTGAATTGTCTTTTGATTTGACTAAGTAATTATGTTCTAAAATGTGAGCAAGATAGATCGGATTTTCTTCATTCCGCTTATCGATGTCACCTTTACCGGAATCAAGCGGGTTCAAACCCAGATTTTCTGAAGCTTTCAAATCCTTTTCTTGCAGCTGACTTTTGGTGAATTTCCTGTTAAGCCAGGAGGAAATCGTGGAGCTGCTAAGCATTTGTCCCTCTTGGAATAGATATTCCTCCGGATCGAATTGAGTTTGGGCCAGCCTCATCAGTCCATTTTCGAATTCTTCAATATCATAGCGGGTATTTAAGTTCGATACGACCAAACCGCGGGCTTTTGATGGCTCAAACGGAAGGATTGTTTGATAATATTCTTCCGAAATTTTATACTTCGGAATGATTGCCGTTTCTTTTTTGTCTTTGGAGTCTTTAACTACCTCTTGCTTATCCTCAAAACTAGGCGCACACCCAGCAAGAAGCAGTATCAGGACCATCCCCAAAACAGAGTGTTTCCTCATAGCTACACCTCTTATTTTTTTAGTTCCTCAATCAGTCTCTCTTCATCCCAAACCAGGACGCCTAAACTTTCGGCTTTATCCAGTTTTGATCCGGCATCTTCCCCAGCCACGACCAAATCGGTTTTCTTGCTGACACTTCCGGCAACATTAGCGCCAAGCGCCTCTAATTTTTCTTTTGCTTCATTACGCGTTAGCTGATGCAATTTACCAGTTAACACAACCGTTTTCCCGGCAAAAAACGAATCGATTTCCTCAACGGGAACAGCTCTTGCCCCTTTATAAGCAAGATTCACACCGGCCGCTTCCAGCTCATTCAATAATGCATGGACTTCTTCCAACTCAAAATATGCAACGATGGAGTCCGCCATCTTATCGCCTATTTCATTAATGGACGTTAATTCCTCACGGCTTGCCTTGCTTAGGGCTTCCATCGTGCCAAATTCCCGGGCCAGTGTTTTTGCCGCCTTCGACCCAACATGCCGAATCCCTAACCCGAATAGTAATTTTTCCAAGGAATTGGATTTCGAAGCCTCGATCGCTTGAAGGAGTTTATTGACCGATTTATCGCCCATCCGTTCCAATGCGATCAATTGATCATATGTAAGCTTATAAATATCAGCCACATCTTGTATCAGTTCTTCTTTAAACAGCAAGCTGATCACTTTCTCACCTAGACTGTCAATATTCATAGCCGTCCGGGATACAAAGTGAATCAGGCCTTCCCGTATTTGCGCAGGACACTTCGGATTGATGCAGCGTAAGGCAACCTCTCCATCCAAACGGACGAGTTCACTGCTGCATTCCGGGCATTCAGTCGGCATCTGGAACTCCAATTCATCGCCAGTCCGGCGCTCCGCCAGTACATTGACCACCTCTGGAATGATATCACCGGCTTTTTTCACGACCACTTGGTCTCCGATTCTGATGTCCTTTTCACGAATCAAATCTTCGTTATGCAGTGATGCCCGCTGTACGGTCGTGCCTGCAACCCGAACGGGATCCAAAACAGCAGTCGGCGTCAAGACACCCGTACGGCCCACATTCAGCTCGATCTCCCTTAGTGTCGTTATGACTTCTTCAGCCGGGAATTTATAAGCGATGGCCCAACGCGGGCTTTTGGCAGTGTAACCTAATTCATCCTGTTGTTCAAGGGAATTCACCTTTACGACAATCCCATCGATATCATAGGCTAAGTTTGGCCGCTGCTCCGTCCATTCTACTATATAGGCTAACACTTCCTCTATATTGAAGCATGTTTTTCTTTCCCGATTCGTCTTGAACCCTAAGCGATCCAATAGATCCAGGCCCTCACTTTGGCTGATAACTCCCGTTTCACCCAAATCAGCAATCGCATAAAGGAAAATATCGAGGTTCCGTTTTGCTGCAAGCTTTGGATCAAGCTGCCTTAACGAACCTGCAGCCGCATTCCGTGGGTTTGCAAACGGTTCTTCACCACGTTCCTCCTTAACCATATTCAGAGATTCGAATGATTTTTTCGGCATGAATGCCTCGCCGCGAACCTCTAAAGAAATCGGCTCCCGCAGCTTCAAAGGAATCGACTTGATCGTTTTTAGATTTGCCGTGATATCCTCACCAATCGTTCCGTCTCCCCGGGTTGCCCCTCTTACGAAATATCCATTCTCATATTGCAGCGTGACGGCAAGTCCATCTATTTTCAATTCACAAACATAGGAAAAATCATCACCTACAGCTTGGCGGACCTTCCTATCGAAATCGCGTAAGTCACTTTCATTGAAAGCATTTCCCAAGCTAAGCATCGGTGTGGTGTGCTCCACTTTTTCGAACATATCCAAAATCGCTCCGCCGACCCGCTGTGTCGGTGAGTCTTGCGTTTGCAGCTCAGGAAATTTCTCTTCATACTCAATGAGGTCACGAAGCAATCGGTCATATTCGGCATCAGGCACTGACGGCTGATCCATCACATAATATTCATAACTGTATTGGTTCAATAACGTTTGCAGTTCTAGCACTTTCTTCTCTGCAGCTTTTAAGTCCATACGTTCAATCCTTTCTAAAGAAGACTCCACCGCACTTCTATATGGAAGAGCGGTGTCTAAAGTCAGATATCCCTATTCTTTACCAGTATGCGCATAATAATAGCTTAAGCTTTTTCAACTGGTGCAAATTTTGCCAATAGACGCTTGATGCCAATTGGACTTGGAAATGCAATATCCAATTCCTTTCCTTCGCCTTCCCCTTTGACGCTAACTACGGTTCCTACACCCCACTTTTTATGAGATGCGCGGTCACCGACAGCCCAGCCAATCTCTTCACCGCCCGTGGCAGATGGTGCAGAAACAGCCCTGCCGAATGCAGGTGCTTTTCTTGTCGCAGCTGAAGAAGTGCTGGCTCTTGCTGAAGAACTGAAAGGGGTTTGCCTTGCCCTTGGAGCAGGCTTCGGTTTCAGGTCTTCAAGCAGCTCCGCCGGTATTTCACCGATGAAACGTGAAACGGGATTCATGCTCGTACGCCCATACAGTGTCCGCATTTGGGCATTGCTCATGAATAGCTCATTCTCAGCCCTTGTAATTCCTACATAAGCAAGACGGCGTTCTTCTTCCATCTCCTCTTCATCCATTAGCGAACGGCTATGAGGGAAAACACCTTCCTCAAGTCCCAGTAAAAAGACTACAGGATATTCCAACCCTTTCGCTGAATGCAGCGTCATCAACGTTACCGTATTTGTAGACTCTTCTGCATTCTCATCCAGTTGGTCAATATCGGCCACTAACGCCAGGTCTGTTAGAAAGCCAACCAAAGACTTGTCGTCACTGTTGCTTTCGAATGCTTTCGTAACGGATAAAAACTCGTCTATATTTTCAAGCCGGCTTTGTGATTCGATCGTTTTTTCTGCCTGCAGCATCTCTCGGTAACCGGTTTTCTTAATCACTTCTTCCACCAGTTCCGTCACAGATAAGTACTCCTGCTGATTTGTATAGTTCGTGATCAACGTATGGAATTCCCTTGCTGCCTTGGTGGCCTTCCCGCTTATCCCGACCATTTCCACGGATTCAAGAGCTTTATAAATGGAAACATCATATTGATTTGCATAATCTGCGACTTTATCCATTGAAGTTGCGCCAATCCCGCGTTTTGGTACATTGATCACACGGCGAAGGCTGATATCATCATCAGGATTGGCAATAAGGCGGAGGTAGGCAAGTAAGTCCTTGATCTCTTTACGGTCATAGAACTTGGTGCCTCCGACGATGGCATAATTTATGTTGGATTTGAGCAGAACTTCCTCCATTACACGTGATTGGGCATTTGTCCTGTAAAGAATTGCTATATCGGAATATTTCCTGCTGCCGTCCTGAACCAACTCATTGATCTTCCCGGCCACGAACTGCGCTTCACCCTGTTCATTATCCGCACGGTAATAGAATAGCTTATTGCCATCGGCATTCTCGGTCCAGAGATTTTTCGGCTTCCGGTTTTGATTGTTATCGATGACCTTATTCGCCGCTTCCAAAATCTTTTTCGTCGAGCGGTAATTCTGTTCAAGAAAAATCATGTTGGCATTCGGATAATCCTTTTCAAATGAAAGGATATTCGCAATATCCGCACCGCGCCAGCGATAGATCGATTGATCTGAATCCCCGACGACACAGAGGTTACGGAAGCGTGAAGCCAGTAGTTTAACAAGCATATATTGTGCCCTGTTCGTATCTTGATACTCATCCACATGGATATATTGGAACTTGCGCTGATAGTATTCAAGCACTTCCGGGACAAGTTGGAACAATTGGATTGTCATCATGATCAAGTCATCGAAATCGAGTGCTGAATTTTTCCGCAGCCGTTTTTGATACTCCGTATATACCTCGGCCGTTACTTTAGTGAAGAAATCCGATGCAGTCTTCATATATTCTTCAGGACCGACCAATTCATTTTTCGCTGAACTGATGCTGCCTAATATGGCACGGTAATCATATTTCTTCGTATCCATGTTCCGTTCCTTCATGATCTGCTTGATGACCGATTGCTGATCGGTCGTATCCAATATCGAGAAATTCCTATTAAATCCGATTCGATCAATATCCCTGCGCAAAATGCGGACACACATCGAGTGGAACGTCGAAATCCAGATATCCTCCGAGGCACCGCCCAGAATGGCGCGAATCCTCTCTTTCATCTCACGTGCCGCTTTATTGGTGAACGTAATGGCAAGGATATTCCAAGGTGCTATTTCCTTCTCGACCATCAAGTAAGCTATCCGGTGAGTCAGCACACGCGTCTTTCCACTGCCAGCTCCAGCCATGATCAAAAGTGGACCATCTGTGGATTTCACTGCTTTTTGTTGCTGTTGATTCAAACCTGTTAGTAATTTTTCCGCTAAATATTGCATTATCACACCGCCTATACGAACATTCGTTTTCGTTTTAGTATACTACATTTATTCCGTTTTTTCATTTCACTGCTGCAACTGTGGCAAGTGCCACCTTCAAATCTTCATAAATCACATTACCGACAACGATGACATCCGCAAACTGCGCCATCTCTTTTGCCTGTTCAACCGACTTTATTCCGCCGCCATAAAATAAGACGGTATTGTCCAAGTTCTCTTTGGCAGCCTCCACCATCTGGACATTTCCATAAGCCCCGCTATATTCCAGGTAAAAAATCGGCAAGTTGAACATCTTTTCGGCCATCATTGCGTAAGCTCCCACATCATCCAGATCCAGATCAGTATCGGCTTTCGTCAATTGCGCCGCTTTACAATCAGGATTCAGGATGCAATAGCCTTCAACGAAAATCTCATCCCAATTCAACAAATATCCGTATTCTTTAACTGCTTGCTGATGCAGTTTCATCATCCAATCGGGGTTGGAGCTATTGAGGACACTCGGAATGAAATATAAATCGAAGCCAGGCGTCACCGTTTCAACAGAAGAAATCTCCATTACGCATGGGACGGTATACCGCCTGATCCGTGCCATTAGATGAAGAACATTCTCAAGCGTGACGCCATCCGTTCCTCCGACCATGATTGCATCAGTACCGGATTCACAGACTTTTTCCAACGCCTCATCACTTATTTCTTTATTTGGATCGAGCTTGAAAACATGTTTCCACTCGCGAAAATCGTACATTTTTATCCTCCATTCACACTTCCCATTACACCATTATAGCATTAAGATTTTTCATTAAAAACGAGAAGTATCGATAAAATCTTTACCAAAAATAAATTGTCAATTTTAAAACCTTAAACTTGAGCGGTACGGTCGAAAGGCGGGAAAACGGGAATGCGTTGATCCCAAAAGAAAAAGCCGGGAATGGATTCCTCGGCTTTTTCTAATTCACCCTATAAAAAATCGATAGCATTAAGATTCAGTTGTTTCCTCAACATTTTCCTTAATGCGGTTAAGAGCCATTGTATACGCGTCATTCCCGTAATTCAAACAGCGTTTGACCCTGGAAATCGTAGCTGTGCTTGCACCCGTTTCCGTTTCAATCTTGTGATAGGTTTTACCTTCTTCAAGCATCCGTGCTACTTCTAGACGCTGTGCTAAAGATGAGATTTCATTTACTGTACATAAATCATCAAAAAATCGATAGCATTCGTCCAAATCACGCAAGGAAAGGATCGACTTGAACAGCTGATCCGTCTCTTTTCCTCTTAACTTATCAATTTGCATGTTACTCCCCCTTAATTTCATGGGTATCAGAATGAGACATCTTGTTCTAAACCAGGTTGATCCGGAATGATATTGATCCAAGTTTTCCCAGGGATCAACCCTGCTTCCTCATCGTTTTTCACTGGTACGATTCGCCCACTCTCATTAACCCATTCTACTTCATTCACTTTTCCTCGTTGAAGTAAATAACCTTTTCCGCCACTTTTCAAATCGATTTTGCGACGACCCTTTTCGTCAATCACTTGATGATCGGCTTCAATGATCAATATATTATCCAGTAAAATCGGATTATGCGATTTATATTCGACTGTTTGTTCACCATTCGAATAACGTTTATATTTCTTATCCGTGGCATCGTATTCATACTCAACATCATACTCTTTTAAACCATAGGATATCTCGGCTTTGAGTGCCGATTCCCCTTGAATTCCAGCTGCCTCTTCCTTTGTAAGGAAAGCGAGTGGCTCTGGTGCGCCTTTCATTTCATATCCCTTTTCCTTCGCGCCTTTTAGGATGTCAGCAAAAGAGATGTAGGAATTATGCGGCGCTTTACGATCGTCCGAGCGTTGAAACAAAGTTCCATCATAATA
>NZ_PHNG01000703.1:0-14154 GCF_002803435.1 Bacillus sp. mrc49 | reverse complement strand
ATACGATAGATCCAAGTGGTTCGTCGGCTCATCCAAAAAAAGAACTTCAGGCTCCTGGGCAAGCGCCTGGGCCAGCAAGACCCGCTGCCTCTCCCCTCCTGATAGCCGTTCGAAATGAAGATCCTGGAATTCGGCCACTCCCGTTTGTTTCATCACCCGTTGGACAATCCTTTCATCCTCCTCAGACCAGCTGTGGAACCAGCCTGTTTGATGGGCGTACCTCCCAAGCGAGACCGTCTCCTTCACCGTATACGAAAAAGCCAATGAGGAATGTTGAGGAAGCACCGCAATGACCCGTGCAAGCTGTTTTGCCGAATAATCCTGCAAATCTTTTCCTTTGATCCGTATGCTTCCTTGCTTGTAAGCAAGCACCCCACTGAGCATACTCAACAGCGTCGTTTTTCCGCTGCCGTTTGGACCGAGGATCCCGAATAGTTCTCCTTTTTGAACGTCGAAAGAGACGGAATCCAAAACGCTTTTGTTATCGTATCCACCCGTTAACCCTTTAACTTCAAGCATCCGTCCTACCCACTCTCCGTCTCCTTAATAAAATGAGGGCAAATGCAGGTGCCCCGATCAGTGAGGTGATGACCCCGATCGGCAGTTCCGACGGGGCGATGATCGTCCGTGCCACAAGATCTGCCAAAATCAAGAACCCGCTTCCTACCAGCAATGATAACGGAAGCAGATGCCTATGATCTGGCCCCCATATCCTCCGGACCAAATGGGGAATCACCAGCCCTACAAAGCCGATCGTGCCTGAAACGGCAACCGCTGCGCCCGTTAATATCGAGCCCGCGATCAGGATCCACATTTTCCGCCTCTGCACGTCGACACCTAAATGTTTTGCCCGGTCCTCCCCGAAGGTCATCGCATTCAATTCCCTCGTATTCATGATCAGAATCAACGAGCCAATGATGAAAAACGGCAGAATGATTCCGATATAATTCCACCCGCGCATGGACACGCTGCCCATGAGCCAGCCGATGATTTGTCTTAATTCCTCCCCAGTCAACGCAATCATCAAGGATATGAAGGCGCTTAAAAACGAGCTGAAGATGATTCCGGTCAAAATGATCGTTTCGACCTTCATCGATCGATCCATTTTTTTTGCGAATGTCAGTACACAAAAAATCGTGATCACGGAACATAAGATGCTCAATGCAGGAAGCGTATATAAACCGATGAACGGGAGTGATATATTCAGGAATAACGTCACCACTGCCCCGACTGATGCTCCTGACGATATCCCGAGCGTGTAGGGATCGGCAAGCGGATTCCGGAGCAGCCCCTGAAATGCCGCACCCGCGATCGCCAAGCATGCCCCGACCAAACCTGCAAGCAATACACGCGGCAAACGGATGTTCATCACGATATTCGTCAGCATCACATCGGGATCAGCGGAAATCGGCAAATGAAAAATCTCCTTGCCGATTATTTGCATAAGTACGGGGATCGGTACGGACACCGAACCGAATGAGATGCCGATCGTACTGGCAAAAAGTAAAAACAATGACGCAAGCAAATAAGCAAGCGCCCATTTAGTTGTCAAATACGTTCGGATAGATTGATTTGGCAAGTTCCTCTACTCCCTCTATTAAACGTGGACCTGAACGGGTCACCAAGTCGGAATGGACATCAAAAACTTGGGCATTCTTAACCGCCGTAACGTCTTGCCACCCTTTTCGGCCCGTCACTCCACTTACCGGGTCTTTTGTGTAATAACCATAAGTCGTAATGATGACATCCGGATTGGCTGCAATCATCGACTCTTCATCCATTTTGGCCCAGCCATCCACATCCGCTGCAGCATTGTCAGCTGAAATCATCATAAGCATTTCATTCATGAATGTATTTTTACCAGGTGTATAGATATCCGGGGACGGCGAAACCTCCACTAAAACGGTCTTCCTTTCCGATTCCTTTACCGATTTGGCCTTCTCGGAAATAACCTTCAGCTTCGTTTTCATGTCCGTGATGATGTCTTTTGCCTTAGCTTGCTCGCCTGTTGCCATCCCGATCATATCAATGGACTTGTACACCTCATTGAAGTTTTGGGCATCATTGACTACAAGCACATCTATTCCCGCATCCTTAAGCTGCTGGAGCCCCTCCTTCAAATTATGGGCACTCGATGCATGGGCAAGAACAAGATCGGGCTTCAAGGAGACGATCAATTCCGTGTTCATCTCCATGCCGCCCACTTTTTCGATATCCTTCGTTTCTTCCGGGTAATTATCATTGTCGGACACGCCAATAACCTTATTACCTAAACCAAGCGCAAAGACCACTTCCGTATTGCTTGGTATCAACGTAACGATTTTCTTCGGTTTTTCTTCTATCGTCACCTTTTCACCCGTTGCATCTTTAATCGTAACCGGGAAGGCTTGTTGTGTAGCCTGATTCGTCTGCTGCTTTCCTTTTCCTTCATCGGCCGTGCCGCTGCAGCCAACCATCATGCCAGCCGTCAGCAACATCACCAGTATCAGGCCAAAAATCTTCTTCACGTTCATTCCCCACAATCATTTCATTTAGTTTTAGCCCGCCTTAAGCGAGGACCCCATGACAAAAAGCATCCCCCGTCAAACGGAAGATGCTTGTATGGCAACAATATCATGAAGGACTCTTTACAGTCTGCCACACACCTCCCCATCCGCGTGGGTCACAGGTGTACGAATCTTGGCAGGTCTCCTGGCTCATGGTCATCGTCAACGGCATCTTCCCATATCCCAAACAGTGGCATACAGCCGTCAGCTCCCATATACAGTGGCGGGACCGCGCTGGCATTGAACCAGCTTCCCTTTTAAGTCATTTAGACACCAAATCGTTCATATGTATATAATTTTCACTGCTTATCATTATACACCATGCAAGAAGCGATTATTGGAGGATTTTTCACAAAACGCCTGTCCAGCTTCAGCGATTGGACGCATTTTCAATCAGTGATGCAAATCCCCCGACGGATAATCCCGGTGAAATCCGTACGCGATGCAGGGCATGCATCCCTTGATCACTTGTTGCCCCGCCAGGTTCGGTGGTGACTGCCATCTTGTATCCCGCTTCTTCCGATAACCTGAGGCTCTCCTCGTTATAACGGCCGACTGGATACGAAAGTACCGTCGTCTCCTGGTTCAGAATGCGATCGAATAAATCCTTGGACTGGACCATTTCAGCTTCCTGCTGCCCGGAAGTCATCCGGTTCAGCTCAAGATGGTTGATTGTATGACTCTCGATGGAAATCCCATCCGCACTCATCTCCATCATTTGATCTTCCGTCAGGTGATGAGCTTTACCAATGGACTTCCCGATCATGAAGATGGTCGCTTTCAACTCATATTCCTTCAATATAGGAAAAGCCTCCGTGTAGTTATCTGTATAGCCATCATCAAAAGTAATCCAGACACACTTTTCACTTGGCATTATATTTTCGCTTAAAACGAGAAAGGCTTCATTAGGCGATAAAGTCTGGTAGCCATTTTCCCGAAGCCAAGCCATTTGCAGCCGGAATTCCTCCTTCGGCACCCGAAGGTTATTCCCCTCCGAAATACTATGGTACATCAATATCGGAAGCCTAACCTCGGACTCGGCCCTTATCCAGCCACTCGTATCGATTCGTTCAGGACTTGCTCCATCCTCCGAATCTATTTCGGCCTCATTCTCCTCTGCTGCAGCCACCTCGATATTATCTTCCGCAATCGGCGCAGCCGTCTTTTTACCTATTTTCTCTAAAACACCTTGTGAACAGCCAGCTAAAATAAAAGCCACAAACACTGCTGCCATCCATACCAATCTGTATTTTCCCACTATCATTCTCCTATTTTTTTCTAGCATAATAGTACCAGAAAACCAACGAATAATAAAGTATTCCAATTAACGCAATAAAAGGTAAAAATTATCGTTAAATGACCCGCCAGGCATTTTTTTTCATAATTATAAGCTACTCACTTGAAAAGTTTGCCTATAACCAATATAATAAACAAGTCGTCGACCTTTTAATATGTCCCAGTAGCTCAGCAGGATAGAGCGACAGCCTCCTAAGCTGTAGGTCGTAGGTTCGATTCCTATCTGGGACGCTAAAAAAAACCCCTTACATGTTAAGGGGTTTTTTGTTTTATATAACAGTTTCTTGCCTAAAATGAAAAATCAAATTGCAATATAACCTTTTCACCCTTTCAATAAAATTCTGTAAGTGTTTCTATGACACGTTGTTTTTCTAAGATAGAACATACAGGAAAGCTAAAGGACGACGAATATATAGAAAACCTTGGCGTGAAATGATGTTCGCGCAGGATTGCGAAAAAAATTCAAAATAAATGTTTCAACCTGTCCTACCCGGGTATATAAATACTGTAAGACATTCTCAACCAAAGGAGATGATGTGCATGAGTACAATCAGAAGCCAATGGAACAAGGAGAATGACGCAGCGGTGTTTAGTCCCGGTGATCAGCGTTAGAGTCAATTGAAGCGTTAGATGCTAATCAAAATGGGAATTACTACTCTTCTCATCCAAAGGAGGAAGATACTGATCATGAGTATTTACAGCCGATGGAATCCAGAGAATGATGAAGCGATTTTCAGTCCAGGTGATCAGCAGCCATTCAGTACGCTCATACGAGTAGATTCCGAAAAACACACAAAAAAAATGGACAACACACTTGAATATGAATGACATGGCACCGTACTGAATGAAATTTAGTCGAAGCAGTAATATACAGAAAAAGGATGGAGCGAATGCTCCATCCTTTTTTCTTGTGCGCACTGCAGGCATACGGCGCATTTGTTACACGTGAAACACTTTCCTTGTGGCCGCATTCACGATCCTGACAGACAAGCATTTCCCCCTTTTCATTATTCACTACACGCATCAGCCTGCCACATGATCTTGCTTGCATTTCTGGCGCATATCGTCAATGAAAACCTGTTTGGCAAGAATTCCTTTTGCAATCGCCGTTAGCTTTTGCTCCTCCTGTGCCGTCTAAGCAGGCGACCTCAGGTCTTCAGGCGCCAACTCGAGGAGTTGCTTTCCTTTTGAATTTACGTGAAGGCCCTTCCCTCTCTTTTCGACCAAGAAGCTTTCGAACAGTTGCCACTGTCCCGATCCCGGCGGCTTCGTTTCAAGGGCTCAAATGAACTGTATAGGCCATTCCCTCTTTGAAATTATGTTATATTAGACGGTAAATAGTTAGTAAGGGAGTTTGAACAAATGTCAAAAAGTGTGGTAATTGCTGAAAAGCCTTCAGTTGCACGTGATATTGCGAATGTATTGAAGTGTAATAAAAAAGGCAATGGATTTTTAGAAGGCGATAAGTATATCGTTACGTGGGCATTAGGTCATCTGGTTACTCTAGCAGATCCAGAGGCATATGATATGAAATTTAAAACATGGAAGCTGGAAGACCTGCCCATGCTTCCTGAAAGCATGAAGCTAGTTGTCATGAAACAAACCGGAAAGCAATTCAATGCTGTTAAAACACAATTGAATCGCAATGATGTGAATGAAATAATCGTGGCGACTGATGCGGGGAGAGAAGGAGAATTAGTTGCACGATGGATCATCGAGAAATCAAAAGTGAATAAGCCCATCAAACGTCTCTGGATTTCTTCCGTAACGGATAAAGCAATTAAGGATGGGTTCAATAACTTAAAGCCTGGTAAAGAGTATGAAGACTTATATACTTCAGCAGTAGCACGTTCGGAAGCGGATTGGTATATCGGTTTAAATGCAACCCGTGCCTTAACGACAAAATTCAATGCGCAATTAAACTGTGGACGCGTTCAGACACCGACGGTTGCAATGGTTGCAGCGCGCGAAGAGGAAATTGCGAATTTCAAGCCGCAAACCTATTATGGAATCGAAGCCCAAACAGATGGACTTACGTTAACGTGGCAAGATGAAAATGGAAATAGCCGCAGCTTTAATAAAGAAAAGACCGATGCAATCGTGAAATCACTTGGAAGTAAGGATGCGACTGTTGTTTCCATTGACCGCAAAGCAAAGAAAACATTCGCACCTGGTCTATATGATTTAACAGAGTTACAACGGGATGGGAATAAACTCTTTGGCTATTCTGCTAAAGAAACATTGAACATCATGCAAAAATTGTATGAGCAACACAAGGTCTTGACTTATCCGCGTACGGATTCACGATATATATCATCCGATATCGTTGGTACGCTTCCGGAGCGTTTAAAAGCCTGTGCCATAGGTGAATATCGTCCTCTTGCAAATAAGGTGTTGAATAAGCCTATTAAGACGTCAAAAGCATTTGTCGATGATAGTAAAGTCAGTGATCACCATGCCATTATTCCGACCGAGGGTTATGTGAATCTTTCAGCCTTCACTGACAAAGAACGCAAAATCTACGACCTTGTCGTGAAACGTTTCTTGGCAGTTTTATTCCCTGCGTTTGAATATGAGCAATTGACGGTGCAAACGAAAATTGGTGATCAAACGTTTATCGCTAGAGGAAAATCCGTGATTCATTCCGGCTGGAAAGAAGTTTATGCAAACCACTTTGATGATGAAGAATCAACAGAGGATGTAAAAGAGCAGCTATTGCCTCGTATTGAAAAAGACGATGAATTAAAAACAAAATTAATCACTCAAACGTCAGGCCAAACAAAGCCACCAGCACGCTTTACGGAGGCGACTTTACTATCAGCAATGGAAAACCCTGCGAAATACATGAAAACAAACGATAAGAAGCTGGCAGACACGTTGAAATCAACGGGCGGACTTGGAACAGTCGCCACCCGTGCCGATATCATCGATAAGCTATTCAATTCATTCTTATTCGAAAAACGCGGCGGCAAAGAAATCCATATCACATCCAAGGGGCGTCAGCTTTTGGATTTAGTGCCAGAAAAACTGAAATCTCCTGCGACAACAGCTGAATGGGAACAAAAGCTCGAGCTAATCGCAAAAGGGAAACTGAAAAAAGACGTGTTCATCAATGAAATGAAGGATTACACAAAAGAGATTGTCAGTGCAATCAAAACGAGTGACAAAAAATATAAACACGACAATATCTCAACGAAATCTTGTCCAGACTGTGGTAAGCCAATGCTTGAAGTGAATAGTAAAAAAGGTAAAATGCTCGTCTGCCAAGATCGTGAATGCGGCCATAAAAAGAACGTCGCCCGTGTAACGAATGCACGCTGCCCGCAATGTAAAAAGAAAATGGAATTGCGTGGTGAAGGCGACGGTCAAATCTTCACATGTAAATGTGGCTATCGCGAAAAACTGTCAGCATTTGAAGCAAGACGTAAGAAAGAGTCTGGTGGAAAAGTGGATAAACGTTCCGTACAAAAGTACTTAAAAGAGCAGGAAAAAGAAGCGGAACCGATTAATAATCCATTTGCGGATTTATTAAAAGGAATGAAGTTTGATTAAATTATAAAATAATGGAAGTGTCTGTCTAAAAGGTTTAGATAGGCACTTCTTTTCTTTTGTCACATCGTTATACTAAAGGAATTTAGGTTGTTCATTTTCTTTTCCTCCTTTCTCGCTTCTCTTTTTCACTGGTTGGAATAGAGGAAGTTGGAGCATGGGCATACCATAAGTATCTGCTCATTAGTATAAATTCAATAAATGAAAGCAAGTCCTTCTGTTTGAATGGTTCTGAAGGAAACGGTATGCGTTTTGATGCTTTCAAATCATGAATATCCGTTCTTACATGTAAATGAAAAGGCTCGGTTTCGGTTCGAGCTTCTTCTTGTACATGGGGTTCCGAATGAAATTTCATCACGATATTACCATTCGCATCATAATAATCATAATTATAAAAATCAATAAAACCGTCCTTGATGAATTCCTGGCAGGAGAGCTTTGTTGAATCTGAAAAGATAACCGTTTTGCGTATGGCACCTGGTTCTGAGGGAAGTCCGTTGGCACCTTTCCTAATTTCGGTAATCTCTTTGTCATATTCAATTTCCAGTAAGTAATAATTAGTTTTGGGAAGTCCTGTTGACATTCAGGTCGTTGAACCTTTTCATTATATATTTCCAAGCAGCCGCGTCGGTTTCTTCTTCAGGAGTTAAATCCTTTCTTCCACCTAACTTTTGCTCAAAGTCCCCCCCATGTTTATCTTCGTAAGCTGCCATTTGTTTTATCAAAAAAGCTATCTCGTTTGTATCGGACAAGTTCACCCCTTGTTCTAATTGTTCACCTTCCCATGCTTGCACAATTTTTGATACAGGATGCAATTTGCCGTTTCGAGATTTCCAAAGGGTGTTTGCACTAATTCTAGCTTGTTTATTGCTTTCTTTACGTTCTACACCTTGGAAGCGGCCTTCTTTAATCCAATTGTTAATCGTTGTAATACTAACACCAAAATATTTTGCTAACTGTCCCGTCGTGTACGAAGGGGCAAATTCGCTTTCTTCTACAGCCACGTTAGCCATATGTCTAAGTATTAAAGTAACATATTGTTTCATCTTTTCTGGTTCGTCTAAAACCGTTTCTGATAGATTGCCTAAAGCAAGGGAGTTTATGTTTGTTTTGTCCACGTAATTCGCCAATACTTTAAACAGTAATAAACTATCGTCTTGGTCCTGGAATATTCGAGTAGCCAATTTTGGTGTCCGTTTTACAAATTCCCTTTGCTCAAATTTAGTTAGCATGATCATTCACCTCTCACCTCCATCATACAAAATAAAAAATAAAACTGCAAGTAAACTGCAAGTAACTAAAAGTTAATTATTACCCATTGTATTCATATAATAATGTTCTATACCTTCAAAAAGAAAAAAGAACCATTCTATTAGGGACATCCGTGGACGAAAATCCCTTAATTCTCATTAAGGCTTCCGCTCAAAAGTGCTCCCCCGACCCACATATATGTAAATGAATAGATTAGATAGCAATCCCGGGCAGTTTTTAGTATGATGAAACGTAGGGATTTTTTCAAATTAACTGGGAGGTTCAACATACATGAGCTTACTTTCTATAGATAAATTAGCACATAGCTTTGGCGATCGCACCTTATTCAAGGATGTTTCCTTCCGCCTGATGGCCGGAGAACATGTAGGGCTGGTCGGGGCGAATGGTGTCGGAAAATCAACGATGATGAATATCATCACAGGGCAGCTTATCCATGATGAAGGCCGGGTCGAATGGACTCCCGGCGTCGAATATGGCTATCTTGATCAACATACGATCCTTGAGAAAGGAAAATCGATTCGCGATGTCCTAAGGGATGCCTACTTACCACTATTCGAGCAGGAGAAGGCCCTTAATGAGGTAACGGAGAAAATGGGTACGGCCTCTCCCGAAGAGCTTGAAGAGCTTTTGGAGCAAATGGGTGAAATTCAGGACAAGCTTGAAGCGGGCGGCTTTTACAATCTCGATATTAAAATTGAAGAAGCGGCACGCGGACTGGGCTTGGATGCAATCGGGCTGGATCGCGATGTTTCGGCGCTGAGCGGCGGACAACGGACCAAGGTTTTACTGGCCAAGTTACTTCTGGAACAGCCTGAAGTACTGCTCCTTGATGAACCGACGAACTACTTGGATGTCGAGCATATTCGCTGGCTGAGCAGCTACTTAAAGGAATACCCGCATGCCTTTCTCTTGATTTCTCATGATACCGAGTTCATGAACGGTGTGGTTGACGTCATTTTCCACCTGGAATTCTCGAAGCTGACCCGTTATACGGCCACTTACGAAAAGTTCCTTGAGCTTGCTGAATTGAATAAGAACCAACATATCAACGCATACGAAAAACAGCGTGAATTCATTAAAAAGCAGGAAGATTTCATTGCGAAAAACAAAGCCCGCTACTCAACGACAGGCCGGGCAAAAAGCCGTCAAAAGCAATTGAATCGCATGGAGCGGATCGACCGTCCGGAAACGGCCATGAAACCGACCTTCGATTTCAAGGAATCACGTGCAAGCAGCCGTTATGTATTTGAAGGGGAAGACCTTGAAATCGGTTATGACCGTCCATTGCTTCCGAAGCTGTCGATGACCATCGAACGGGGAGAGAAAATCGCCGTGGTCGGCTGTAACGGAGTCGGGAAATCGACGCTGTTAAAAACGATTTTAGGTAAAATCGATCCTCTTGGCGGAAAAAGATCACTTGGCGACTTCCTCTTTTCTTCATATTTCGAGCAGGAAGTGAAGGCAGGAAATACGACACCTATCGATGAGGTCTGGAATGCCTTCCCGCATCTTGACCAACCGCAGGTTCGTGCAATCCTTGCCCGTGTCGGTTTGAAAAACGAGCATATTACACGCCCAATGAGCCATCTAAGCGGTGGCGAGCAAGCCAAAGTACGGTTGTGCAAGCTCATGCTTACCGAAAGCAACTGGCTATTGTTCGATGAACCGACGAACCATTTGGATGTCGTTGCCAAAGAAGAACTGAAGCGTGCATTGAAAGAGTATAAAGGGACGATTCTCCTCGTATGCCATGAACCTGATTTCTATGAAGATTGGGTGACGAAGGTATGGGATGTTGAAGAGTGGTCGAGCAATAATTGATTCAATCCATAAAGACGGTGCCCAATAGAGACGGGCACCGTCTTTTTATGTCAAAAAAGACTGGAAGGGCAAATAAAAAATTGCCCTTCCAGTCAGGATCACCGTTTTATTCATTTCATTTGCACAAGTTTTTCTTTCGCCAATTCAGATCCCAGGAACTTCGCCAATTCAAGCATGCCGTATTGGCCCGCTGCTTCCTCGGCGTCCTTGTTATAATTCGTATTGGTATTGATGTCATACGTGTAGATTTCACCAGCGCCGTTACGAATGAATTCGATTCCTGCGATCGAAATTCCATTCTCTTTTAAAAACGCTTCATATTTTTCAATGATCGGATCATGAAAGCCTTGCACAATTTGAAATTTTGGTTTTTCTTCCACCTCTTCACCGATCGGGCAGAATAAGTCACCGATTTGGCATGCATCTGCCGGACAAAGCTCGAAACCTTCGGATGTATCGACCTCTACCGCATAGATGAACTTGCCACCCACGAATTCACAACGAGTGATGAATGGCTCCGGCGCTTTTATGTATTCCTGAATTAATGTAATCCCATCAACTGGCTCATCGAATTCCGGACCATCCACATATTGTTTCAACGATTCTACTGAATGGAATAATTGAACACCGAGTCCTTTACCTGCACGGTTATGTTTCGTGATGAACGAAGCGACATTTAATTTCTCTGCTGCCTTGATGATATTTTCCTTGCCTACAGCTGCAATCGTTTTCGGTGTCTTTATTCCGGCCTTCATCAGTGCCGTGTATTGATTGACTTTGCTGACCTCCAACCGCAGCGCCCGTGACCCATTGAAGACCGTACGATCATGCTGTTCAAGCCACGCTAGCACGGATTCTGTCATTTCAGGCGCAAATCGATGCCCGCGAGTATGTGAGCTTGCACTCATACGGCTATAAAAAACACCCTCTGGCGGCTCCCCCGTTAAATCGACCACACCTTGATCAAGATGCCATTCTTCATAGGGAAGCTCCAACTCATTCATTCTTTTTGTTAAATGGGCCGTCCATTCCTCGTTTTCATGAATGATATACACTTTGCTCATAAAAGGTTCCTCCTGATTGTTTAGCATTTTATCTCTTTAATTGTGACTGTACCCTTATACCCGTTCAGCCACCAATGTATAGGTCTTTGGAATGCCGATATCGTGAATTTTATGGTTTGGTTCCTCCTCGAGCACTTTAATGACAAGACCTGATTGGCCTATTGCCGTGATAAGCTCGCCGATTGTCCATTTACGCTGGACAACCTTTGAAAGTCCCCCTTTTTCTTCATCCGGCATATGCTTGGAAAAAGCGACTTCGTTGTTTTCGATTTCCGGGGCGAAATAGTTGCCTGCAACCTTATGTTTCTTACCATTGGAGGTAATCAGTTTGGTTGAAATCGGGTGAAATTCATGGAGGATGAATTGGCCTCCCGGTTTCAGCATCTCTTTGATTTTTGCAAATAATGGCTGCAGATCAATCAAATAGTGCAGCACGCCCAGCTCCATCAAGACCACATCCTGATTCCCTGATGCATGCTCTTCCGGCAAGGAAAGGACGTCGGAAACGATATAATCGATGGTGACACCGGCGCCGCTTGCGAGCTCCATAGCAAAGGCCGCGTTTTCCCTGGAAAAGTCGACGACCTTCACGGAGGCACCCAATATCGCCAAGGCCACCGCTTTAACACCGTTCGATCCCATCAAATGTGTGATTTTTTTATCCTTGGCCTCGCCTATATATTTATAAAATGGATGCAAACGCCATTTTGGATTTTGCTTGATTTTAGCAGCGATTTCGACAGGCTCGCCATACCGATTGACCAGCGCCAAATAATTATTCTGATTCCATGCCTGTTCATTTTCGGCTGTGAAACCCTGCTGCTCGGCAGATAGGTATGCATGGATCTCGGCACTGTATCTTTTCATTTCATCATCATAGAAATAACTGTACAGCGACCGGCACCAGACAGCTGCCCCTCCAAGCGGTATCGATAAGCGGTAGGGGTCGGTTTTTATGGTCGTGTTATACCTGCAGCCAACCTTGACGGAAACACCCTCAACTTCCATTGTAAAGGAGGCACGCTCAGGATTTCTTTCAGGACTTGTCGGGGAGTATGCGCCGAAATGGGACAAGGCCTCATTGAACACGTCCCATTGCACGTCCAGGTCGATTCCCTCGATATCGACATCCACTCCTTGGACAAATAGGGCTGAACGCCCTGTAAATTGATAAGGAATATCGGCCTCGTCCAGCATTTCCCCCATTAATGTGATTGTATGATAATAGCTTGCCTTCATAGTAACCTCCTAATCATCAAAAGCACTTACCTGTTATTCTTCTATCGCCAATGCCAATCCTTTTTCCGTGATCGCGACCAGCTTTTCATCCTCGCGATCAATGCCATAGACGAGCAATGTAACGAGCATATATACGGCTCTGAAGCGGGCTAACCGCTCCGTTTCCTTATCGATGTTCCCATAAACTTCAAAGAATGCTTGGCGCGCATTCCTTGGGAAATAACTGTATAAAAAGGCGATGTCTATGGCTGGACTTCCGATATGGACATCTCCCCAATCAAGAATGCCAGCCAGAATGCCCTCGTCATCCAGTAAGACATTCCTGACGTGAATATCCCCATGAACGAGTGTTGAGGGCCGCGGCACCTCCACGTCGCCCAGCCTTTCAACAAAGCATGTAACCGAACGAGCCCGTTCCATATATCCCAGCTTTTCCAGCGTTGCGACATGAGCAAGCAGCGATTCTCGGCGAAAGGCTGCATCGAGCCTTCTCAACCCATCAGGCTCCACGCCTGACTGCCTGGCCTTATCGAGCGGAAAGCTATGGAGGATCTTCAGGAAACCGGCCAATCTTTTTGCCGATTCAACCTCGTTTGCAACAGATCCTTCTGCAGGCAAGTGTCCCTTTACCATTTTATAGCCGGTAAAGGGGTACGGATAGATGGCACTAGGCTCTCCAAAAAAGATCGGTTCAGGGATAGAGAGCGGTAAAGTTCCGGCAATGGAAGGCAAAAGGCGATTCTCCACCTGAATCAACGTAACGGCGAGCGGACGGCGCGGGAAACGGAATACAAATTCACCATTGATTTGCATGACGGTGTTATCGAACCCTTCCCCTAGCTGCTTGATTTCTTTCCATTCAATTTCCGGAAACTGCTGCATGATCAATTTCCCTGCCAGCTCCAACGAAACTGGATATTCTGCCACCCAAGGCTTTTCCACTCCGTCTCCTCCTTTTACCGGTTTCTCCCTCTATTGGAGCTGCTGCCGGAACCGCCCCTTCGGCTGCTTGGTCCTTGTGCACGCACCCCTTTGGAACCGCGTCCTTCTTGGCGGCCGCCTCGTGGATTTTCGCGAGTTTGTGCATTACCTTTTTCAGGGCGCCTCCCCCGTGAATCCTCACGCTCAGGCCGGCCTCCGCGTGGTTTCTCCTTGTCCAATTCCCGATTGTCCGCTTGGTTCACGGAACGGTGGCTGCCCCTGTTCGGTCCTCTCGTATCTATTCGCTCCCGGTGGCGTCTTCCCCCGCCAGTACGCGGCCGGCGGGCACCGTCTTCAGAGGAATCTTCATAACGCTTCTTTTTATGTGCCACTTCATCAGGCTGGAACATTTTCACGCCTTCAATCGTCCTTCTTTCGATTTTCAT
>NZ_PHNG01000702.1:0-12904 GCF_002803435.1 Bacillus sp. mrc49 | reverse complement strand
TTTCAGGTCATATCGACGGTACCGGAACAATCATAAAAAAAGAACGAAAAGAAAATGCCGTTTATTATGTCATCCAATTGGAAGAAGGGCTAAGTGCCTTTTGCATACCAAAAGGATCGATTGCCATTGATGGAACGAGCCTGACGATTTTTGGGATTGAGAGAAACCTTTTAACAGTTTCTTTGATCCCCTTGACTCATATGGACACCATATTAGGGCAGAAAGCGGCTGGAGATATCGTTAACATTGAAAACGACATGATTGGGAAATATATTGTACATCAAATGAAAAAAGGCGACTCAAAACCAGGACTGAATCTAGAGTTTTTAGCAAAGCACGGATTTTAAGACAAGGGCGGTGTAATGGATGTTCCATACGATTGAAGAAGCAATTGAAGAGTTGAAAGCTGGCAAGGTAGTAATTGTATCAGATAATGAAGATCGGGAAAATGAAGGCGATTTTGTTGTACTTGCTGAAAAGGCGACACCGGATGCGATTAATTTCATGGCGACTCATGGACGAGGTTTGATCTGTACAACCATAACTGGAGAACTGGCGGAAAAGCTGAGTTTGCATCCTATGGTCGGGGAAAATACCGACCAGCATGGAACGGCTTTTACGGTAAGTGTCGACCATAAAAATACGACTACAGGAATCAGTGCCTTTGAAAGGTCCTTGACCATTCTGGAGCTTCTTAAAGAAGATTCGGTTGCTGGGGATTTCCATAGGCCCGGCCACACTTTTCCGATAGTCGCTAAAGAAGGCGGCGTACTTAAGCGGGCAGGGCACACGGAGGCTTCTGTGGATCTGGCCAAGTTATGCGGTGCCAAACCAGCTGGGGTCATCTGTGAAATCATGAATGAAGATGGGTCGATGGCACGGGTGTCCGATTTAGAAGTCATCGCCGATAAATTCAATTTGAAATTCATAACGATTGCTGATTTGATTCAGTACCTTCAACAAGCCGAAACAACCGAAAAACAGGAACTGGAACTGAACGTTCAAAATTCGTAAGGTTTAAAGCATGAACAAAAAATTAAACGTTTTATAAAATAGGAGGAATTGGGATATGGGGAACATCATTGAAGCACAATTAATCGGATCAGGTTTGAAAGTGGGAATCGTTGTAGGAAGGTTTAATGAATTTATCACAAGCAAGCTTTTGGGCGGGGCGTTGGACGGCCTTAAGCGTCATGGCGTTGATGAAAATGATGTGGATATCGCTTGGGTTCCTGGTGCTTTCGAGCTGCCGTTAATCGCGAAGAAACTTGTGAATACAGGAAAATATGATGCAGTAATCGGTCTTGGGACTGTTATCAGGGGTGCGACCTCACATTATGATTATGTATGCAATGAAGCAGCTAAAGGAATGGCAGCCGTATCCTTGGACACGGGCGTACCGGTTATCTTCGGTCTGCTGACGACCGAGAGTATCGAGCAAGCCATTGAGCGTGCAGGAACTAAATCTGGCAACAAAGGCTATGAAGCGGCAGTAAGTGCCATTGAAATGGCTAACCTTGGAAAGCTGATAGAGCAATAATTTTATTCAGGAAAGCCGCAGGGAGGAATATCCCTGCGGCTTTCCTATGTTCGTTTCCAGGTTTGGGTCAACTTCGCTCGCGGGCAACCTCTTCCAGGGACGCACAATTCCCATCTAAGATGCAAGCGCCCTGCTGACATCCGCTGAACATTAATCCTGATGATAACATGTTCTTCGCCTAATCGGTGGTCGTAATTTTTATGACAAAAGGAAGCAAAGAGGGATACTTTTTATCGTTTAAAGGGAATTACCGCGAAAAGAAAAAGGATTTAAATAACGGGCAAAAACACGAGGTAATCAAAGCATGATAAAATAGGCAAGATGATTATGCTACAATTGTAAAGATTGCAATTGAAATTCATTTCTTTAGGGAAAAGTAAATTTATTAGTTATTAGGAGGGGTTTGTGTGTACCATCTCTTTACACATAATGATTTAGATGGAGTCGGCTGCGGCATTGTGGCTAAGCTGGCATTCGGAGAAGAAGTAGTGGTTAGTTATAACTCGATCGGGCGGCTTAACCAGAACGTAGGAGCATTTCTGGAGCAGGCAAAAATCGAGGATACATTGATTGTTACCGATCTTTCGGTTGATGAAGATAACGAAAAGATGATTTCGCAGTTTGTTGACGATGGAGGCAAGGCGATGCTGATAGACCATCATAAGTCAGCACTGCATTTGAACGAACATGACTGGGCATCTGTGACGGTCGAGCAGGAAGACGGTAAACAGACGGCAGCGACTTCATTATTTTATCAGTATGCAATTGAAAACAAGCTGCTGGAGCCCTCAAGCATCGTAGCCGAATTTGTGGAATTGGTCCGCCAATACGATACATGGGAATGGGAAGTTAATAAAAATGCAACGGCAAAACGGTTAAATGACCTATTCTTCATGATTCCAATCGAGGAATTCGAGACGAAAATAGCTCAAAAGCTGTCCACGGACGAAAGCTTCACCTTTGATGAAGTGGAGCAAACTCTTTTGAAAGTGGAAGAGAGTCGGGTGGATCGGTACATAAATAGGAAGAAGAGAGAAGTTTATCAGGCTACTGTCGGCCCTCATACTGCTGGTGTGGTCCATGCCGAGTCATATCACTCGGAATTGGGAAATGAACTATCAAAGGAATTCTCGCATTTGGATTATATCGCCATCCTGATGGTCGGAAGTAAAAGAATCAGCTTCCGGACAATCCATGATGACATAGATGTATCCGAGGTTGCCGGAAAATATGATGGGGGAGGACATCAAAAGGCTGCCGGCTGCACCATGTCAGAGAAGGCGTACAGTCAGTTCGTCGAAAAGACATTCTTTGCCGAGCCCCTGAAACGCGATGCCCACAAAAATCAATTGAATGTAAAAGAGTCCCCAGAGGGCTGCCTCTATTCAACGAGAGAGAAACAAGACATATTCATCTTTGAAGACGAGGAAGAGGAATGGATTGTTGAAATCAACGGAAAACAACAGAAAAAAACTTTCGATACCTTTGGGGAGGCGGAAAAATACATGAAGCGGAAATACGCGGCATGGCTGGCCCATGATGAAAGGTATGAAGAGTTCGTCAATAAGGGTTGAATAAGAAAGCGGCTGTCCGTATGGGACAGCCGCTTTTGCCTTTTTATTTACCTTTTTAGCGGGACGGGGTGTACAAGTGTACGTGACTTTTTGTTTGGTATGTTTTTTTGATGGTGAAGGATCGCATTGATTTCTCCTCCGACGACAAAGATCAGGCCGCTTAAATAAAGCCACAGCATCAAGATGATGACCCCTCCCAAACTTCCGTAAGTGGAGGAATAGTTGGCAAAATTGCTGACATAAAAAGAAAACCCAAGTGAAATCGCTAACCAAAGGACAGTTGCGGTCACTGCACCAGGAAAGACATGTTTAATCGGAAAGCTCTTATTCGGGGCGAATCGATATAAAAAGGTAAGAACGAGTGATATGACAACAACCGCTATGACCCATCGTAATAAACTGAATAAGATTTGCATTTCTTCCGGGATGGGAATGACTTGCTGTATTAAATCGATGATGACTTTCCCGAAGACGGGAAGACCGAGCATCACGATGAATGCAACGACCAAGCCTAATGTCAATGCAATGGAAATGAAGCGGGCTTTAATGAAATTCCTTGTTTCTTCCACATCATAAGCGATATTCATGGAATGGATGAACGCATTCATACCGTTTGAAGCGGACCATATAGTGCCAAGGAAACCAATTGTCAGTAAACCGCCATTGCGTTCACTCAATATATTGATGATATTTTTCTCGATGACTTCCATCGTTTCCGCAGGCATGAAGGTCTTGAGCGTATCCAGGGCTGTTTGAATATCGATATTCAGGTAAGGCAATATGGACAGCAGTAATATGAGCAATGGAAATAGTGCGAGTAAATAGTAATATGCTTGTTCTGCTGCCAGTCCTGTGACACGATCTTCCTTTATTTCTTTGATAAGTTTTTTCGAAAATCTTATCGATTTATCCATCCGGGCATCACTCCTGACAAGTTACTTAGTTTATCTGCTTCTTTTCCCTATGCTGCGGAAATTTAATCCCTTTATTAAAAGAAATTGTATGATTTATCGGAACGGTATATGATTTTGCAAGGTTAGAGCTTGTCAGTCCATTTTCATTGCACGGAAAATGGGATTCTTAATACCCGCAGTTCCGATGGGTATAGATCGACCGTGCCGTTGTAGAATGCAGCCAGGTTATGTTCATGGGCCGTCCTCGTACCAGAACACAATGAAAGTGCAGGTAAGGAAGAAGACGAGCTGGAATTGTCGTTAAGAAAAGGCGTTAAACAGACGAACGAGACTGAATTAACAGGGGAATTCCAAAGCAGGGTTACGCCATTTTTTGTGGAATAGATAGTTAAGGAGCATTATGGACTGTAAAAATTATGTGTAGGCTACACGAAAGGGGGAGTATAGATGCGTTTCATTCCAGCTATAATGTTAAAAAAGTGAGGTTACACGATGTTCACTACAATTATTGCAAAATTACTGCGTCTCCTCCCCAATCAAGCAAAGAAAACACCCATGATTCCCCTGCAGCAAGTAAAAATGAAAAAAAATGTGGTAGTTGAGACATCTGTTCAACGTACTTATCTATCTTTATATTATCCTTTGGAAGCAAAACAGGAAAAGCTCCCCGTTTACATCAACTTCCATGGTGGAGCGTTCATAATGAATGAAAAGGAGATGGATGATCCTTATTGCCGCTTCTTGGCCAATCAGGCGGAATGTGTGGTTCTTAATGTCGATTATGCGAAAGCACCGGAATACCCGTTTCCCAAACCGATTGAACAGGGCTATGACATTCTTCAATGGGTGAAGGGAAAAGCCGATGATTTGGATATTGATGCGGAAAAAATCATGGTCGGCGGACAAAGTTCAGGTGCAAATATCGCAGCCGCTCTCTGTCTCTACCTTGAAGAGAAAGGGGACGATCAGCCGCTGCTCCAAGTGCTATCCTGCCCGATGCTGGATTTTGTCACTCCGCATGCGGATAAACCAGAACGAGATAAGTGGCGTTCCCGATACCCTCAAGTTGCCCATTTTATAAATATGTGTTACCTATCTGACACAGAACTAGCGGGGCATCCTCACGCTTCCCCTGTTCGTGCCGAGATCAGTGACCGTTTAGCTACCGCCCTTATCCTCATAGCGGAGTATGACGCATTTAGACCAGAAGCCGAATGCTATGCGGAGAAATTAAAAGCAGCAGGGATAAACGTTCAAGATGAGCTATTCAAAGAATGTTCTCACGCTTTTACCCATCTAGGTCCAAAAGAACGAGCTGAAGAGGCTTGGCAGTTGATCGCATGGAAAATCAAAAAAGTGGTCGAATCCTATGAAAATTGAAACACTTCCTTCTTCCATACTCCCTTATATAAGGGATGTTCAGCACATTCAAGTTTTTTTTGGGGAGAACCAGGAATTATACTAAGTTCTAAGGTTACAGACTTGGTAGCAGTAGAAAAAAGTTTACCTGCCCAATCGACGCTTTATTACATTTCAATGATCTGGAAATGGATCAGAAGGAGATGGATATGGATAAAGAGCAAAGGCAAGCCGATTTCGATTATTGTGAAAAGGTCATAAAAAAACATTCCAAAATCTTTTATTATGCATTTTCACAACTCCCTAGTGAAAAAGCAAAAGCCGTTTATGCCATCTATGCTTTTTGCAGAACCGCAGATGAGTGTGCAGATGGAAGCCAGTCATCCAAGAAAAAGGTTCAGTTGCTGAGACAATTAAAGAAAGAACTTGATTTGTTCAACGAGCATGAGGAATTGGATAAGCCACTATGGCGCGCACTCAGACATGTATTCAATACGTATGACATGGATATCAGCCCATTTTATGACCAGCTGACTGGGCAATCCTTGGATTTGTCATTTACACCCCCGAAAACAATGGATGAACTGGAAAGGTACAGTTACTATGTAGCTGGTTCCGTTGGTTTAATGCTTGTTCCTGTCATCGCTTCGAGATCTTCTGCGGATTTGCATTCATCAGTGATAAGTCTTGGCGTTGCCATGCAAATAACGAATATCCTGCGTGATATTGGAGAAGATTACCGTGAGAAAAATCGCATCTATCTACCCGAAGACGAACTAACCCATGTCCACTATTCACAGCATGATTTACATAACGGCACGATCAATGAAAATTTCATCGGCCTATGGGAAAAACTTGCTTCTCGAGCTGAATCACTATATAGCAAGTTCTTGTTCAACATCGAGCTGTTAGATCAAGATAGCCGCATACCCGTCTATCTGTCTGCTCACATTTACAGAGGCATACTTGACGCTGTGCGAAACAATGAATACCAGTGTCTAACTAAACGAAACTATGTTACAAAAGAAAAAATGGCCCAAATCAATGCTGCAGCCAACAACGTCTTTGGTTTGTGGGAAGGAGATGCATTTACAGTTGAAAAATAAAACCGTAATCATCATCGGAGGCGGACTCGGTGGACTGTCAGCTGCGATTTCACTTGCGCAAGCAGGATACGATGTCTCCTTATATGAGAAAAACAACCACATTGGAGGAAAATTGAACAGGCTGGATCAAGATGGTTTTGGTTTTGATCTTGGCCCATCCATCCTGACGATGCCTCGGATTTTTGAACGATTATTTTCCGCGAGTGGAAAATCCATGAAGGATTATGTCCCGATTGAAAAGCTGGATCATCAATGGCGCTCCTTTTTCCCTGGTGGAAATGTCATTGACTTATATGAAGATTTGAACGAAATGCAAGAGAAGAACCCAGCCCTGAGTGAAAATGATATGCGAGAATATCAAAATCTGCTTCACTATTCGAAAAGACTTTATGATATGACGGATAAAACCTATTTTCAGCATGGCGTTGATACTACGAGACAAATCATGAAACATACCGGTTTGTTCACCGCTTTGAGGAACTTCGATCTGTTTTCTACGGTTCATGGAGCCATTAATAAACGGATCAGTAATGAGGAGCTCCGTGTGATGCTCTCCTATTTTATCAAGTACGTGGGTTCGTCCCCTTACGATGCACCGGCCGTGTTGAATATGATGATCTACATGCAGCATGACCAGGGTGTATGGTATATACCCGGCGGTTTACACAATCTTTCCAGTGGCCTGGTGAAGCTGGCTGAGGAAGTGGGTGTTACCTTCCACCTAGGAAAGCAGATCGTAAAACTTGAAAAAAAGAATGGGAAAATTAACGGAGCTGTTTTGAAAGACGGTACAAAACTAACAGCAGATTATTTTGTTTCCAATATGGAAGTCATACCGGTTTACGAACGTTTACTGGAAGAAGACAGCCATTATGTAAAAAAACTGAAAAAGAAATTCGAGCCGGCCAGTTCCGGCCTCGTGATGCATTTGGGAGTGAAAAAGAGCTATCCGCAGCTGCGCCATCATAATTTCTTTTTCGCAGAAGATATGAAGCAGCAAATGCATTCGATCTTCCATCGTCATGAGCTGCCTGACGACCCGGTCATTTATTTGGTCAATGTCAATAAGACGGATCCGACACAAGCTCCTGCAGGATATGAAAATATAAAAGTACTGCCCCATATTCCCTATATTCGGGATCAACAACCTTATACACAGCAGGACTATGAACGATTCTCTGAGCGGGTTTTGATCAAATTGGAAAAAATGGGCCTGCATGACTTACGGGACAATATAGTCACAAAGGATGTATGGACACCGGAAGATATCAGGAGGGTGTATGGCTCCGACCGCGGTGCGATTTATGGAACGGTGTCAGACCGCATGAAGAATAAAGGATTTAAGCATCCGAAACAGAGTGAACGCTACGACAATCTATATTTTGTCGGTGGAACGGTAAACCCAGGCGGCGGAATGCCAATGGTTACATTAAGTGGTCAGCTTGTAAGCGAGAAAATTGTTCAGAGGGATGTATCCAATGTCTGACAATCACGGTCATTTTCTAAAGACATTACCGGAAAGGCAGAGAGAGGATCTATTTTCCAGTGCCGACCTTTCAATTGAAATGCGTAAAAAAAAGCTATTGAAGCTGAAGACCATTCTTTTGGAGCATGAAACGGCATTTATTCAAGCCCTTCATTCAGATTTGGGAAGACCGCCTTTCGAAAGCGTTTCATCTGAAATTGCAGTCTTATTAAATGAAATAGATTATGTATGCAAGCATTTAACAAAATGGACCAAGCCTGTTCGGTCCCGACATCTAAAATTTGGATATGTGGAAGCGATCAAAAGAATGAGGCATCCATACGGGAGTATACTCATCATTAGTTCGTGGAATTATCCGCTCCAGCTTGCATTAATGCCTGCCATCGGAGCGATAGCCAGCGGAAACCGCTGTGTGATCAAACCATCTGAACATGCACCTGCAACTGGTGAACTGCTTAGAGAGGTCATTAATCACGTATTTCCTCCCGAACAATTAACAGTTGTTACAGGGGATGCTCAAACCGCCAGCCTATTGACTTCTTCACCTTTTGACCTGATTTTTTTCACAGGCAGTCAGCAGACAGGAAAAGCGGTAGCGCGGCAGGCGGCCAATCAACTCACACCGGTGATACTGGAACTCGGCGGCAAAAACCCCTGTATCATGGATGAAACAGGCTTTTCGAAAGCGGCAATCCAGCAAATCGTCTGGGGTAAGTTTCTTAATGCGGGACAAACGTGTATTGCGCCGGACACACTGTTTGTCCATCAGTCCATTTACGAAAAAACACTTTCTGAAATATCCGTTTCGCTTTCAGCTTTCTACGGAGATCGACCCCAGGAAAGCGCTGATTATGGTAGGATTTGTAACGATGCACATTTCCAGAAGGTGGTTGATTTTATCGGGGAGGGGGATGTCTGGCATGGCGGGAAGTATGATAGAAACGATCGGTTCATCGAACCAACGGTGGTTGTGAATTTGAAACCGGAGAGTTCTATCTTTCAGGAAGAGATATTCGGCCCGGTACTCCCTGTCATTCCATATACAGATTTAAGAACATTATTATCTAGTGATAGGATTCAACGTGATGCACTTACAGGATATATTTTCAGTAAAGATAATAAACAAATCCTGCAGTTCATGGAACATATGAAGTCACCGACCATTAGCGCCAATCAAGTGATACATCATGCCGCGAATCCCCATGTCGCATTTGGAGGGGGTGGAAGAAGCGGATACGGTGCTTATCATGGAAAGGCTGGTTTTTTAGCCTTCAGCTATGATAAAACAGATTACAAAGCCTATCATTTCATCCATGTTCAAGGGAAATTCCCGCCTTATTCCGATAGAAATATGAAATTCTTGAAGAAGTTAAGAAAGTGGCTGTTGTAGAATTCATAGAACACGATGTTACCTGTGAAGCATAGAAAATGAGGGGAATTATCATGATTGTTACATTACCTGTCCAATGGATCATTATCATCGACATTTTTGCATGGCCCTTTTTTCATCTGTCCATTTCTGCCATTTGTATGAAACTGCCTTTGGTATGGTTTCTAAGAGATCAATTTTGGTTTCGGATCTTCTCTTGGGAAAAATCCGGAGAATTGTGGCAGCGTTTATTCCGGGTGAAAAAATGGAAAGGCTATATTATAGACGGCACGATTTTTCTTAAAAAGGGTTACAGTAAAAAGGGGTTACATGGCAACGGGTTGAGGGACCTGACGATCTTTGCTGCGGAAACAAAACGCGCGGAATTCACACACTGGCTCTCCATTCTGCCTGCTCCGTTGTTCTTCTTGTGGAATCCGGTATGGGCGGGCTGGGTGATGATCCTGTATGCGTTTGTATTCAACCTTCCCATTATCGTTGTTCAGCGCTACAATCGCGGGCGTATTACTGCCATTACTTCAGAACTTGTTAAGAAATGAAGCAGCATATTGTAAGGAAATGAGGGAATGCACATGAGTAAGAAGGTTATTGTTGTGGGGGCAGGTGTTGCAGGGCTTGCCAGTGCAATCAGACTGCAGCAAGCGGGGTACCAGGTCGAGATATATGAAAAAGGAACAACTCCCGGTGGCAAAATGAATCGAATTGAACTGGATGGCTATACATTTGATTTGGGGCCGAGTATCGTCATGATGCCGGAATTATATCGGGAGATTTTCGAACTATGCGGACGTAACCCCGATGATTATATTCCAATGGAAAAATTGAACCCGATTTATCGGGCTTACTTCAGTGATATTCCCGACAAGCCTTTTGATATCTCCTCAGACCTTACCGAATTGACACAGATGATTGAATCGATCAGCGAAGAGGATGCGGAAGGTTTTTTTCTATATCTGCATGAAATCTACAAAAGCTTTGTCGTTGCAAAGCATCACATTCTTCAAAGGCCATTCCGCAAAAAGGCTGATTTTTATAACCTTTCCATGCTGAAGAAAGTGTTGAAACTGAAAGCACGAGGCACTGCAGATTCTTTTATAGGAAAATATATCAAGAATGAACGGCTGAAGCAGTTAATCAGTTTTCAAACGTTGTACATAGGCATTTCCCCAATTGAAAGTCCATCTTTTTACAGCATGATCCCCATGATCCAATTTTTATATGGAGTATGGTTTATCAAAGGCGGTATGTATACGATGGCACTCTCTATGGAGAGGCTCTTCACGGAACTTGGAGGAACCATCCACTATGGCAAAGATGTGCAGGAAATCTGCATTCATAATCGCAAGGCGACCGGGATTATCGTGGAGGGCAGAAAAATCTCTGCTGATTTTGTCGTTTGTAATGCAGACTTCCCATATGCCATGAAACACTTGATAAAAGACAAGACCGCTAAAGGGAAATATACCGATAGAAAGATTGACAGCATGAAATATACCTGTTCATGTTTTCTTTTATATCTCGGTATGGATCGAAAATATGAAGAAATTGGGCATGTACATAATTTTATTTTCAATGAAAAGCTAAATCAGAATCTGGAAGATATTTTTGCAGGGAAGAAACTGACGAATGCTTCCTTTTATGTGTACATAGCTTCAAAAATGGATCCTTCCCTTGCACCCGAGGGGAAAGATGGGCTGTATATCCTGATGCCTGTCTCGAATATAGCAACAGCCAATTATCAGTGGGACGAGGAAACCATTTCTTATTATCGCAGTTACATTTTAGATGAATTAAAAAAAATCAGTGGTTTTGAAAACATTGAAAATGAGATTGTAACCGAAACATATACAACACCATTGGACTTTGAGTCGAAGTTCAATGCATATAATGGCGCCACTTTTGGTTTGCAGCCAATCATGGCCCAAAGCAACCACTTTCGTCCGCAAAGCAAAGCAACACATTGTGAAGATCTGTATTTTACCGGAAGCAGCACACATCCTGGTGCTGGTGTCCCTATCGTGCTATTATCCGCCAGGATCACTGCACAGGAACTGATACAAGACGATACAGGTGAAATGTTCGATTATTCAGGAAAATGAAGACTTTCTGATGACTCTTAGAAGAAGGAGGCGTTTTATATGACAGCTTCAGAAGTGATTAATCTTGCTATTGGTTTTCTGGCAGTTATGATTGCCATTATCATGTTCTGGTCTTTACCAGTTCCAATTTTCTCCTCCAGCAAGAATACCGGTCTTCCGTTTCTGTCAATCGTTATTCCTGCCAGGAATGAAGGAGGCAGGCTCTCACCGTTATTGCAATCCTTGCAGGAACAACGTTACAAGCAATTTGAAATATTGGTTGTTGACGACCAGTCAACTGACAATACTGTGGCAATTGCACAAAGTTACGGTGCAAATGTTCTAAAAAATGAAGGTTCCGGCAAGTCTTCGGCCTGCTGGCGTGGTGCTATGCATGCAAAAGGGAATTGGCTATTGTTTTTGGATGCAGATACTGCGTTCACCAATTTGGATGGTTTAAAAAATCTACTGCATTTCTACCAGGGAAAAGGAGCCAGGGGCATTGTATCCTTACAGCCCTATCACACAGTTGATCGCTTGTACGAACACCTTTCTGTAATATTTAACATTATTGTCATTGTGGGCATGAATGTTTTTACCATTTGGGGAGCACGTTTTAAAACAGCCGGTTCGTTCGGTCCGTGCATTTTATGCAATAGAGACGATTATCTTTTGTCCGGGGGGCATAAAAAGATCGAGGGAGAAATCATGGATGATCTGGCACTGGGCCAGGCATTTCTTGACCATAATCTCCCGGTTCGTTGCTTGGGTGGCAAAGGGATCATCTCTTTACGCATGTACCCGGAAGGCTTGAGCAGCCTTATAGAAGGCTGGTGCAAAAGCTTTGCCGTTGGTTCCAAGTCCACTCATCCAGTCATCATGTTGATGGTTATCATCTGGATTTCCGGCAGTTTAATTTCTACGACAGCGTTGATCTCTTCCATTATTGAATTAGACACTCCCGCCATTATTTTCAGTGGAGTATTGTATATCCTCTATACCATTCAAACGGCATGGTTTGCCCGTAGGGTCGGTAATTTCAGATGGGCTGTATTCCCATTTTATCCGTTTTTGTTTTTATTTTTCACAGGAGTCTATGTATATTCCTTCTTCCGGGTGAATGTTTTACGTTCTGTAAAATGGAAGGGTCGTAAAATAAATGTCTAGAAATCTTAATTACCGTCCCATCCTCCATTGGGCGACAACGCTCATTTTCGTATTTTCGAGAATTCAAAGCTAAAATAAAGAATGAATAGTAAAGTATTGTATGTTGCATTTTTCCGTTAATTCAAGTAGAAACCTTTGCCCCAATAGATTTATGAAGGCGAGGAATTTCCGGATACTACCTCACGATGTTGGTTATGTTACTACCGTGGAGGTGAATACAAATGGAAAAGAAAAATCAAGCAGGTAACTTTAGACAACATGCTACTCAATCTGAAACTGAGTTTGCAAGT
>NZ_PHNG01000701.1:0-8758 GCF_002803435.1 Bacillus sp. mrc49 | reverse complement strand
GGATACAGGTTCAGGAGTGGGGACAAGGGTATCTTCTGCATCACTGACCCCTGGGCCGACTTCCTCTTCGACGATGATCGTTTCAATCTTTTGCTCGTCACTGGATGTAACGGGCAGCTCTTTACCGGCTCCTTCTTTGTTTTTGACATGAAGCAGGTAGGCAATCATCTGGACCGTTTTCCCCAGCCCCATATCGTCGGCTAGGCAAGCGCCAAAGCCATGCTCCCTTAAAAAAAGCAGCCAGCTCATGCCCAGCTTTTGATAGGGGCGTAGGTCGCCTTGAAGTTCGGCAGGGACGGGCAGGATGGAAATGTTTTTGGCTTCCCTGAGCCTTCCGATCATCTTACGGAGCTCCTGATTCAATTCAAATTGAATTCGGAGCATATCGTCATTTTCCGCATCGATATCTCCACCTTCATCTTCTCCATTCAATAATTCCTGCTGCAGCAGGTCTGATAGCTGTATTCCTTTTTCATTAGCTGTTTCCATCAGTACCTGAATTTGTTTAATGAAAGCCGGATCAAGCTTGACCCATTGACCGCGAATGAAGACGAGCCGCCTTTTTTGGTCGACGAGCTCCTCGAACTCCGCCTCGGTGAGCTCCTTGCCATTCAATGAAAAGCGCCAATCAAAATCCATTAAAGCTTTCAGCCCTACGTAAGAAGGACCGCGGTTGGATTGGCTCTTTACTTTGGCCTTCACCTTCAAGGAGGATTCCTTCAAGGCAAGCCACCAGGATGGAAGGAGGATTTCTACGCCAAGGAAAAGAAGTTTTTCACTTGCATCGGTCAAGAACTCCCATGCGTCCGTTTCTGAAATCTCCCTTTTCAGCCTTCCGTTTTCTCCAAGCCAAGGCACGACGAGCTGCCAGCGTTTCGTGGCCCGCACCACTTCGCTAGCATATTTGTTCCAGCCGCGCGGCAGTTTTTTTCCGGTATAGGTTTCAACGATATTTTCATCCCTTTTGGAACGGAGGGTTACGTCGAGCACCCAGGGCCCATTGCCATCAGGTGGCTCGGTTAACCGGAGTCCAATAGTGAAAGGCTTCGGATCTGGCTTTGTCCCTAGCCATTCCTGCCAGCTCTCTTTGTCAAAAAAGGCCTGCAATTCTTCCGGTGAAAGTCTTGAATCCTTTAATGCGCCGACGGCTTCGCTCCATTTATGGTGCATGGGTGAATAGTTCTTTAAATACATGTTAGCGGCACCGTTATACCACTTTTCGATGAATGTCCGATTCGTTTCCGCATCTGGGGAGGGTAGATCCAATGCAATGCTTTCTTCCCAAAATGAAGGGACGAATTCCTCCTCGACTTCTTCCGGCAGCTTCCAGCCAATGGAGTCCAGCTGCAGATTGGTGAAATCGGGCACTGGGATGCCCGCCTCGATGGATTCATGAAGGACGGGCGCCGCTGCCAGGCAAAGCGATGATATCTCGGACCATTCCCATTCTATGAAGGAGTTGAAGCTCTCCTTCGCAAAAAAATTGAGAAGTCCCCACGCATCAAGAATGAATACAGGATTTCCATCCATGGTATCGGTAGCCATTTTCGTGCCATAAAAGCTTGCGTCATCCCAATTGAAGAGCAGCCTGCGTATATGATTCGTGTTGAGGAAGGCATTGTCCTCATTGACGGCACCAAGGGCGTAGGATCCGTTTTCGAGAGCCGCTATTTTGATTTTTAATTTCCCTGGATTAAACATCGATAAGCTTACCCCTTTTTAATTCTTCTTGGAAAGCGCGGAGCCGTTTAGTTGAATCAGCTACATATAAAATATAGCGTTCGAAGATGTCTTCCTTTTTCGTCTTTTTATAGATGGTGCGCATCTTTTTTAAATAACGGACGGCTTGCTTATAGGCAGGCCTGTTTTTTAACGAAACCTTTTCCTGTACCGCATGATAGTATAGGGGCAGGATTAGCTCTGGCTCTTTAGAGACCACTTCTTTGATGGACTCACTGCTGATTAAGTCAATGCTGATTTCAGAGTAAATATGCATCTCCACCCATTTTTTGTATTGTCCTTGTTCAAAAAGAAAATTTGCATAGTTCCAATAGCTGTGCGGAAGGGTGGCTCTGTAAAACTTCTCGAGTAAATCCGTTCGCTTCAATTTATAGCAGCAACTGCTGATTAAAGTCGTAAACGTCCTTACGAAATCCACCCGCTGATAATAATCGGATAAATCTGCGAGGAACTCCTGGACATTCGCGATGATGAATTCAATGAATGGGATGCCGCGTGACCGGTTGTCTGATTCAGACAGGAGATTCAGCCAATAGAAAATGTACGGACAGGCATCCTTCTTCAATTCATGAAGAAGCTCAATGGCCTGTTTGTCTTGATTCTCCAGAAGACATAGGTGAATGGCTGCGAGGGAGTAGGATGTCCTCTCAGTCGTGCCCGTATACTTGTCTGGAAGTTCTTCCTTGATTCGTTCAAGCTCCTCTTTGCGCCACGAGGAGTTGGAGAATAAGTAGCTCCATATTTCCCGGTAGAGATCGATTTTTTCATATTCAAGACCGAATCCGCCGTCCAGCAGCTTAGCTACATCCTCCTTGATGCTGAAAACGAAGGGGTCAAAGGCAAATGGCCGCGCTTGCCGGCTAAGCGGCTGCACGGTTTCATGCAGTTCTTCCGCAAGGTCGACAGCAAGTGCATAAAAGACCCTGATCGTCTGGGTCTGGCTTTTATGTAGCTGAATCATTCTCAGTGTCAGCTGCATCGTGCAAAATTGCGTAACGAATTGGTAGAGCAGTTTCCATTCCCTTTCCATCGGAGCTTTGGAACTAAGGCGTTTAAAGTATGTTTGTATATGGTTTTCAATCATATAGTTTGGCTCGCCAATATGGGGCTCGACGTGTTCCGAGAAGGTGACGTCCACGAATTGCTTCCAAGATGGATAGCTTTTATCCAGAATGATGGGAGTTTCCTCCGCTTGTTTCAGTAATTCACTTGCCCGTTTTACTTGCTGCAGAGCCTGGGCGGCCGATTCAATCTTTGGTGCTTTCCATTCGTTAAGCCAGTCGGAAACGCTAGCGTGTTCGGAGTACACTGCAAAGAAAACGGCCATTTGATGCCTGCAAATGAATCTTGAATCACATGTACAGCTGCCCTCTTGAGGGAAGAGGAGATTCAACCTGGCCTTATGGCGCGTTTCGTCCTGTACCTCGGCCGCTACCGTATCTGCCGCTTCTTCTTTAATTTCAACAAGCCCCTGACGGTATAACTGGAGTCCTTGATTCACCACGTCCGAATCTTCTGGATTCCCGGCCTCCAACAATTCCGCCAGCCGCTCCCCAACTAACAACAACTCCCGCTCCATACTCTCCTCCTTTTAGGGTCCATCCCTGTTTGCCAAAAATTATATTTTTGCTGATCATGAGGATCAGTGCGTTAACAATCGTATTCATGCCTCGTTGAATCGAGGGTTTGGCATCGTGGCGTCATTTAGGCTGCCTTTTTCATGACCATTCCCTTTCCGGATTATGCCTTAAGAATGAACGAATCATTCACATCGGCAAGCCGTACTTTCCTTTAACTCCCGTAAAAGTCAATATCGTCAAAAAAGCCCTTGAATATAAGTGGTCTCGATATATAGACTTCGGCCGGGAAAGCCCCGGATCCATTTTCCCCACGCGATAAAAACTAAAGCGGCGGGTGCTGGGGCCTTTTTTATAAGGTGATTTTTGAAGCATCTCTTTATTATACTTCATTTTGACGTGAAATTTGAAATGTAGATACAGGTTTTGAAGCTGAAGGGCGAGAGCCGATTGTGAAGTGAAGGGAAAGAGCCATTCCCGCGGGAATGGCTTTGAAATGAAGAATCAGTTTATTTTCATTTCATTTTTCCAGCTTTCCAACTTTTTGTTGATGAAGGTAACAAAGGCATGATTTTTTTGCAACGAGAAGAGGAAGGCTGACTTCTCCAAGTAGTCTTTACCTTCTTTAAAATTGCCCACCAGTTCGTAATTGTAGCCTAAATGATAATGTAAATCGGCCAAAGCATATAATTGATCATGTTCAAGGCACCATTTGATGGAATCCTGACAGCAGGCAATCGACTCTTCAAAGCGGCCAAGGCGTGTTAAAACCCTGCAAAAATTGTAGGACAGGCGGGTCTTTAACGTCTTATCCGTCATGAAGGGGATTGCCTTCAAGTGATCCAAAGCTTTCTTTAGCAGGGCATATGCATTTTCGTACCGTTCCTCGGCAACATACATGACACCAAGGCTGCTTAAAATTTCAAGCTCGCGTTCCGAATAGATTTTATCCGTAGTATGAGTAATGGCGATGGCCTTGTAAATAAATTCAATGGCTTTTTCTAAGTCTTTATTTTTTTCGTATTCGTAGATCCCTTTGTGCCAAAGAATCAGTTGATGGTTCTTTTTATTCTGAAGAAAAAGGGGACTGTTTTCCTCCGCCTTGACTATTTGCTGCATTTCCTCATAATTTCGTGTCCGTCTGGCTATCTTTAATTGATAAATCACTTCTTCCACGTAATCCAGCCTAGGTGTCATTCCAATATCGAAAAAATAGTTTACATCAACACCTAACCGTTGGGAAATCAAGTAAAGGGTGGAGGCATATGGATAGACATCGCCTTTTTCGATCTTGCTGATCTGTGCTTGTGTACATATACCGGATGCTAACTCTTCTTGGGAAAGTCCGATTTGTTTACGTAGCTCTTTGATCTTTTGTCCAACTGCAAAAAAATCCATTATGATTCTCCTTAAAATATGCCTAGAGTTATATTTTATCATGAAAAATCGGTGAAAACTGTATGTACATGCCCTTAGCGGTTTAAATAGATTATTTAGTCGGAATATCCAGTTTTATGAAGTGTGGTTAAATATAACTATAGAATTAATTTCTATTTTAACCAATATTTTTTAATAAGAAAAGGAGGTTTGACCTATGAAAAAAAGTACTAAAGCATTAGTCGTATCTTTTCTTCTCATCGCTGCTTTCGTAATCGTTCCTACTGAATTGCCAGGCCTTTACGCAGAACTTCCAGGTTTATATAAATAATAAGAATTGAAGCTTTCATTCAGACCTTTGAGCATCTTCTTATGAAGATGTTTTTTTTTATTCCGTTGACGATTATTCTTTTGCGCATATTCCTCTAGTTATAATTATCCATGCATGGGGGATATAAGGTCCATTTAGAAGGTGTGGAAGAAATGGGAGTGTAGTTTGGAACACCTATTTCCCTTTCTGAATTTTGTTATAGTGTATTTAACAAAAGGGAGAGAGGTGTAAGGTTAATGATTGATATTAATATGAAAGTTCAACCCTCTTTTTACGATGATGAATGTGCCATTGTGTTTTCTTTTTATTTTGATAGGGCGACCAGGAAAATCGGTGAAGCTGTGGTGTACACATGCGAAAAATCAAATGGAAAAGAAGGCAATCAAGATCATATAGATACAAATGTCCAGGAAAAAGTCGCGTATATTAAAGAATTCTCGATTGTTGATGAATATCAGGCAACCTCCATGAAGAAAATTAAACATTTTTTGAATGTAATCGGTATCAAAAAATGTGTAAAGTACAATCTGCAGGGAAATGAAATCAAATTTTAATGGCAAAAAACTCATGACCTTCTATTGTGTCATGAGTTTTTGCCGTTTAAATGGGAGTTTTGCCCATTCATCTTCATTTTTTTGATGAAATCACTCATTTGTTTCCTTTCGGTAGGTTTTGAATGATTTGCTTTTTGGAAAAACTTCAAGGGTTGTTTATTGCTATCGGATTTCATGATGTTCTCTCCTTTTCTTTTTTTATTTACCCTTTCCCGCCCTTATAAAACATGGTTCCTAAAGTGCCTGAGCTGAAGCTTTTCATTATTCCTACAGTTATAAATTCATTTGCCAGTCTCTGTCTATGGGGATTTATTGGTCGTTAATACGGTGTGAAGGCCGAATATGAAGGAATTCGGTGTTTTATCATCTTCGAATTACATGCTAAAATGGTCCGAATATCGGATTTTTCATTAGAAACATCAGTTTCTAGTACCCTAAAGTGAAGAGGGTTGAAGAACCCTTTTCGATGGCCCCCGAGCAAAAGCTCGGGGGATCTTTTTTTCTGTTTTCATTTGTCCATTTTATTTCTATAATATGTTCCGTTTTGTTTACGTATACTTGGGTAAAGATAAGGAACAAGATGGTTCGAACCTTGAACACCGCAGTTTAATCGGAGGAATATAATTATGGAAGTGAAGCTAGAAAAAAATGATTCAACGAAGCGAAGTTTCCAACAGTATCTATTTCCGTTCACGCTCGAAGGGAATAAAATTGAAACATTTGTGCAAACGTTGCTGGAAGACCATTTCGTTTTCTTGAACTTGAGAGATATGGAACAGCAAGGCCAATTTTACGGTGAGCATAAGATTTCACACCGCAATTTGGAAAAGTATTTCATGCCCTATATCGAACCGATCCTATTTCCAGCGAATTTGAAAGAAAAAGAAGGATTGAGGCGTTTTACGAAAAAGCTCGATATTGATTGTACCTTCGAATCCCCCTTTTTAACTACCTCATTCATCATTAATTCTGTTGATATCTTCATATGCCCATTTCATATTGGCATGATGAACCTGCGTGTTACATTACCTGAAGGGCTTTCGTACGATGACGTGCTATATTTTGCCGATACTTTTCGAATTCTCGAACCGATTGCTGAAGATGAACAGAAGACAAAAGTCGGCTGCAGGAAAAACGAGTATGAACAAGTAAAGGATTTCATCTTCAACGAACTAATGCCGCCAATGGAGGAATTTATCGATGAGGAGCAGACAGATCCCACTTATTTCGGAAGTTTGCCTTTCTTTATCGATGAACGAATGTATGTCGTCAGTTATATTGAATTGCCTGAGGATCGTGTGATCAGTAAAAATGATTTATTTCGGGCAAGTGAGCTGAATGGATACGACAGTGATGGAGAGCCATACATCGGCGCATTGAACCCCGCTTATATTGATAAGTATTACAAGGAGCGGGTGTATGACAGGTGGGGTGAAGAAACTTTCTATGTTACGAGCATGTACCATTTTGCTTGTGTCACGAAAGCGAAAGGGAAGCTGCAGTTGCAATTGGCAAATGAAATGTACGGCCAAAACTTTTATTCGATATTGCTTTTCTTCTACTATAAAATTGTGCTGCTAAAGCTGGTTCATGAGCATTCCCAGATAGATATCGAAAAAGATCAATCCAATACGGAGCAACTGATCTTCATGATCACGGAGTTTACTACGAAGTATTTATTTACTGAAGTTAATAGCACAGCGTCAGGCAAAGAGCTATTCAAAATAACGGATGAAACCTTCAGGATTGCGCCGCTCTATAAGGAGGTAAAAGAAACGCTTTCTTACCTCTATCAGAATCAGGATAAACTCTCTGGTAAGAGCAGTAATTATCTCTTACAGATCCTGACGATTTATACGGTCGTCTCAGGAATATTCGGGATGAATCTTTACATTGAAGATTGGAAAAAGAGATTGCCTTGGAAAGCGTATATGGATTATACCTTATATGAATGGGTAGCTGTATTCGTTACGACAAGCGGTCTTATCATTTCATCCATCTTAGGCTTCTTCTTCTTGAAGAAATGGCTGCATGAGAAAAAAAGCCGAAAAAAAAGAATGCTATAGTCCATGTTCAAAAAATTATGCCCGTAGACAGCTCGGTAATGGAGTTGTCTGCGGTTTTTTGTTTTTAAGATCCGGTTGTTTCGTTTCATTCCACTTAGCGTGATAAAGAGAGGAAGTTTGATGTTTACCATGTTTTGGATTTGTCCTTTATCAGTTCCGTTTCACAGCAGGGGCTTAGCTTTTCGCGGGCGGAGGACATGTGGATAGCCCCGGTTTTTTCTACAATCTGGGTCCGGCATCCAGGACTTATGCTTTAGTAAAACTATGATAAAGTAGCAAAATGAAGAAATTGGTCATACAAATTCCCCCATTCCCCTAATATTTTGATAAACTATACGTATATCATTCTAACTATTCATTAGGAGGAAATCATGAAGAAACTGGCTTTAGTTTCCAGCTTATTGTTGATGAGCGTACTGTTCCTGGCCGGCTGCTCGGATGAGCCAAGTCCGGAAGAGCGCTTTGCGGCATACACCAAACTTTGGAATAAACAGGATTTTACGAAGATGTATGAATATTTGTCACCTGAAACGAAGAAAGAAATCAGCGCGGATGAATTTGCGGAGCGTTATGAAAAAATCTATAAGGGCATAGAAGTGGACCAGTTAAAGGTGAATTATAAACAGCCCAAAGAAGAAAAAAAGCATAAAGATGGAGAAGAAGTAAATCTTGCTTATACCGTTGATATGTCAACGATGGCAGGGGAGGTCAATTCCGATCATCAGGCGACCCTTATCAAGGAAGGGGAGGGTGACCAGGAGAATTGGTACATTAAGTGGGATGAAAGCTATATATTCCCCCAGTTGAAAGCTGGTGAAAAGATATCGGTTCAAACCTATCCAGCCATTCGCGGGGAAATTGTCGACCGGAATGAGCGCGGACTTGCCATGAATGGCACGGTCTCGGAAGTGGGGATTGTGCCAGAGAAAATGACTAACGAAACCGAAACGGTCAAAAAGGTCGCTGGTATGCTTAATATGTCCACTGACGAGATAGATAAGAAGTTAACGCAATCTTGGGTAAAGCCAGGTTATTTCGTGCCCATCAAGAAAATGTCCAGTGATAATACGGCAGCATTGGAAAAGCTATTGGCGATTCCTGGGGTATCGGTCA
>NZ_PHNG01000700.1:0-22704 GCF_002803435.1 Bacillus sp. mrc49 | reverse complement strand
AAGGGCCATCGCTCAACGGATAAAAGCTACCCCGGGGATAACAGGCTTATCTCCCCCAAGAGTCCACATCGACGGGGAGGTTTGGCACCTCGATGTCGGCTCATCGCATCCTGGGGCTGTAGTCGGTCCCAAGGGTTGGGCTGTTCGCCCATTAAAGCGGTACGCGAGCTGGGTTCAGAACGTCGTGAGACAGTTCGGTCCCTATCCGTCGCGGGCGCAGGAAATTTGAGAGGAGCTGTCCTTAGTACGAGAGGACCGGGATGGACGCACCGCTGGTGTACCAGTTGTCTTGCCAAAGGCATAGCTGGGTAGCTACGTGCGGACGGGATAAGTGCTGAAAGCATCTAAGCATGAAGCCCCCCTCAAGATGAGATTTCCCATGGCGCAAGCTAGTAAGATCCCTGAAAGATGATCAGGTTGATAGGTCAGAGGTGGAAGCGTGGCGACATGTGGAGCTGACTGATACTAATAGATCGAGGACTTAACCAACGCTTTTAAAAAAATGAAATACCTTCTTATTATCTAGTTTTGAAGGAACAACGTTCCTGATATGTTTGGTGGCGATAGCGAAGAGGTCACACCCGTTCCCATTCCGAACACGGCAGTTAAGCTCTTCAGCGCCGATGGTAGTTGGGGGTTTCCCCCTGTGAGAGTAGGACGCCGCCAAGCCATTATAAAAAAGATCAGCCACCTTGGCTGGTCTTTTTTCGTTAATCGACGATTTATCGTTTATGGAAACTTTTATATAGAGACATACACGTATTGAAAATCTCCATCATACATTGTTAAAAGCAGCCCCGGTTCTCTTAAACTATTTAAAATCGAAGTATGTGAACGATGGTTTTTGGGGAGAATGCAGGTATGGAGGTGGAGATGTTGGGGACAACAAAAACCAAAACGACGGCAGGGGAAACGTGCGTGGTGTGTGAACAAATAAAAGGAATGGGGATACACGTATATACGACTTTCATTTGTGAGGAATGCGAAAGGGATATGATCGGTACCGATACAAATGATCCGAGGTATAAATATTACTTAAAGCAATTAAGAAAAATCACCAATCCTGAAATATTTTCATGAGAGGCTAGGTATGGAAAGTTGAAGAGTCAGAGAATGAAGAAATGGACTGTCTCTTCATTCTCTGACTCTTTTTTAGTACTTTAGCAGAATGCTTGATGACTTGGCCTGGTCGCAGGTAAGGGGCAGGGATTTCCCGTTTAATCGCCAGAGGAGATAAATTTGAACTTATTTGATAAAATGAAAAAATAATAGGATTTGAGGGAAGATAATAAATGAATCAATCACAGACACCATTGTTCGATGCAATGAGTGCTTTTTATAAAAATGAACCAATTTCCCTCCATGTCCCCGGACATAAAAATGGACGGGTATTTAGTGAAAAGGGACAAGCGTTATATAACCCCGTGCTCGGGATCGATGCTACGGAGCTAAACGGTTTAGATGACCTCCATGCTCCTGAGGGCGCCATTTTAGAGGCCGAGCAGCTGCTTGCCGATTTATATGGAGTGAAGAAGAGTCATTTTCTGGTCAACGGGTCTACCGTGGGTAACATGGCAATGATCCTTGCGGCATGCCGCGAAGGAGATAAGGTACTTGTCCAAAGGAACTGTCATAAGTCGATTTTACATGGCCTGATGCTAGCCAATGTTCAGCCGATTTTTCTGCGGCCGGTTTTTTATGAGGAGTGGGGGGTCGCTGGAGGCATAGCACCAGAATTGATTGCAGAAGCTTTGCGTGTCCACCCGGATGCCAAGGCAATCGTTTTAACTTATCCGAATTATTATGGTTTAGGCGAGGATATGGGCGAAATGGTAAAGCTTGCCCATCAAAGGGGGATACCGGTGCTTGTGGATGAGGCCCATGGCGCTCACTTTCAGTTAGGAGATCCGTTTCCCGATACGGCTCTTAAGGCCGGCGCAGATGCCGTCGTTCATTCTGCACATAAAACATTGCCGGCCATGACCATGGGGTCATATCTGCACCTCCATTCAGCTTACATTGATGCTGATCAAGTATCCTTCTATTTGCAGATGCTCCAGTCGAGCAGCCCATCCTACCCCATCATGGGGTCGCTTGACTTATCCAGGGCCTACCTCGCCTCTTTCACCCCAGATGATAAAAAAGAGCTGAATAGAAAAATTGAGGAGTTCAGGGGGGGATTGGACGCCCTGCCATCAATTAAAGTGATGGAGGCGCCAAAGGGGACTTTTTGCGACCCATTGAAAGTGGTCATCCAATCAAAAAATGGTTTAAGCGGTTTTGAATTGCAGCGGTTATGTGAAGCAAAAGGAATTTTTGCCGAATTGGCTGATCCTAATAATTTGCTGCTGATTTTACCTTTATTGAAGATGGGTGCCGAATTTCCTTTTCATGAAATCATTGAAAATATATACAACGCGACCATAGGCAGAACGGGCAAGAGCATGCCCATTCAAATGGATAGTTGGCATGCTGGAAAGTCAATGACAGGTCTTGAAATGCCATACTCGCTCATGAAACAAAGAAAACCGAAATCGGTTGAGTTCAGGAAGTCCATAGGGAAAGTGTCGGCTGAGATGGTCATTCCGTACCCTCCGGGGATCCCTTTAATTATGTCCGGGGAAATGATCACTGCCGAGCATGTATCGAGCTTGAAGGGACTGCTGTCGCTAGGAGCGAGGTTCCATGGCGGTTCCTCTCTGGCAAATGGTGAATTATTCGTTTATGAAAGCGGACAATCAGGTTAAAATGATATACTACAAACAAAGAACCTTGGAGGTACATCGATGAAGCGTGGCATTTTTATAACAATGGAAGGGCCCGAGGGTGCTGGGAAAACGACGATTACCCAAATGCTTGGCAAGGCCCTGCAAGAAGAAGGCTATCAAGTCCTGTTAACGCGCGAGCCAGGCGGGGTTCCCATTGCGGAGCAAATCAGGGAAGTCATTCTCAATAAAGAAAATACAGCTATGGATCCTCGAACAGAGGCTTTATTATATGCAGCGGCAAGACGCCAGCATTTAGTGGAGGTGGTCATGCCGGAGCTGGATCGAGGCGGCATCGTCCTCTGTGACCGATTTATCGATAGCTCTCTGGCCTATCAGGGACATGCAAGGGGCTTGGATATAGAAGAGGTTTACAGTATCAATAAATTCGCAATCGGAGGCATGATGCCCGACGCCACGTTCTTTTTCAATATCGACCCAGAAGAGGGATTGAGGCGCATTCAATCCAATGGGGAGCGAGAAGTGAATAGGCTCGACCTTGAAGCGCTGGATTTTCATAAGAAGGTTTGCGAAGGCTACCAGCTCATCATGAATAGATGGAAAGATCGCTTCATCATCGTGGATGCAGGACGGACAATCGAAGAAGTTTTTGAAGAAACGAAAGCCGGCTTATTAAACCTCCTGAAAGAGTCGGGAAGGTAATCATATTCGTTTCCAGATTATTCAACGGAATACTATTCCAGTCAATGACTAGTTGCTATAATAGAGGTAGAAAAAATTCAGAGTAACCGGAGGGTGATAAGAATGAAAATGATCATTGCTGTCGTTCAAGACAAAGATAGCCATCGGCTGCTGAATGAATTAGTGGAAAATAATTTCGGAACGACCAAGCTTGCCAGCACTGGCGGGTTTTTAAAATCGGGCAATACGACTTTCATGATCGGCACGGAGGATGAACGGGTTGATCAGGCCATTCAGATCATCAAGCAGAACTGCCAGTCACGCTCCCAACTAGTATCACCGGTTTCACCGATGGGCGGCAACGCCGAGTCCTATGTACCTTACCCAGTGGAGATACAGGTAGGCGGTGCGACCATATTCATTTTGCCTGTTGAAAACTTTTTACAGTTTTAATGGGTAGATGCTTGGAGGTCCATAATGAAAATCAACCATGAAATCCCTATTAAGCTGGATAAGACACGCCAAGATGCCAAACAGTTCCAGTCTGCAAATGGAAGGTTTCAGCAAATGGTCCAGACACAGGATCAAAAGATGCAAATTCAAACCTTGAACCGTTTGATAGGTGATATTGAAGGGGCGGGGCAGCGTTTAGTTCGGTCACGTACCTTTAGGGAATTGGCAAAATATAAGGCGTTGGTTAAACGGTTTGTAAAAGAAGCGGTTGAATATGGATTGGAGCTGAAGCAATCCACTAGCTGGAACCAATATGGTCAAAGCCGGCCATTGAAAACCGTGGAAACGATAGATGCAAGATTAGTTGAGCTAAGTGAGGAAATTCTCAATAAAGAGAAAGGCTCGCTTGAAATATTGGAAATGATAGGTGAAATTAAAGGTCTACTGATTAATCTATATACTTAAGTGAGTTGATGGTTTTGGATAAAACATGGCAGGATATGAGCCGAATTCAGCCGCAGGTGATGACCATGCTGCAGAATAGCATAATGAAAGATAGAGTGGCACATGCGTATTTATTTGAAGGGGAAAAAGGCACGGGTAAACAGGATATAAGCAATGCATTTGCCAAAAGCTTACTTTGTGAAGCCCCCACAGCAGGTTACGAGCCATGCGAAACTTGCCGGAATTGCAAACGGATTTCAAGCGGTAATCATCCAGACGTCCATTTAATAGAAAAAGATGGCCTCTCCATCAAAAAGGAACAAATCAAAGGGCTTCAAGAGGAATTCTCGAAAAAGAGCGTGGAGGCAGATCGCAAGGTTTATATGATTGCCGATGCGGACAAAATGTCGGTGAGTGCCGCCAATAGTCTATTGAAATTCTTGGAGGAGCCCTCGGCCGACACCGTTGCGATATTGATGACCGAACAGATTCAAAGAATTTTGCCGACGATATTATCAAGATGCCAAGTGATTTCGTTCAAGCCATTATCCCCGGAGAATGTGAAACGGAAGCTGATGGAACAGGATTTGGAGCCGCAGCTCGCCTCGGTTATTGCACATATAACACAGAATGTGGAAGCGGGAATCGAGCTTAGCCGTGATGAATGGTTTGTACAAGCTCAAAAAATAGTGGTAAAATTGTATGAAGTGCTAAAACTTAATTCCTTGAAGGCATTGTTGTACCTTCAAACGGATTGGTTCACACACTTTAAAGAAAGAGAACAGGTTGACAGAGGTCTTGATTTGTTACTTCTTATATATAAGGATTTATTATACATTCAGTTGGATAAAAAGCACCTTGTTGCATTTCAAAATAAGCTGAAGGAATTTGAAACTCACGCTCTTCATCTTTCCTCAAGACGCCTTGCCGAGCATATGGCGTGTATCTTGGAAGCAAAAAGAAAGCTGATGTCCAACACGAATCCACAGCTGTTGATGGAACAGCTTGTGCTGAATTTGCAGGAGGGATCATGATTTGTATGATGTTGTAGGTGTCCGTTTTAAAAAAGCGGGCAAAATATACTACTTTGATCCGGGTGAATTCGCTATTCCTAAGGACGATTTTGTAATAGTGGAGACTGTCCGCGGCGTTGAATTCGGTAAAGTTGTTACAGCCCGTAAGCAAGTAGATGAAAACGATGTTGTCCTGCCATTGAAAAAAGTACTTCGGGTAGCTGACGCGAAAGATAAGCTGATTGTCGATGAGAACAAGGCTGCTGCAGAAGAGGCTTACTCAATATGTTGTCAGAAGGTCATTGAGCATAAGCTGGATATGAAGCTAGTAGATGTCTCCTATACATTCGACAGAAATAAAGTCGTGTTTTATTTTACAGCGGATGGCCGCGTGGATTTCCGTGATTTAGTCAAAGATTTAGCTGCCATATTCAGAACTCGGATAGAGCTGCGCCAAATTGGGGTTAGGGATGAAGCAAAAATGCTTGGTGGCATCGGGCCTTGTGGCAGGATGCTTTGCTGCTCCACATTTCTTGGGGATTTTGAACCAGTTTCGATCAAAATGGCGAAGGATCAAAATTTATCATTAAACCCTACAAAAATCTCAGGATTATGCGGTCGGTTGATGTGCTGTCTGAAATATGAAAATGACGAGTATGAAAGTGCGAAGGAAATGCTTCCTGATTTAGGTGAAATGATTAATACGCCTGGTGGCAAAGGCAAGGTAGTGGGGCTTAATATTCTAGAACGCGTACTTCAGATTGAACTAATCGAGCAGGAAAGAGTATTAGAGTATACTCTAGATGAGATTCTAAAAGAGGGAGCCGTTTCTATTCAAGCCACAGATTATTAAGGTGGTGGGAGAGCGTGGATAAGAAAGCTATTTTTGAGTCGGTGACCAATATGGAAACCCAGATAGGCCAATTATATAAACAGCTTGGGGAATTGAAGCAGAACCTGGCTGAAATCCTTGAGGAAAACCAGTCGCTCAAGCTGGAAAACGAGCACTTGCGTCATCGGTTAGGCCTTGCGGAAGTCGAAACTGCGCCTGCTGCGGTAAAGATGAAGCAAAAAGTGAAAAATCGCACCGCTAGTACGGACAAGGTTATGGATATCGGGGAAGGCTATGATAATTTAGCCCGTATCTATCAAGAGGGTTTCCATATTTGTAATCTGCATTTCGGCAGTTTACGAAAAGAAGGAGATTGCCTGTTCTGTTTATCGTTTTTAAACAAGAAGTGATAATGGAATAATATAAAAGAATGCTCCATCTCTTTTAAAGTGATAGATAGACCGTTTACAATATATAGTGATTCGGGGTCTGACGCATACTATGGGTCAGGCCCCTTTTTGTACGAGATGAAAGTCGAAGCATGGAACCTGGACATGCTTTTTCCATACATAATTAGGAGGGTAACAGCAATGGTGGAACTTAAAGGCGATGAACGCCTCGATTATCTATTGGCTGAGAATTTAAGGATCATCCAGAGCCCATCGGTGTTCTCATTTTCATTGGATGCCGTTTTATTATCAAGGTTCGTGAATGTCCCGATCCAAAAAGGGAAAATTGTCGACCTTTGTTCGGGGAATGGCGTCGTGCCCTTATTGCTGAGCACAAGGACGAAAGCGGCAATTACAGGCGTCGAGATTCAAGAGCGGTTATATGACATGGCCCAGCGAAGCATGGACCATAATGGCTTATCCTCCAGGATCGAGATGATCCATGGGGACATCAAAGAAATGCCGGAACAGATCGGTTATAGCAAATATGACGTGGTTACTTGCAATCCCCCTTATTTTCCAACGCCATCGATTGAGGAAATCAATAAAAATGAACATTTTGCCATTGCCCGGCATGAAATCATGTGTAATCTAGAAGACGTCATGCGCGTTTCCAGTCAATTGCTGCGTCAAGGGGGCAAAGCCGCTTTTGTTCATCGGCCGGGCCGCCTGATGGATATCCTGCATTTCATGAGGAAGTACAGGATCGAACCGAAACGGCTTCAATTCGTTTATCCCAAAAGCTCAAAGGAAGCCAATACAATTCTTATTGAGGGGATAAAGGATGGGAACCCTGATTTGAAGATTCTGCCTCCGCTAGTTGTATATAGTGACGAAAATGAGTATAATCCGGAAATCAGAAGGATTTTATATGGAGAAGAATGAACATTATTTTTATGTCGTAAAGTGCAGGGACGGCAGCTATTATGCTGGTTATACAAATGACTTGGAGCGAAGGATCGCTGCCCATAATCAAGGCAAGGGGGCAAAGTATACACGAGGACGCACCCCGGTTGAACTGATTCATCGTGAAATATTCGAAACACAGACATTGGCCATGCAGGCCGAATATAAATTCAAGCAATTGTCAAGAAAGCAAAAACAAATGTGGATGGCGAAGGGAGATATATGATATGTGGCAGCAAAAGAGTTTTGAAAAAGAAGGATTGGAGCCAGCCCTGTATCTGGTCCCTACACCGATAGGGAACCTTGAGGATATGAGTTTCCGGGCTTTAAGGATCTTAAAGGAAGCGAATGTCATTGCTGCCGAGGACACAAGGAATACGAAGAAATTATGCAATTACTTCGAAATTACGACACCTATCGTCAGCTACCATGAACATAATAAGGAATATAGCGGGAAGCAGATGCTAGAGAGGCTGCGGTCAGGAGAGGTCATCGCTTTGGTAAGTGATGCCGGTTTACCTACGATTTCTGATCCTGGATACGAACTGGTCAAGGATGCAATAGCCGAGCGGTTTAAAGTCATCCCGCTCCCGGGTGCAAACGCTGCATTAACGGCATTGATTGCATCAGGGCTCACGCCGCAGCCCTTTTACTTTTATGGATTTTTACAGCGCGGAGCTAAAGAAAAGAAGCGGGAGCTGGAAAAGTTAAAAAAGATGGAATCGACTTGGATCATATATGAATCACCGCATCGCTTAAAAGAAACTTTGAAGCATATGCAGGAAGTACTCGGTGACCGTCGGATTGTATTGTGCCGTGAATTAACCAAGAAATTCGAAGAATTCATTCGGGGGACGATAAGTGAAGCGCTGACTTGGGCGATGGAGTCCGAAATTCGCGGTGAGTTCTGTTTAATAATCGAAGGCGGGCAATTTCCGGACGAAGAGGCTTCCGAAGCCTGGTGGGCGGAACTTGATTTAGTCGGGCATGTCAATCATTATATAGAAGCCGAGCAGTACACTTCAAAGGACGCCATCAAGCAAGTCGCAAAGGATCGCGATATCCAAAAACGAGATGTATATCAAGCGTATCACATTGATGGCGAGGATAAATGAGCAAAAAAAACTTCCGGGGTCCGGAAGTTTTTTTGTTAGGCAATTATTTAGAAGTCGTGAAATTTTGTTGAATTTCTTGGATAAGCAATTCAGCGCCTTCACGGCTAAGGATCAATTTACCGTTTGCAAGTGTAAGGTTGTTATCGGAAACTTCACCTGTAACTTGGCAAGTCATGTTTGGTTTGTATTTTTTCAAGATGATGCGCTCGTCATCAACGTAGATTTCAAGAGCATCTTTCTCAGCGATTCCCAATGTACGACGAAGCTCGATTGGAATAACGACCCGGCCTAATTCATCAACTTTACGAACAATACCTGTAGATTTCATTATAGAATTTCTCCTCTCAGATTACAATCTAGTACCCTATTTCTATTTTTTTCGCCATTATTCGACAAATTTTTTTATAAACTTATAATACCAGCCATTCCCATATTCGTCAATGATTTATTTTCATTTTTTTGTAAGAAAAGAGCATGACTGCATTTCCATGGTTCAAAAATGGTTTTAATGAGCAAAAACTGGATATGTCCTCATCATTTAGTAGTTCATCAGCTACAAAAAACTACGCATGTCACCACAATTCGACAAAAGACTTCTTTATTATATGATTAAATGCATTTTAGTTTCAAAGCATAAGTTCTCAGTTAAGGATAATTTCCAGAGAAAGCTTTCAAATATGTGATATGTTGCACAAAAAAAGATTTTTAGGTATATTTTGTGGAGGTAAGAGGTAATGCTGACAAAAAGGAAGTTACCCCCCTTAACATTATTTTTAAAGACATCGATTCTAACGATTATAATTCCACCATCATGAGGATTTGATTTGTGATTATTGTCGCGCAGAATCGCATATAGCGTTAAAATAGAGATAATTACTTTTAATATAGTCTGATGGCTTTGGCAAGTCGCATAGCCAGTTTTCCAAAAGATGAGGAGGGAACCAAGTGAAAGATAAACTAAAAACATTTTATATCACGACACCCATATATTACCCGAGCGGTAATTTACATATAGGGCACGCGTACACGACAGTGGCAGGTGATGCCATGGCCCGCTATAAAAGGATGCGGGGCTTTGATGTGATGTATCTGACAGGGACTGATGAACACGGCCAAAAAATCCAGCGTAAAGCAGCTGAAGAAGGAATCACCCCACAGCAATACGTGGATAACATCGTAACGGGGATTAAAGAGCTATGGGAAAAGCTTGATATTTCATATGATGATTTCATTCGGACGACGGAGGATCGCCATAAAGAGGTAGTAGCCAAAATCTTCAAAAGGCTGCTTGACCAGGGCGATATCTACTTGGACCAATATGAAGGCTGGTATTGTACACCTTGTGAATCCTTCTTCACGGAACGTCAGGTAGAGGAGAGCAATGGGAACTGTCCGGACTGCGGCAGACCTGTTGAAAAAGTGAAAGAAGAATCATACTTCTTTAAGATGAGTAAATATGCAGATCGATTATTGAAGTATTATGAGGAAAACCCTGATTTCATCCAACCGGAATCGCGTAAGAACGAAATGATCAATAACTTCATTAAACCAGGCTTGGAAGATCTGGCCGTTTCGCGCACTACGTTCGATTGGGGCATCAAGGTGCCAGGAGATCCAAAGCACGTCATTTATGTATGGATCGATGCCTTGACCAATTATATAACGGCCTTAGGATATGGAACGGACAAGGATTCTAAATACTTGAATTATTGGCCCGCTGATGTACATCTGGTCGGAAAGGAAATCGTTCGTTTCCATACCATTTACTGGCCAATCATGCTGATGGCCCTTGATGTACCGCTTCCTAAGAAAGTCTTTGCCCATGGCTGGCTGCTCATGAAAGATGGGAAGATGTCCAAATCAAAAGGGAATGTGGTCGATCCCGTTACCTTGATTGATCGTTACGGCTTGGATTCCTTACGCTATTACCTATTGCGTGAAGTTCCCTTTGGTTCTGACGGTGTGTTCACTCCTGAGGGGTTTGTCGAACGAATCAACTTCGACCTGGCTAATGATCTAGGCAATTTGTTAAACCGAACGGTGGCAATGGTCAATAAGTATTTTGATGGTGTGATCCCGAGCTATCAAGGATCGAATCGTGAATTTGAAAAAGCCTTGCTGGAAATGAATCATGATACGGTTGGCAAGTATGAGGAAGCGATGGAGAACATGGAGTTTTCAGTTGCGCTGACGTCCATTTGGCAGCTTGTGAGCAGGACGAACAAATTCATTGATGAAACACAGCCATGGTCGCTTGCCAAAGATGAAGCAAGAAAAGAAGAGCTGGCCAGTGTTATGGTTCATTTAGCGGAATCTTTACGCAGGACGGCCATCCTTTTGAAGCCTTTCTTGACGCAGACGCCGGAAAAAATCTTTGCCCAGCTTAGCATCCAGGATGAAGTGTTAACTTCATGGGATAGCTTAGCGGAGTTCGGCCAAATCCCTGCGGAAACGAAAGTGTTGAAGGGCGACCCGATCTTCCCTCGTTTGGACATGGAAGAGGAAGTTTCATATATTAAAGAGCAAATGCAAGGCGGTGCCGAGAAAGCGCCTGAAAAAGCGGAAGAGCCCATTCCGGAGGTTGATGAAATCACGATAGATGACTTTACGAAAGTGGAGCTTCGTGTGGCCCAGGTCATCGAAGTAGAACCGGTGAAGAAGGCGGATAAGCTTCTGAAACTGCAGCTTGATTTAGGCTATGAGAAACGCCAAGTCGTATCTGGCATTGCCCAGCACTATAAACCTGAAGATTTAGTAGGTAAAAAAGTGATATGCGTAACGAATTTAAAGCCTGTTAAGCTTCGTGGCGAGCTCTCTCAAGGAATGATTTTGGCTGGCAGTCAGGAAGGCAAGCTCTCGGTGGCTACAATAGATTCATCGATTCCAAATGGTTCAAAAGTGAAATAAACCCTCAAAAAACATAAAGGTGTTTCATATGAAACATTTTTATGTTTTTTTCTTTATGGTTTTGGAAAAAGTAAATAGGCCTGCATTTACCCGTTGTAATCTTTTTGTTATCTAATTGTGAAACATAATACATTCATTCTTAAATAAAATAGTGCTAGAAAGGAAGAGTAAAAATGTTATTTGATACACACGTTCATGTAAATGCGGAACAGTTCAACGAGGATCTCGAAGAAGTCATTGAAAGAGCCAAGGAAGCTGGAGTGAATCATATGGTAGTGGTTGGCTTTGACAGGCCAACCATTAAAAGGGCGATGGAATTGGTGGAAGTTTATGATTTCATGTATGCCGCAGTCGGATGGCACCCTGTGGACGCCATAGATATGACCGAAGACGACTTACAATGGATCGAGGAGCTATCCAGTCATCCAAAGGTAGTGGCCATTGGAGAAATGGGGCTTGATTACCATTGGGATAAATCGCCTAAGGATGTACAAAAAGAGGTATTCAGGAAGCAAATCCGATTGGCGAAAAAAGTGGGGCTGCCCATCATCATTCATAATCGCGAAGCGACGGCGGATATCGTGAACATCTTGAAGGAAGAAGAGGCCTCCAGTGTGGGCGGCATCATGCATTGCTTTAGCGGGAGCGCTGAAACGGCCTTGGAATGCATAGAGATGAATTTCTATATTTCGTTGGGCGGCCCCGTGACCTTTAAAAATGCCAAAAAACCAAAAGAGGTAGCAGCTGCCGTGCCTTTGGACCGTTTGTTGGTTGAAACGGATTGTCCCTATCTGGCACCTCATCCTTTTAGGGGGAAACGTAATGAACCCTCTTATGTGAAGTTGGTCGCCGAACAGATTGCGGAAATCAAACAGCTAACGATAGAGGAAGTTTCCAAGGCAACGACGGAAAATGCCAAGAAATTATTCGGCATTAACTGACAGTATTTTTGACAATTTCTATCGGGGTTCGCTAGCGAAAATCGCGATTTTTGAGATTTCAACAAATCTCACTCCCCCAATGGGCTTATTATGTCGAGAAGTCGCCCTTTCCTTTTGATTCCGGACTATGCATAATAGGTAGTAATTTCCTGAATGAGAAGTGAATGGGTTGACAGCTTGATAACTAAGTCTATATAATCACCGGGAGGAAGGAGGAGTTTTTCATTCTATTAAATACTATGAAAAGCCTTATCCCCAAACAGCTTGGGAAGAAGAGAATGGCAATGGCCATATGCAGTGCAATTCTTGTTTCCGCAGCATTGGGATTACTAATCCATCAAGGAACAAAGCATACAGTCACGATCATGCTAGACGGAAAAAAAGAGGTAGTGCGGACACACGCATCTACTGTAAATGATATTTTGAAAGATTTAGAGATTACCGTTCAAGCCGCGGACTATGTCCACCCATCAAGGGACAGCAAGGTGGGCGACAATTCAGAGGTTGTCTACAAGCCGGCGCAAAAAATCGTCATGAATCAGGATGGTGAAACCGAGGAAGTTTGGTCAACCGCTGATACGGTAGACGAGTTCTTGAAAGAACAAGATTTGGATGTGAAGGAACAGGATAAGATCACGCCCTCAAAAGGTACGAAGCTAAAAGAGAATATGGAAGTTGCCATAGACAAAGCCTTTGCACTGAAGTTAGTGGTGGGCGGTGATGAAAAAAAGGTATGGTCAACTTCGACTACTGTCGCTGACTTTTTAAAGCAACAAGGAGTAAAACTCAATGATTTGGATCGAGTTGAGCCAGAACTAGCCGAGAAAGTTGAAGCTAAGAATACGGTAAACGTAATTCGAATTGAAAAAGTCACCGATGTAGTGGAAGAACCAGTTGACTTTGCTGTCATTACGAAAAAAGATGACTCCTTATCAAAAGGGAAAGAGAAAATTGTCAAAGAGGGAAAAGACGGACTCGTTTCCAAGAAATTTGAAGTCATTAAAGAAAATGGCAAAGAAGTCAAAAGAGAATTACTTTCAGAAAAAATCGTGAATAAAAAGCAGGATAAGGTTGTAACGGTCGGAACGAAAACGACAGTTGCCCAAGCATCACGCGGCGTAACCAACGTCAGTTCACCCAATGGGAAAGAAATATACGTTTCATCAACTGCTTATACAGCCAGTTGCAAGGGTTGTTCAGGTGTCACGTCCACAGGCGTGAATCTCAAGAGTAATCCCGGTGCGAAAATCATTGCTGTCGATCCAAGCGTAATCCCCTTAGGGTCGAAAGTCTATGTAGAGGGCTATGGCTATGCAGTGGCTGCTGACAAAGGCGGCGCTATCAAGGGGAATAAGATAGACGTTTTCTTTTCTTCAAAAAATGACGCCTACCGTTGGGGTGTAAAGCAAGTTAAGATTCGCGTATTGGACTAATATGGTTTCTCTCGCAGGAGATGAATTCGTCTCCTGTTTTTTGACGTTTTATTTTCCATTTGTTGAAAAACCTCATGTAAAACTGTTTTAATAAGATAGACGTAGCAAAAATCGCTTAAGATGTAATATGTGTTTTTATTTCATAAATGATGCTGGCTGGAATCATTGTCATTGTTCCGCAAAATTTCTTCTGCAAATGGGGAGGCATCACCGGTGACCCAGATGCATGTATCGATAGCGATCCAAAGCGCATGCGCTTTTCTGTATGGAGGATAAGGATAACATGAAAAAAATTAAAGAAATCATTGTTGTAGAAGGTAAGGACGATACGGTAGCGATAAAAAGGGCCGTTAATGCCGATACAATAGAAACGAACGGCTCAGCTGTGGATGAGGCGTGTATTGAGCAGGTCAGGCTTGCACAAAAGACGCGAGGTGCGATCATTTTCACAGATCCTGATTTTCCTGGTCAAAAAATCAGGAATATCATTTCGGAACAGGTAAAAGGGTGTAAACATGCCTTTTTAACGAAGAAGGAGGCCATCCCTAAGTCAGGCAGGGGAATAGGCGTGGAGCATGCATCGCCTGAGGCGATCCGTAATGCTTTGAAGGATGCACAATTAATGGATGAAGAGGCTTCGGAAGAAATTTCACAGCAGGATTTGATAGATGCAGGTCTAATAGGAGGTTCCGGCGCCAAGGAACGAAGGGAAAGACTTGGAACCATCTTGAAAATCGGATTCACGAATGGAAAGCAGTTATATAAGCGACTGAAAATGTTCCAAATATCAACCGAGGCTTTTGCTGAAGCAATGGTACAGATCAATCAGGAGGAAAACCATGAATAAGGATATTGCAACACCCGTCAGGACCAAGGATATATTGAAAAAGTACGGATTCTCCTTTAAAAAGAGCTTAGGCCAAAACTTTTTAATCGATACGAATATCTTGAAGCGCATCGTCGATCATGCCAGTTTGACCGAGGAAAGCGGCGCCATTGAAATCGGCCCGGGAATCGGCGCTTTGACGGAACAACTTGCGAAAAGCAGTAAGAAGGTTACGGCATTCGAAATCGATCAGCGTTTGCTGCCGATCTTATCGGATACACTTTCTCCTTATGACAATGTGAACATCATTCACGGAGATGTTTTAAAGGCGGACGTGAAGAAGGTCATTGAGGAAGAATTCGCTGGCTTCTCGGATTTGATGGTTGTGGCCAATTTGCCGTACTATGTGACGACGCCAATCATTTTAAAGCTATTGTCCGAGAATCTTCCGATCAGGGGCATCGTGTGCATGCTGCAAAAGGAAGTGGCTGATCGAATTGCCGCTAAACCTGGTACAAAGGAATATGGTTCCTTATCGATTGCGATTCAATATTATACGGAAGCGGAGACCGTGATGATCGTTCCCAAAACGGTATTCATGCCTCAGCCTAATGTCGATTCAGCTGTCATTCGTCTTACTAAGCGGGTTAAACCTATCGTTGAGGTTCTTGATGAGGATTTCTTCTTCATTGTCACGAGGGCCAGCTTCGCACAGCGCCGGAAAACGATATTAAACAACTTAACCAGCCAGCTGCAAGATGGAAAAGCGAAAAAGGAACTCATACTTGCTGCTCTAGAAGCAGCGGAAGTCGATCCGACCAGACGTGGTGAAACATTGAGCATAGAAGAATTTGGCCGCTTGAGCGATGCACTACTGCCAAACTTCAAATAAGGATATTGGAAAACCGGAATGGGGTCACTCCCAGCTTCCGGTTTTTTTGTTTTGACCGGTGGCCCGCGCGAATGAAACCTGACGATGAAGATGATCAATCCCCAACTTTCACCATTCAAGATTGGCTTGCATAACTTAAGAATGAAAATAAACTAGGGCGGGCTGAAAATAAGTCTTCTCATGGGGTGGGGCCATGAATATTCAAATTAACGATATTGTCGGTCGGGTTTCCTATAAATGCGATGTGCTGTTCCGGGTAATCGATATTCGTGAGATTGCCGGAAGACGTGAAGCAGTCCTTTATGGGGAAGATATCCGGCTGATCGCAGATGCACCTTTTCAAGATTTAATGATCATTAATGATCATGAAAGAAATGATCGACAAAGGTCGAATGAGGCACTTCAAGAGCAATCTTACCGTTTATTAACACAAGATCTTGAGCTGCAGCAGCAAAAAAACGGCTATCAGTCCAGTAATGGCTATCGCTATAGCGGTGAATACTTTCAAATACCAGGCAGGGTGCTCCATGTTGATGGAGATGCTTCTTACTTAAGGAAATGCCTCGATCTATATCAAAAATTCGGCATCCCGGTCAATGGCGTTTATTGCAATGAAAAGGAAATGCCCCAAAGGATCGGGGGACTGCTGGACCATTACAGGCCGGATATCCTTGTTGTCACCGGGCATGACGCCTATTCAAAATCAAAAGGGCCGATGTCCGATATCAATGCATACCGTCACTCAAAGGACTTTGTCCAGACAGTTAGGGAAGCAAGAAGGAAGGTTTCACATTTAGACCAGCTGATTATATTTGCCGGGGCGTGTCAATCTCATTTTGAATCACTCATCCAAGCTGGGGCGAATTTTGCAAGCTCTCCATCGCGTGTTAACATTCATGCTCTTGATCCTGTGTATATTGTCGGAAAGGTGAGCTTCTCTCCTTTTACCGAGAATATTCATGTATGGGATGTGCTAAGGAATACGTTAACGGGCGAGAAGGGATTAGGCGGGGTAGAGACAAGAGGGGTGTTACGGACCGGACTTCCTTTCAAGCCATTTCAGGAAGAATGAGCGAGCTGCATTTTTAAAAGAATGCAGCTTGCTTTCATCGTATCAGGATTCGGATATCCTCTTAAGGAATCGGTTATTTAGCGATATGTCGACAAAATATACGGTTATAATTACGAAAATTCGGCTGATTGAATAAGGTGATAGTTCGTTTACATAATTTTTCATTTCCCAGGATATAATAAAATTGTTCAGGATTTTGCCGAATTTCAGGTAAAAATATATTGACTACATTTTTAAGTGCTGATATAATTTATTATTTTGTTTGCGTATATATGTAAATTGTGATATACTTAACTTAGTGAGGTGGACCGAAAATGCCAAAAACTCTAGCTGATATTAAAACTGCACTTGATTCAAACCTAGGCAAAAGATTGCTCTTAAAAGCAAATGGTGGAAGAAGAAAGACTGTAGAACGTTTTGGAATTTTGGCGGAAACTTATCCGGCTGTTTTTGTAATTGAGCTCGACCAAGATGAAAATGCGTTTGAAAGAGTATCTTACAGCTATGCGGATGTTTTAACGGAAACCGTAGAACTAACATTTTTAAACAAACAACAAGAGATGTAACTTAGACGAAGCAGCGGACATGTGTTTGCTGCTTTTTGTTTTGGCCTGGAAGGACAATCGATTTTCATAAAAGGTGTAATGAAATAACGTATGATGCAAACACTAGGCATGTGACAGCATGTGAAAGGGGTCGTTTCGCTTGAGCAGGAGAAAAGGGATTATGTCAGATGGTCTTAAAGAAGAATTGGCAAAAGAACTTGGATTTTACGATGTGGTCCAGAAAGAAGGCTGGGGAGGAATCCGGGCCAAGGACGCAGGGAACATGGTGAAGCTTGCTATCGAAAAAGCACAACGTCAATTGGTGAACAAAGAATAAGCTGAACACTAAATTGCAACATGCTGTCACTCTTTAAAGAAGCCGGGCTCCCGTTACAATGTATAGCACGATTCATTTTTGCTTACATTGTAGATAAGGAGTCCGGTTTTTTATGTATCGTAAGGGCTGTATGAATATTATTGTAAGCAGGGAGAAGCTTCTCGCCCATATGCCTACTGCATGTGTCCATTCGCCTCTGAAGGTCGATCTTCGCTTCAATACATTGAAATTACGATGAAAAAACCTTTAGAATATAAACAAATATGATAGAATAGGACAAGAACTTTTAAGAACGTTAAAGTAGGTGGACATATTGAAGCTTATGGAAAAAGCCCCGGCTAAGATTAACTTGGCTTTGGATGTGCTTTTCAAACGGCCTGACGGGTATCATGAGGTGGAAATGATCATGACGACAGTCGACCTTGCCGATAGAATTGAACTGAAGGAAATAAAGGGAAACCATATACAGATTCTATCCCATAATCGATTCGTTCCGGATGATCATCGGAATTTAGCTTACCAAGCCGCATTTATTCTAAAGGAACGTTTTGGGATCAATAAAGGTGTTTCTATAACTATAGAGAAAAATATTCCTGTAGCAGCTGGACTTGCCGGGGGGAGCAGTGATGCCGCAGCTACCTTGAGAGGCTTAAATAGACTGTGGAAGCTTGGGCTATCCATGGATGAGCTTGCGGAAATAGGAGCGGAAATTGGCTCTGATGTATCCTTTTGTGTCTATGGGGGAACGGCTCTGGCCAGAGGGCGCGGGGAAAAAATCACGCATCTGCCGGCACCGCCGAAATGCTGGGTCATTTTAGCCAAGCCGACAATCGGCGTTTCCACGGCTGATATATACAAAAGGCTCCAAATTTCAAAAATGGATCATCCGGATGTGCCTGGAATGATCTCGGCGATCAAGGCAAACAGTTATCAGGATGTATGCGACGGGTTGGGCAATGTTCTCGAGCAAGTGACATTGCAGTTATATCCGGAAGTTGCAAATATTAAAGATCAAATGAAGACATTCGGAGCAGATTCGGTCTTGATGAGCGGAAGCGGCCCTACCGTTTTTGGTTTGGTGGAACATGACTCGCGCATGCAAAGAATATATAACGGCCTGCGGGGATTCTGTGATCAAGTCTATGCGGTCCGTTTATTGGGCGATCGAAACAATCTTGAATAGAAACGTACATTAGTGGTATAGTTGCTATATAATATTCGGAATTCACAAAGGGGGTGTCTCAATGAAATTTCGTCGCAGCGAGAGGCTGGTCGATATGACCAATTATTTATTAGAACATCCAGGAGAACTTGTCTCGCTGACTTATTTTGCTGAAAGGTATAGTTCGGCAAAATCCTCGATCAGTGAAGATTTGACAATCATCAAGGATACCTTTGAACAGCGTGGGATCGGATCTTTAACGACCGTTCCGGGTGCGGCAGGCGGCGTGAAATATATCGTATCCATCAAGGAAGGCGAAGCAAATGCCTTCATTGACGAATTATGCGAAACGATTGCCAGCCCTGAAAGGCTTCTTCCCGGCGGCTATCTGTATATGACAGATATATTAGGGCATCCGCAAACCGTGAATAAGGTTGGCAGGATCATCGCTTCCATGTATGCCAGGAAAAATGTTTCGGTCATCATGACCATGGCAACCAAAGGGATATCATTGGCCTATGCCGTAGCAAATTATTTGAACGTGCCGGTCGTCATCGTTAGAAGGAACAATAAAGTGACGGAAGGTTCTACAGTGAGCATCAATTATGTATCAGGCTCTTCGAAGAGAATTCAGACGATGGTACTTTCGAAACGAAGTTTGGTTGAGGGTTCGAATGTATTGATTGTGGATGATTTCATGAAGGCTGGAGGCACCATCAATGGTATGGTCAGTTTATTGGATGAATTCAAGGCAACAGTGGCCGGAATTGCGGTGCTGGTTGAATCCGAGCATACCGAGGAATGCCTTGTCGAGGATTATGTATCCTTAATCAAGTTGACACAGGTAGTAGAAAGAGACAAAAAAATCAATGTCAGCCGTGGAAATTATTTTTCTAAAAAGGGATAGGGGGAATCATTTCATGAAAACGATACATACGAATGAAGCACCGGCAGCGATCGGCCCATATTCACAAGGCGTGATCGTCGATAAGTTATTTTTCAGTTCAGGGCAAATTCCGCTTACTGCGACTGGTGAAATGGTGACGGGTGATGTCAAGGAACAAACTCATCAAGTGTTCAAAAACCTTCAAGCCGTGTTGAAAGAAGCGGGGGCATCCTTGGAAACGGTCATCAAGGCCACTGTATTCATTAAAAGCATGGACGATTTCGGTTCGATCAATGAAGTATACGGAGAATATTTTTCAAGTCACAAACCTGCCCGTTCTTGTGTCGAGGTTGCACGCCTCCCTAAAGATGTACTGGTGGAAATAGAAGTGGTTGCGCTCGTTAAATAACGGGCGTTTTTTTGCTTTTTAGGGGCATACGTAGTGGGTATTTTTCCTGTAATATCAGGGGAGTTTCTATTATTTTTGAAAACTAGGCTGAATTTTCTAAAAAACTTACAGATAATAGAAGGAGTTCACGTTTTTTTGTTGAATATGTACTTTAAGTTTTAACAACAACAAAAAGGGATGGTGAGCTTAAATGGAAGTAACTGACGTAAGATTACGCCGCGTGAATACGGATGGTCGTATGAGAGCTATCGCATCAATTACATTGGATAATGAATTTGTGGTTCATGATATTCGTGTAATCGACGGAAACAATGGTTTATTTGTAGCAATGCCAAGTAAACGAACTCCTGATGGAGAATTCCGGGATATCGCTCATCCAATCAATTCCTCGACACGCGGTAAAATTCAAGAAGCTGTCTTGACAGAATATCATCGATTGGGAGAACTTGAAACTGAACTAGAGGAAGCTGGAGCTGGGGCTTCTTAATCAACCTTACTTTTAACATTGAAATGTAAACTCGTGCATCTAGAGCCTACTTCATAAGTAGTGCTCTTTTTTAGTTTATTCCAAAGCGCAAGATCCAGAACCGTCCATTCGTCCGCAAAGTTCTGTGTTGATTGGATTTGTTTGGAGATATTTGCGGTGGTTCTTCAGCATTCATATACCCAATCTTTTTATTTTTCAAACCTTTTTAATGATGCCATTTTATTGGGGATAGGGCCTATCCCTTTCATAAAAATGAGCCGAGCAACCTCATATCGTCATGTGGATGACTGAAGATGCGGTGCCGCTTAAAGATGCCCTTATAGGGCATGATGGCGAACGGGCCATTTTTGGCAATAATGGGTTGGGAAGGGCTTTCCGGGAGGGGAAGGCTCGGTTTCTGTATGATTATGGTCATGAAAATGTGCGTCCAACAGGAATTTAACCTTTTTTCAAAGATTTCAAGGCAGCTAAAAGGAATATCCAAAAGCTGTTTGGTTATCGGAAATCGAATGTTTTCTGTTTCAAGCGGTTGACAATAATATGTACTTTTAATTGTTGCCTTGAAATGAATCACTATTTGAGATAATATTTTTAGTGGATAAAAAGGTGAAAATGGAGGCCTGTTATGAGTAATCGCTATGCAATAATTTTGGCCGCTGGGCAAGGTACAAGGATGAAATCTAAGCTTTATAAGGTTTTGCACCCTGTTTGCGGGAAACCAATGGTACAACATGTTATCGATCATGTCAATCAACTTCAAATAGAGGATATTGTAACAGTCATCGGCCATGGAGCTGAAAAAGTTCAAGAGCAGCTTGGCGATTCATGCAAGTATGCCCTGCAAGATCAGCAATTAGGTACAGCACATGCTGTAATGCAAGCAGAGAGCGTATTATCCGGTAAAAGCGGAACGACCCTTGTAATTTGCGGCGATACGCCTTTGATCAAAGCAGAAACGATGGAAGAGCTCATAGCATTGCATGAGCGGAGTCAGGCGAAAGCAACAATCTTAACGGCATATGCAGATAATCCGACTGGCTACGGAAGGGTCCTTCGCGGTGAAGGCGGACTTGTAGAAAAAATCGTCGAGCATAAGGATGCCTCTGATGAAGAAAGATATGTTAAGGAAATAAATACCGGTACATATTGCTTCGACAACCAAGCATTGTTTAGCGCATTGAAAAAGGTTTCAAATGAAAATGTCCAGGGCGAATATTACCTCCCGGATGTTATTGAAATTCTAAAACAAGAAGGCGAAACAGTGACGGCATTCCAATCCAGCGATTTCGAGGAGACATTAGGGGTAAATGACCGTGTGGCTTTATCGCAGGCTGAGCAGATCTTACGGAAACGCATCAATGAATCGCACATGCGAAATGGTGTAACGATCATCGACCCATTGACGACTTTCATTGAAGCTGATGTGCAAATCGGACAGGATACGGTCATTAAACCTGGATCATGCATCAAGGGAAACAGTGTGATCGGCCAAGATTGCATAATCGGTCCGAATACGGAAATCAGTGATTGTGAAATTGGTGATGGAACGGAGATCTTTCAATCGGTCGTGCATGAAAGCAGCATCGGAAGTGCCGTTAAAATCGGGCCTTTCGCTCATGTTAGACCTCATTCGGATATTCACGATTCCGTTAAAATTGGTAATTTTGTCGAAATTAAAAAGGCCGTTTTCGGAAATGGAAGCAAAGCCTCGCATTTGAGTTATATCGGTGATGCAGAGGTTGGAGAGAATGTTAATATCGGCTGCGGATCTATTACCGTGAACTACGACGGCAAAAATAAACATTTGACGAAGATTGAGGACAACGTCTTCATAGGCTGCAACTCTAATCTTGTTGCACCTGTGACAATTGGAGAAGGGGCATATGTGGCTGCAGGGTCAACCATTACGCAAGATGTACCGCAGGAAGCCTTGTCAGTTGCACGGGCTCGTCAAGTCAACAAAGAAGATTATGTGAAGAATTTAAAATTCAATAAATAACCGACGGAGGTCATCATGTCAAATCAGTATTTAGATCCTAATTTAAAAGTATTCTCGTTGAATTCAAACTTTGATTTAGCTCAAGAAATTGCAGCTGCAATCGGTGTTGAACTTGGAAAATGTAGCGTAACCAGTTTCAGTGACGGTGAAGTTCAGATTAATATTGAAGAAAGCATTCGTGGCTGTGAC
>NZ_PHNG01000699.1:0-17943 GCF_002803435.1 Bacillus sp. mrc49 | reverse complement strand
TTGTGATAGGTTTTACCTTCTTCAAGCATCCGTGCTACTTCTAGACGCTGTGCTAAAGATGAGATTTCATTTACTGTACATAAATCATCAAAAAATCGATAGCATTCGTCCAAATCACGCAAGGAAAGGATCGACTTGAACAGCTGATCCGTCTCTTTTCCTCTTAACTTATCAATTTGCATGTTACTCCCCCTTAATTTCATGGGTATCAGAATGAGACATCTTGTTCTAAACCAGGTTGATCCGGAATGATATTGATCCAAGTTTTCCCAGGGATCAACCCTGCTTCCTCATCGTTTTTCACTGGTACGATTCGCCCACTCTCATTAACCCATTCTACTTCATTCACTTTTCCTCGTTGAAGTAAATAACCTTTTCCGCCACTTTTCAAATCGATTTTGCGACGACCCTTTTCGTCAATCACTTGATGATCGGCTTCAATGATCAATATATTATCCAGTAAAATCGGATTATGCGATTTATATTCGACTGTTTGTTCACCATTCGAATAACGTTTATATTTCTTATCCGTGGCATCGTATTCATACTCAACATCATACTCTTTTAAACCATAGGATATCTCGGCTTTGAGTGCCGATTCCCCTTGAATTCCAGCTGCCTCTTCCTTTGTAAGGAAAGCGAGTGGCTCTGGTGCGCCTTTCATTTCATATCCCTTTTCCTTCGCGCCTTTTAGGATGTCAGCAAAAGAGATGTAGGAATTATGCGGCGCTTTACGATCGTCCGAGCGTTGAAACAAAGTTCCATCATAATATAATCCGTTCAAGTTATCAATATACCCTTTGTCGAGCATGGTTTTTGCCTCGGGGCTATTCCCATGACATACGTAAAGGCAATCGAGGCCTTTAGCCATTTCGATATAGTAGTCCCTTGCACTACGGATCGGACCGATCTGGCTCGGCTCTTCACTTTGAAAGATAGCTAAAAATCTGGTTATATCACCTTCTGCGAGCATTTCGTATACCAAATCGGCTTCAGAGAGACCGGATTGCGGCCTTGCCTGTGGATGGTTATTAACCATCACGGCTACAGCCCTTTGCTCAGTGCTTTCATCGGTGAATTCACCAGTAAGTGGAAACTGATTGCGAGGTTCATCTTTCACATCCGTGTTTTTTTTATCAGCCTGGTCTTTCGTCTTACTGTCATCCAATGCAGATTCTTCTTTCGCCGAACAGCCTGCGAGCAGTAAAATAGCCAAAACGATGAAAAGAACTCTCTTAAGATTCATCTTTCCACTCCTCTGATTTATTAGCACTTTCTCCTCTTATATTTTAACGCATTATAGTAGGAAAGAGTATAGTTTTATTCATAACATCATACACTCCGCGTTGGGTCAGCCTTATATAAGGAAGATGTGTCGTCGAAAAGAATGAAAGTGTATACACTGGATCGTCGAAGCGGTAGCCCCTCTCGCAGAGCAATCTTTTCAGCACATTCTCTTCTTCGATCAGTTCAGGTACCTCCTTGGTCGACATGACCCCCTGTAGTTTTAGAGGCAGTTCATGGATCACTTTGCCGTGTTCCGTTAAGATGATGCCACCGCCAATTTCCTTCAGACGCCTAAATGCCAAATGCATATCCTGTTTCCGCTTGCCAATCAGTATGATGTCACCCGTATCTGTATAAGATCCGGCAAAGCCGCAAAGTTTATTGGCAAAGCCTTTCAAGATCGTATTGATGCGCCATTTTCCTTCCCGATCAATAAGCATGAAAAAACATTCATCATCCTCAAAGTTCAGCTCTTCATGCCCAACATCATTGGAAAGGGAGTACGGCTTCGTTATTACGTTATTGACCAGTTCGATCCCAAACGGCATCGAAAATTCAAAATCTTCCTTTAAGCTAAGATTCCAATCAAGGTCGAGTGGCTTAAAACCGAAATCACCCCATTCGATTTCCTGCTCATCGGGAATGATCTCCCCATCCTTCTTCACCCACTTCCCCTTTGCCATTACCGAAACTGGTGCAGGCTCCTTTATATCGGTAAGGAAGTTGATGTTCGCCACCCTTCCAGTAGCAATATTCCCATGAAGGTACTCAATATTATAGTATCGGGCGATATTGATGGTTGCCATATTATAAGCATCAATGACCGGTACGCCATGCTCTATCGCTATTTTGATCAAGCAATCAATGAAACCACCCTCATAAAAAGACGGCGGCGATCCATCTGTTGTATAAAAGAATTTGTCGTATTGATCGATGCCGAGTTCATGGATTTCGGAAATCAGTTTAGGCAGATCCGGACGTATCGAAGAATGCCTTAGCGATACATAATAGCCTTGCAGCAGGCGGGACATGACTTCTTCACCCGTCATTGCTTCATGGTCACAGTCAGCCCCGAATAGGGTCATTTTTGCCAACGTTTTCTCGGATGCCCCCGGAAAATGGCCTTCTATTTTCTTTCTCATTCTCTTCGCTTCCTGGATCCAATGCAGCATCATGTCATCCCCGTCAAGAAGCTTCGGCCATCCCGTCAGTTCCCCGCCCTGTAATACCGCATCATGCTCCAGCCAGGATTTGACCGCACCATGGGAGAACACCGTATCTTCATCGATCAATTCGGTCTGTCCGTCAAAACGGCTCCACCAATACATTGTAACAGGAATGTTACGTAATTCTTTCAAAAGAGAAAACGCTTTCTTTTTATCTAACTGCAAGAGGAAAGGCAAGTTATCATTGATCAATGTCGTTGTGCCAAAATGAGATGCATAACGTGAAAAGGTAAGGGGATTATATAATTGAGAAGGATGTGAGTGCGGCTCAATATATCCCGGGACCAAATACTGGTTTGTGCAATCAACCATTTCACAATGGTCTATATTATCAGGAAGCTTTTCTCCAACATAGATGATGCGATCATCATATATCCATATATTCGCCTTCACCCATTTTCGTAAAGCTTGATTTAAGTAAGTCGCATTTTTAAGCAGAATGTGTGGTGCCCTATTGCCATCCAGCACATCTATATGTTCTCTAAGATGTTTATTTTTCCATCTATAGCGCTGTTCAAGCATAAAACATTCCCCCATAAGTTTTTAGAAAAAAATGTATAATAAAAACCATTTTCAATCCAATTTTATTTCATAGTAACATACTTGCCTCATTAGAACAGTAATGTTATCCGGAATATTGTTAAATTTTTGTGAAGGGATGGACATAATTATGAAGTTTAAACAAAATATCAGTATAATAAATGCGTTAATGCGAATTACCTGCGGCTTGACCTTCCTTACATGGGCAGCGGCAAAGATGGTGAAAAAACCGTGGAAAAAGCAATCCTATCTAGTCGTGGTCATGCTTTCTGCCATGAAAATAGGCGAAGGTATCCTCCGCTATTGTCCAATTGTCGATGTTATGGAAAATGGGCAGACACTAATGAAGAAAGAACACACTCAGGAAAAAAACCCTCACCCATCAGATTCCAATTAAAGTCTTGATCCTATAGAAAAAGCTGACTCCGATTAGAGTCAGCTTCTTTCATTACTCATGAAAAATGGTATTGGATTGCACGATAACCGATATCCGTACGCCAAAACAATCCTTCTTTCTCCACATGACCTAACTCTTTATATACGTGAGCTTTAGCGGAGGCTAAATCTTTCCCTTTTGCAGCAACGAGAAGAACACGGCCTCCATTCGAGATGAAGTTCCCTTCAGTATCAAGAGCCGTCCCGGCATGATAAATATGGGCATCCTGATCAATCTTTTCCAACCCTTTAATGATTGAATGCTTTTTATAATCGCCAGGGTACCCATCGGCTGCCACGACCACGCCAATAACGGATTCTTCATGCCAATCAAGCTGCAAATCATCACCTGATAGGACCGCTTCGAGGGTTTCAAGGAAATCCGTCTTCAGTCGCGGTAATACCACCTGCGTCTCCGGATCGCCAAAACGGGCATTGAACTCTATGACTTTCGTTCCTTTTTCAGTCGCGATCAACCCAGCGTATAATATGCCGGTAAAACGTCGATTTTCAGAAATCATTGCATTGACAGTTGGCTGAAGGATCGTTCCCACTGCAGACTGAACCATTTCATCGGTGATTTGCGGCACCGGTGAGTAAGCCCCCATTCCGCCTGTATTCGGCCCCAGATCTCCATCGAAAACCCGCTTGTGATCTTGCGCTATGACCATAGGATACACTTTATCCCCATTAACGAATGCCATCAACGAGAATTCCTCTCCATCAAGGAATTCTTCAATAACCACCTTGGCGGAAGCTTCGCCAAACTTAGCCTCGACCAGCATATCACGGATGGCGTCCAACGCCTCATTCATCGTCATTGCGACAACGACGCCCTTGCCTGCAGCCAGTCCATCCGCCTTGATTACGATCGGAACCCCGATTTTTTCGATATATGCCTTTGCAGAATCGTAGTCAGTAAATGTTTCATATTCCGCTGTCGGAATGCTATAGTCCTTCATTAAATCTTTAGCAAAGGATTTGCTTCCTTCAATGACAGCAGCGCGGCCGTTAGGACCGAATGCCTTTAAGCCCGCTTCCGTAAAATCATCAACAATCCCGTTAAGCAATGGCGTTTCTGGCCCAACAAGCGTCAATGAAATGTCATTTGCCTTGGCAAAAGCAATTAATTCCCCATGATCGCTTTCACAAATCGGTACAAGTGTCGCTACATCCATCATGCCTGGATTTCCAGGTGCTGCAAAAACCGTCCCGACCCGATCGCTTTCAAATAGTTTACGGGCAATAGCGTGCTCCCTGCCGCCCCTGCCAATCACTAGTACATTCATTATCGCACCTCATCCTTTGATTAATGTTTAAAGTGACGAATCCCTGTGAATACCATTGCGATTCCATATTCATCAGCTTTGTTGATTGAATCCTGGTCTTTTACAGAGCCACCAGGCTGAATGATTGCCGTAACTCCCGCTTTCGCTGCTGCTTCGACGGTATCGTCCATCGGGAAGAAGGCATCCGAGGCCAATGCGCTTCCTGCCGCTCTTTCACCAGCTTGCTCAAGTGCGATTTTCGCCGCTCCGACACGATTCATTTGCCCTGCGCCCACGCCTAAAGTCATTTGGTCATCGCAGACGACGATTGCGTTCGACTTCACATGCTTCACGATTTTCCAGCCAAGCTCCAAAGCCTTCCACTCTGCAGGAGTAGGCTCACGCTTCGTTGCGACCTTCACTTCTGCATCCTTTAAGCTATGTGCATCACGGTCTTGAATGAGTAAGCCGCCTTCTATGGAAGTCAATTTACGTTCAGTTTTATTGGCCATATCAAATTCGATCGTTAATAAACGAAGGTTTTTCTTGCTCGTCAGGATTTCCGCTGCCTCGTCCGTAAACCCAGGAGCGATGATGATTTCAAGGAAAATTTCATGAAGCCTTTCCGCAGTCGCCTTATCAACTTCACGGTTAAGGGCGATGATACCGCCGAAAATGGAAGTGGCATCCGCTTCATAAGCTTTTTCATAAGCCTCTAAAATCGTAGTCCCGACCCCGACGCCGCAAGGATTCATATGCTTGACGGCAACGGCAGCCGGCTCATTGAATTCCCTAACGATTTGCAGCGCTGCGTCGGCATCATTAATGTTATTGTATGAGAGTTCTTTTCCGTGTAATTGCTTCGCGTTTGCAATCGAAAAAACGGAGCCAAGCGGTTTTTTATAGAATGCAGCTTTTTGATGTGGATTTTCCCCGTAACGAAGAGACTGCTTCAATTCATAGGTAACAGTCAATGATTCAGGATTTTCTTCGTCGGCAAGCTCTGTCATATACTCCGAAATGACAGCATCATATGCTGCAGTGTGGCGGAAGACTTTTGCTGCCAGACGGCGATTCGTGGTTTTTGATACAGCACCGTTTTGCTTCAGCTCTCCCAATACGGCAGGGTAGTCACTGGAATCGACGATAACGGTCACATATTCGTGGTTTTTGGCAGAAGAACGTAGCATCGTCGGTCCGCCGATATCGATGTTTTCAATCGCATCTTCCACAGTGACTTCCGGCTTGGAGATTGTCGCCTGGAAAGGATAAAGGTTTACACAGACTAATTGAATCGGTTCAATATTATGCTCTGCAAGCTGCGCCGCATGATCCTTGTCATCATGTTTCGCCAACACCGCCCCATGGACATTCGGGTGAAGTGTTTTGACACGCCCATCCAGGATTTCGGGAAAACCAGTGACTTCACTGATTCCAATTACGTCAACACCATGCTCCTGCAACGTTTTTTTCGTACCGCCCGTTGAGATGATTTCAAATCCTGCCTCAATTAATCCTTGAGCAAATTCGATGATGCCTGTTTTATCCGATACACTAATTAAAGCACGTTTTTTCATGTTAAGTTGGTCCCTCCATTAAGTAAGTTGCTGTTGGCAAAGCTGCTGTAAAACGGACGGATACAGATCATGTTCCGTTTCCTGAATCCTCTTTTGAAGAATGCCAATCGTATCTCCATCAAGAATCGGCACCGTTTTTTGGACAATGATCGGTCCTGTGTCCATTCCTTCATCGACATAATGTATCGTGACCCCGGTTTCCTTCACTCCGGCTTCATAAGCCTGGCCAACCGCATCCTTGCCCGGAAAATCAGGCAGGAGTGAAGGATGGATGTTCACGATGCTTTGTGGATACTCATGTAATAATGTCGGACCTATCAAACGCATATAGCCAGCCAGAATGATCAATTCCACATCACGTTGGCGAAGTTCCTTCAGTATTTCCGTTTCAAACTCAGCCTTGCTAGAGTAATCTTTCGCTGAAAAAGAGAAAGAATCTACATTTTCAAGCCTCGCCCTCTCTAGCACATATGCATTTTCGCGATCGCAAACGACCAGGCAGATTTCCGCCTCCACCTTTCCGCTTTTTATCGCATTTGCAATTGATTGAAAATTACTACCGTTACCTGATGCAAAGACAGCAAGACGCCTCATTATTTGAACGACACTCCATTTCCCGATACAATCGTCCCGATGATCGTTGCTTCTTCACCACAGGCTTGCAGATAGGCCAGCACATCGGCCGCTTCTTCTTTCTTCACGATGGCCGTCATTCCGATTCCCATATTGAATATATTGAACATTTCCTCTTTCACAAGGTTTCCTTTTTCTTCAAGGAAAGAAAATATAGTTGGTATTTTCCAACTTCCCAACTCAATCTCCACACCGCTTCCTTCTGGTAGAATACGTGGGATGTTTTCGATGAACCCGCCGCCCGTGATATGGGCAAGGCCCTTGATTTCAAATTTCTCCAATGTCGCTAAAATGGATTTGACATAAATCTTGGTCGGTTTCAACAGCTCCTCGCCCAACTTGCAATCAAGCTGTGGAACGAAATCATGAAGGCCCATCCCTGCATCTTCAAGAAGGATTTTACGAACAAGGGAATAACCGTTGCTATGGATGCCGCTTGAAGCCAGCCCAATAACGACATCGCCCGCCTGAATCGACTCACCCGTAATCAGACGTGGTTTTTCGACTGCACCGACAGTGAAACCAGCGACATCATATTCTTCGGTTTCGTACATCCCCGGCATTTCCGCCGTTTCACCGCCGATCAAGGCACAGCCCGCTTGTTCACAGCCATCCGCAATCCCTTTGACGATCATTTCAATCCGTTCCGGATCGGCTTTACCGCAGGCAATATAATCTAAAAAGTATAAAGGTGCAGCACCTTGAACGACAACATCGTTGACGCACATCGCTACACAATCCACTCCAATCGTATCGTGCTTGTCCATCATGAACGCCAACAAAAGTTTCGTACCGACTCCATCCGTACCCGAAATGAGCACAGGTTCTTTTAGGTTCAAGGAAGACAAATCGAACATGCCCCCGAAACCGCCCAGTCCATTCATTACTTCTGGACGAAATGTACGCTTCACATGTTTTTTCATCCGATTTACCGCTTCATAACCAGCCTCAATATCCACACCAGCCTGTTTATAGGCATTAGCCATTTGAAATCCCCCTCCGAAAATCATTCTTTTAATTCCGACATGATTAACATTTTGTCTTTTCTCGTTCGTATTCAAAAATTTCAGTCGGATAATTTCCGGTGAAACAAGCTAGACATGACCCGCGCGTTTCTCCAGCAAACGGACGGCCAATCGCTTCGACCATACCTTCGACACTTAAGAACGTTAAAGAATCAGCACCAATGATTTCCCTTATTTCCTCCACCGATTTGGAGCTTGCGATCAGTTCTTCTTTTTTAGACGTATCTATTCCGTAAAAACAAGGATTCTTGATCGGAGGTGAGCTAATGACAACATGCACTTCTTTAGCTCCTGCATCTTTTAACATGCGGACAATCCTTCTGCTCGTTGTCCCACGGACGATTGAATCATCAACCATTATCACCCGCTTGCCTTCTACGACCCCTCTTACAGGTGAAAGTTTCATCTTCACGCCTTGTTCACGCAGGCTCTGCGATGGCTGAATGAATGTCCGTCCGACATAACGGTTTTTAATTAAGCCCATTTCATAAGGAATGCCTGCAGCTTCAGCATAGCCAATCGCTGCTGAAATGCTCGAGTCAGGTACCCCCGTTACGACATCCGCTTCAATTTTGGCCTCCAGTGCCATTTGTTTGCCAAGGTTTTTGCGGGCCGTATGGACATTGATTCCATCGATATTGCTATCCGGACGGGAAAAATACACATATTCCATCGTGCACATTGCCTGTTGACTGGAAAGCGAAAAATATTCGGATGAGATTCCCTCATCATTAATGACAACAAGTTCACCAGGCTCAATATCGCGGATAAATTCTGCGCCTACAATATCAAGAGCACATGTTTCGGATGCGGCAAAATAGGCATCGCCTATTTTACCTAAGGAAAGCGGGCGGAAACCATGCGGATCTCTTGCCATGATCATTTGGTTTTCTGTCATGATGACGAAAGCATAGGCTCCCTTCAGCATGCTCAAACTGCTTTTCACTGAATCCCTTACATCTGAGTAGCCGGACCGTTTAATCAAATGGGCCAGGACTTCCGTATCCGATGTCGTTTGGAAGATGCTTCCTTGTCCCTCAAGCTGTGCTTTTAACTGATTGGCATTGACGATATTCCCATTATGGGCAAGGGCCAGGCCGCCTGTATGTGAATTGAACAAGAAGGGCTGGACGTTTTGATACCCGCCGCCGCCTGCCGTTGTATAGCGGACATGGCCGATGGCCGCTTTTCCGCTGCCGGAAAGTGCTTGCATTTTTTCAGCCGTGAAGATCTCCGTGACGAGACCTTCACCTTTAGAGATCGACATCTGCTCGCCATCCGTGACGACGATGCCTGCTCCCTCTTGTCCGCGATGCTGCAAGCTATGCAACCCGTAATAAGCAAGCTGCGCTGCATCAGGGTGCCCCCAGACTCCGACTACGCCGCATTCTTCGTTTAGGCTCCTTATTTCAGCAAGCATGGTATAGCTCCCTTCCAAGCTGTTTGCAATTCATTAACGTCCGCTTCCAATACAGGGCCATCATTGCCTGCAGTCACGACTAGCTTACGATCCTCCGTTACAGAGCCTATGCATATCGCATCTTCCACAAGCGCTTCGAAAGCCTCTTTGTTTTCAGGTTTGATGGAAAGCAAGAAGCGTGATTGCGTTTCACTGAATAGTTCGGATACCGCTTCGCCGGAAATATTCACTTTCGCCCCAAGCTTACCTGAACCGAATAAAGATTCAGCTAATGCGACTGCCAGACCGCCTTCCGAGAGATCATGTGCTGATGCAACAAGACCGGTTTGGATCGCCGCGAGGATTTGCTGCTGACGTTTTTGTTCAACGGTCAAATCAAGTTCCGGTGCGCGTCCAAAAATTTTCCCTTCAAGCATTTTTTGCAATTCACTGCCGCCAAACTCCACTTTCGCTTCACCGACAACGTAAATCAGGTCGGATTCAGTCTTAAACGTTTGTGTAGTGATATGCTCAAGTTCATTAACAAGACCGACCATTCCTACCACAGGTGTCGGATAAACCGCTTCGCCATTCGTTTCATTGTAAAGCGAAACATTTCCGCCAATGACTGGTGTGCTTAAGCTCCTGCAAGCCTCACTCATGCCATCAGCCGCTTTTTCCAGCTGCCAAAAGATTTCAGGTTTTTCCGGGTTGCCAAAATTCAAGCAATCCGTTATTGCCAATGGCTCCGCACCTGAGCAAATGATATTGCGGGCTGCTTCAGCGACCGCGATTTTCCCTCCTGTTTCAGGATCAAGATAAATATAGCGGGAGTTGCAATCCGTCGTCATCGCAAGGGCCTTATTCGTTCCCCTGACACGTACTACAGCTGCATCGGAACCAGGTGAAACCACCGTATTCGTACGGACCATGTAATCATATTGATCGTAAACCCATTCCTTACTTGAAATGGTCGGTTGCTTCAATAATGCCAATAGTGTTTCTTTATAATCTTCAATGACCGGCACTTCAGCCTTCATGCTTTGGAAGTCACGGAAATATTGCGGTTCCGCGGATGGCTTATGGTAGATCGGAGCTTCTTCCGCCAAGGCGTCAACCGGAACCTCCGCAACGATTTCACCTTGATGCGTTAAGATCAGTTTTTTATCGTCCGTCACTTCACCAACTGCAACTGCTTCTAAATCATACTTCGTGAACAAATCGACGATTTCCTGTTCACGGCCTTTCGTGACTACGATGAGCATCCGCTCTTGTGATTCGGAAAGCATCATTTCATAAGCCGTCATGCCCGTTTCACGCTGCGGGACCAGGTCCAGGTTCATTTTAATGCCAGAGCCCGCTTTACTTGCCATCTCGGCAGATGAGCTGGTAAGTCCTGCCGCTCCCATATCCTGAATGCCAACAAGGGCATCGTTTTGAATCAATTCAAGGCATGCCTCCAGAAGGAGCTTCTCCATGAATGGATCTCCCACTTGAACGGCAGGGCGTTTCTCTTCGGAAGACTCCGACAGCTCTTCAGATGCAAATGTGGCTCCATGAATGCCATCGCGTCCAGTTTTTGCCCCCACATACATGACGGTGTTGCCCACTCCGTGCGCCTGACCTTTTTTTATATCCTTATGATCGATCAAGCCGACACACATGGCATTGACTAACGGATTTCCTTCATAAGAAGGATCGAATTGAATTTCACCGCCGACAGTCGGTATCCCGATACAATTCCCGTAACCTGCAATCCCGGCAACGACTTCTTTGAATAAGTATTTCACGCGATCATTATCAAGTTCGCCAAAGCGAAGTGAATTCAGCATCGCAATCGGACGTGCCCCCATGGAGAATACGTCACGGATGATTCCGCCGACACCAGTAGCGGCACCTTGGTAAGGTTCGATCGCTGATGGGTGGTTATGACTTTCAATTTTAAAAACGACGGCCTGGTCGTCACCGATATCGACGATGCCCGCTCCTTCACCAGGACCTTGCAGCACTTTCTCCCCCGTAATCGGGAATTTCCTTAAGATGGGTTTTGAGTTTTTGTAGGAACAATGCTCTGACCACATAACGGAAAACAATCCTGTTTCCGTATAATTCGGCAGTCTGCCTAAGATTTTCTCCACCATGGCAAATTCTTCATCGGATAGCCCCATACTTGCGTACAATCGCTCCGATTTAATTTTTTCCGGACTTGGTTCAAGCTGTAATAACATGTGATTCCCTCCAGTTTTTTACGATGGATTGAAAAATCTTTAAGCCGTCTTTACTGCCAAGCAGTGAGTCAACAGCACGTTCGGGATGAGGCATCATTCCGAGGACATTTCCTTGTTCGTTTGCAATTCCCGCTATTTGTTCCAAGCTTCCGTTTGGATTTTCACCATCATAAGTGAACAAGATGCGGTTATCTCGTTTCAATTCAGCCAATGTTTCAGCATCACAGTAATAATTCCCTTCACCATGGGCAACCGGGATCGTAATCGTTTCATGCAATTCGTAGCCTGATGTAAACATCGATTGATTGTTTTCAACCTTCAAACCTACATTGCGGCAAATGAATTTCAAACCTTCATTTCGGCGCATCGCTCCTGGTAAAAGGCCTGCTTCAAGTAAAATCTGAAAACCATTGCAGACACCAAGAACAGGCTTTCCTGCTTTAGCCGCTTTTACGACTTCGGCCATCACATTCGAAAAACGGGCAATCGCTCCGGAGCGTAAATAGTCTCCATAAGAGAAACCTCCAGGAAGAAGGATCCCATCATACTGATCTAGGTTGTTTGTGGAATGCCATACATACTCCACTTCTTCCCCCAGGGCATCCTTTATCGCATGATACATATCGACATCACAATTGGAGCCAGGGAAAACTATGACAGCAAATTTCATTGGGTGATAACCTCCTCAACATCATAACGGTAAGCTTCAATTACCGTGTTGGCCAAAAGTTTTTCACACATTTCCTTTACAAGCTGATCTAAATCGCGATCCGTATCCTCAATGGTCAGTTCAATGTATTTCCCCACTCGAACGTCACTCACTTCGTTATAGGTCATGCTATGAAGTGATTGTTGGACAGCTGCTCCCTGTGGATCCAATACACTTTCCCTTAGTGTGATATATACCTTAACCTTATGCATGTTGAATGCCCTCCAATTTTGCTAGAATTTTTTCGTAAGCATCTGTTAAACTGCCTAAATCACGGCGGAATACATCTTTGTCCAATTTTTCGTTCGTTGCTGCATCCCATAACCGGCAGGTATCGGGTGATATTTCGTCAGCCAGCAGAATATCTCCATTCGGTGTTTTTCCGAACTCTAATTTAAAATCTATCAGTCTAATATCCAGCTCTTTAAAGAACGAGGTCAGGACGCTATTTATTTCCTGTGCTTTTTCTTTTAAAATCGCTACATCTTCCTTGCTAGCAAGTTCCAGTTCTTCAATATGGTCTTCTGTTAACAGAGGATCGCCGAGCTCGTCATCTTTATAGTAAAACTCAGTCAATGCTTTCTTGAGGGGCTGGCCTTCCTTTATGCCCGTTCTTTTGGAAAAACTGCCTGCAGCCGTATTCCTGACGACGACTTCAAGGGGAATGATGGAGACTTTTTGGACTAACTGTTCCCTGTCGGAAAGCATTTCAATAAAATGGGACGGTATATTTTCTTGGGCAAGCTTTGAAAATAGTAAACTGGTAATCTGATTGTTCAACTTGCCTTTGCCGGCGATTTCCGACTTCTTTTCACCATTGAACGCCGTTGCCGAGTCCTTATATTCCACCCATACTATTTCACTGTTGTCCGTTGCATAAATCTGCTTCGCTTTTCCTTCATACAACAATTCTCGTTTTTCCATCCGTCAAGACCCCCACATTGTGAATATTATGAATTTTCCTATCATTATCCAGGCTTGGCAAACATCGGACAGGCTAGTTGCCCGTGTTTGCCGCCTGTTTTTTTTATAAACCTAAACGATCAAAGATCACATCAACATTTTTCAAGTGATGCGTAGGATCGAAGCAATCATCAAGCTCTTCTTTCGTAAGCAAGCTCGTGATCTTATCATCCTTTTCGATCAGGCTTCTGAATGGAACCTGCTGCTCCCATGCTTCCATCGCTTTCGGCTGAACCGTATCATAAGCTTCTTCACGGACAAGCCCTTTATCGATAAGCGAAAGCAATACACGTTGAGAGAAGATCAATCCTAGGGTACGGTCCATGTTGCGTTTCATGTTTTCCGGATAGACGGTTAAGTTCTTAACGATGTTGCTGAAACGGTTCAGCATATAGTTCAGAGCGATCGTTGCATCAGGTAAAATGATGCGCTCAGCTGAAGAATGCGAAATGTCACGCTCATGCCATAATGCCACATTTTCATAAGCTGTCATCATATAACCGCGGATGACACGGGCCATCCCCGTCATATTTTCAGAACCGATCGGATTCCGTTTATGAGGCATTGCCGACGATCCTTTTTGCCCTTTTGCAAAGAACTCTTCCACTTCACGTGTTTCGCTTTTTTGCAAGCCGCGGATTTCGACTGCGAACTTTTCAATCGATGTCGCAATCAGCGCCAACGTGCTCATATAATGTGCATGGCGATCGCGCTGTAATGTTTGCGTCGAAATGGGCGCTGCTTCAAGTCCAAGCTTTTCACAAACGAATTTTTCTACAAAAGGATCGATGTTTGCATAAGTTCCGACAGCACCGGAAATTTTCCCAACCTCGATGTTCTTTCTCGCTTCATCGAAGCGTTCGACATTGCGTTTCATTTCTTGATACCACAATGCCAGCTTCAAACCGAAAGTAGTCGGTTCGGCATGAACTCCATGCGTACGCCCCATCTGAACCGTGTATTTATGTTCTTTTGCTTTATTTTTCAGGATCTCGACGAAGTTATTCAAATCCTTCGCAAGGATTTCATTGGCTTGCTTGATCACATATGAAAGAGCTGTATCGACTACATCAGTGGAAGTCAATCCGTAATGTACCCACTTCCGTTCTTCACCTAACGTTTCAGAAACAGCACGTGTAAAGGCTACAACATCATGGCGGGTATCCTTTTCAATTTCATTGATGCGTTCCACATCGAATGTAGCATTTTCACGAAGCAGCTTCACATCTTCTTTCGGAATGACACCAAGTTCAGACCACGCTTCACAAGCCAAAATCTCGACTTCCAGCCACGCGTTAAACCGGTTCGTCTCTGTCCAAATGTTGCCCATCTCTGGGCGGGTATAACGTTCAATCATTTTACTTCCTCCGTTTCAACCTGTTGTTTCCAAATTTTGCTTCGATCACTTTCCAAAAGAGCTTCCTCAATCGTCGGACGTAAAATATTCACATGCCCCATTTTTCGCTTAAGCTTCGCTTCCTTCTTTCCATAAAGGTGAACTTTCCAATCCGAAAGCGTCGGGATTTCATCCATTAAAGGCCCGATATGCTCGCCTAGGATGTTGACCATTACAACCGGCTTCAATAATGCCGTATTTCCAAGCTCCCAATTGCAGACAGCCCTTATATGCTGTTCGAACTGTGAAGTCTCACAAGCTTCCATTGTATAATGTCCCGAGTTATGAGGTCTTGGCGCCAATTCATTAATGATGATCTCATCCTGATCGGTCAAAAACATTTCGACTGCCAATGTCCCGATCAACTCAAGGTTCTCTGCAAGTTGCAAAGCCTCATTGATAGCTTTCCTTTCAGCTTGTTGACTAATACGGGCCGGAACTATGCTTTTATGAAGAATGTTATCAATATGAATGTTTTCCGCTATCGGGAAATGAGTTGCCTCACCATTTCCTTTACGTGTCACGATAATGGAGATTTCTTTTACGAAAGGAATCCAGGCTTCCAGCACACATACACCTGTTTTGAGCAGGGATTCAGCCTTTTTGATATCGGCTTCTTCCTTAATGACCAACTGCCCTTTTCCATCATAACCGCCCCGGGTCGTTTTTAACACACTAGGGTACCCTATTTTTTCTATATGAAGGTGAATTTCCGAAATATCGTGTATTTCCTGATAGGGAGCAACCGATGCCCCTGCATCAGAAATGGCCTTTTTTTCAGTAAGGCGATCCTGTGTCAGCTTCAATAATTCGGAGCCCTGCGGAAGATATGCATGCTGCTTTAACCAATCCAACGCCTCCGAACTGATATTCTCAAACTCATAAGTTATGACGTCACTGACCTCCGCCAATCTTTTCAATGCATCTATATCATCATAAGCACCAATTATTTCAATATCCGCGACTTGCGCACATGGACCTTCTGCAGTCGGCTCAAGGACCGCTATCCTAAAGCCCGATGCCTTGGCCGACAGGGCCATCATCCTGCCTAATTGCCCACCGCCGATGATCCCAATGGTCTGTCCAGGTAAAATGGTTGTATTATTTAAGTTGTTCACTGCTTCTTAACACCTTTTCCTTCGTTTCGTCTCTTAAAGCTTCCAATCTCCCTGCAATTTCAGGATCGAAGGCCGCGAGCATTTGGGCCGCGAACAAACCGGCATTGATTGCGCCGGCTTTTCCGATTGCTACCGTCGCAACCGGTACACCGCCAGGCATTTGCACGATGGATAATAATGAATCAATCCCGTTTAATGCCTTCGATTGTATCGGGACGCCTATCACAGGGACGATCGTTTTGGCGGCTGTCATACCTGGAAGATGCGCTGCCCCGCCTGCCCCGGCAATGATCACTTTAATGCCTCTCTCATTTGCACTCTCTGCATATTCAAATAGTAAATCCGGTGTCCTGTGGGCGGAAACGACTCTTTTTTCATAGGGAATGTCAAGCTGTTCCAATGATTCACAAGCGTATTTCATCGTTTCCCAATCCGAGACACTTCCCATAATAACCCCAACCTGCGGTTTCATATCATCTTTCCCTCCAACACTCAAATTGTCGCGTCCGAATATGCAGATGGACGCTTCTCATTATCTATCACATATAAATTAAAAAACCGGACGGATTGCATCCTCATTGTTGAGGAAGCAATCCGTCCGGAAAAGAAAGCCTTTTAAGAAAACACAAAAAGACTTGGCTAGATTCCGAATTAGTCAGATGCTTCTCTCATAGTCCGATGATTTACGGTCATCAGGTAGAAACTTTTGGGCCATATCCCCATGATTATATGAGATGTATTAATGTACCTTCATCTTACCGTCCGGCTATTTTAATGTCAAGTTAAAATCGAATATTTTATCAAAACACTAATTGATTGTTCGTGTTTTACTCAATTAATTTTGCTTCAAATACAATTTTCCTATCAATTGGCTCATAATGGACCTTTCCGTTCTCCATTCTCTCGGCAAATATCGGTTCTTCGGTCCTTCTTACAGGAAAGTAGCCTAACGCTTTCATTCGGTCCAGGCAAGCATCGATCGTCTCGCCCTCATTAACTTCAAATTTCAGCTTGCTCTTTTTACTCACACTATCGTTCCCTTTCTTTTTCTATTTATTGTTTGCCTTTCCGTTCATTGAAATTCTTCCTAGTATAAAGAAAAGAGCAAGGAAAGGCAAGAAATTAATACTAAAACCGACTAATAATAGCATGATCAGGTTAAGGGTCGAATTAATTGCTGTCCGGGACGATTTATCCCATCGAAGGACGAATTATTGGCTGCCCGGGACGATTTATTTCAATTGAAGGCCGAATTATCCGTTGATTTCCCTTCCCCCCCCAAAAAAACGATCATATAATGGCGCAAAAAAAGACCAGCCGGATGGCTGATCTTTTTTCTAATGGCTTGGCGGCGTCCTACTCTCACAGGGGGAGACCCCCAACTACCATCGGCGCTGAAGAGCTTAACTGCCGTGTTCGGAATGGGAACGGGTGTGACCTCTTCGCTATCGCCACCAAACATATGAGGAACGTTGTTCCTTCAAAACTAGATAATAAGAAGGTATTTCATTTTTTCAAAAGCGTTGGTTAAGTCCTCGATCTATTAGTATCAGTCAGCTCCACATGTCGCCACGCTTCCACCTCTGACCTATCAACCTGATCATCTTTCAGGGATCTTACTAGCTTGCGCCATGGGAAATCTCATCTTGAGGGGGGCTTCATGCTTAGATGCTTTCAGCACTTATCCCGTCCGCACGTAGCTACCCAGCTATGCCTTTGGCAAGACAACTGGTACACCAGCGGTGCGTCCATCCCGGTCCTCTCGTACTAAGGACAGCTCCTCTCAAATTTCCTGCGCCCGCGACGGATAGGGACCGAACTGTCTCACGACGTTCTGAACCCAGCTCGCGTACCGCTTTAATGGGCGAACAGCCCAACCCTTGGGACCGACTACAGCCCCAGGATGCGATGAGCCGACATCGAGGTGCCAAACCTCCCCGTCGATGTGGACTCTTGGGGGAGATAAGCCTGTTATCCCCGGGGTAGCTTTTATCCGTTGAGCGATGGCCCTTCCATGCGGAACCACCGGATCACTAAGCCCGACTTTCGTCCCTGCTCGACTTGTAGGTCTCGCAGTCAAGCTCCCTTGTGCCTTTACACTCTACGAATGATTTCCAACCATTCTGAGGGAACCTTTGG
>NZ_PHNG01000698.1:0-76949 GCF_002803435.1 Bacillus sp. mrc49 | reverse complement strand
GCACTTCGCCAAAGGGTGACAGCTTTTGTATATTATATTGAAAAAACAAAAGTACAATCAGCATCCCGCACCACCATTTACTTTTCTTAAAGGACTCCTCCCAGGTCAGGAATAGCCCCAAAAGGAACGACACAAGTAATGCCATCACGAAAAAATGGGGCTTTCCAAATACAATGGAAGCTAAAGGCAAATTCGAGGCTGCATCGGCGGCCTTATTGCATAGGATGAAGGTGAAATTCAATATTGATATAAGGGGTTCTCCTAGCGGCGGGAATAGCAGATGACAAGTGAGGGCAATTAAAGAAAAAGGCAGCAACAAAATCGAATAAAGCGGAACATACACGACATTCAGGAACACTCCTAGGAAAGAGGCTTCATAAAAATGAAAAAGCAAAATGGGAAGGGCTGTCAATTGGCAGATCAAGCTTATGATAAGTAACTGCAGCGTTTTTTGGGGATAGCGCAAGAAGATGCCCGAAGACATGAGAATGGAAAAAGTGACGGCGAACGAAAGTTGAACGCCGATATCATATAGCATATTGGGCTGAAATAACAAAAGTGCGATGTAAACAAGTCCAATAGTGGAAGCTGCGGAGACACGATGCTTAAATAACAATAGGAAAAAAAAGAGCATCGCCATTAAACATGAGCGAACGACTGATGGGCTGCCGCCGGAAAGTAACATATAAACGGGGAGGAAGATCAGGAGGACGATGGTCATCCTTTCCCGGGTAATTCCAATTCTGATACCCAAGTAAAATAGCATCCCTGTCAAGAAGCTGACATGAAGGCCGGATATCGCCAATAAATGCACCAGGCCGAGCCTTTGATAATTAGTAAGGTCATTTTCATCAATATAGGCTTGGTCACCGAAAATGAGTGCTGTGACAAAGCCGCTTGATTCTTTTGGAAAGTTTCTCCCGATATACGCAATTCCCTTCATTCGCAAATTACGTATCGAATGGACAATCGAGCTTCCTCCTTTGGTGCATTCTTGAAAAGAAATGGAATCAGCTTTCAATATCCAGTGGGTGCTTTTATGCTTAAGATAGCGTTGATAGTCGAAACCGTTCTCATTTCTCTGTGTGTCGGGGATCAACAAGCTCCCCTCTGCAGGGCAAGATAAGCCGATTTGCAAAAGTCTGCCCAGATTTTCCTTTTCTTGCTCAGAATCGATTTTATAACGAAGCATAAGCCGTTCGCCCTTCTCACTGGCGATGAAGCCTTTCAATGAATGCCCATCTATTTTCGGCTGGTCGGTGAATGTGATTGCAAACCGGCTTTCCGTCCCTTGATAAATGGTTTGGCTTCGATGATCGGAGTAGGAAGCCGCCAAAAAAAAAATAATCATCACCACTAGATGAAAGCTATAGGCCTTCACATCCAGCCCCAGCGTATAATGGAGGAAGCAGAGAAAGATCGTGATGATGACTATTTGCGTTATACTGGGCGATGAATGGGCGGCAACTCCAAAAGTGGCAGATACGGCCAATAAAAGAAGGTGTCTTTCCATGCCTGTCCTCCTTGATTTATTGTTCAAATATTTGCTTTGCCTTTCTCTCCAGCTCCAATACCGCTTCTTTTTCCAACCCTGTTTGTTCCAGTTTGGCTACCAAGGCAAGTACGAAGTCCTTCTTTTCCTTTCCGTTGACATCGATGGCCCCTTTTGCTTCAACCTTTTCTGTTTTGACACCAGCCTGTCTGAATAACTCAAGTGCATATGGATGATTTTTATAGTCCTCTGCATAAAAAACGGCTTTGATTCCAGCTTGTATGAGAGATTTACAGCATTGCAAGCATGGAAAATGGGTCACATAGATCTCAGCTCGATCCGTAGGCACCCCAAATTTCGCACATTGCAGCAGTGCATTCATTTCAGCATGGATCGTCCTGACACAATGGTTATCAATTACATAACAGCCATCATCGATACAGTGCGTCCCTCCGGCAATGGAGCCATTGTATCCTCCTGCAATGATCCGGTTATCCCTTACGATCGTCGCCCCTACTGTCAGGCGCGTACATGTGCTCCTTAACGCTAATAAATGGCTTTGCGCCATGAAGTATTGATCCCAGCTTATCCTGTTCATGTTGTTGTATCCCCTCATTCAGTAAATTGTTTTCCTCAATTTTACCCTCTTGCTGCCCATTTGTGTAGTCCATTCCAACAATCACCGCACAGAAATGGAGTCCTGTAGTTTTTCAAACGTTTTATCACCGATTCCCGTCACTTTCTTCAATTCATCAATTTGCTTGAATGGACCTACGGACTCCCTATATTCCAAAATGGCAGCCGCTTTGGATGGCCCTATTCCAGTAAGCGTCTCCAACTCTTGCTGTGTGGCTGTATTCAGATTCACCTGCCCCTCCGCCATCCCACCTGAAGGAATGAGATGGTTATATTCCAAGTTTCCCTTGTCCTCTTCCCCTATTTCCGGAACATAAATGACCATTTGATCCTCCACTAGTTGGGCAAGATTCACTTTATCCTTATCGGCCTTGTCCGTAAAACTGCCTGCTGCCGAAATAAGATCATTTATCCTGTCACCTGCCTGAGCCGTAAAAACACCAGGATTTTCTACCGCTCCCTTCACATCGACTAAAATGACATGGTCATCCAAGACATTCGTTTCACTTTCCATTCCACCCTCTTTTGCGGCCTCAGCAAAGATTTCGTCCGGCTCAACGGGTTCGTGATCATACCCATGTTGCCAAAATAAGAAAATGACCACGGACCCCATCGCCACTGCGAGAGCAATCATCGTCTTTTTATCCTTTAAAATCCTATCCATTCATTTGCCTCCTAGTTGGTATTTACAGCATACATAGTCATAGGACAGATCATAAATACATAGTGTTTCTAGAGAATCAATCGTTTTTCAAGGGAGAGGAGTTGATCGGCTTTGAAGAAAATCGGTGTAATTGGAACAGGCAATATGGGCACCATTTTAATCGAGGCATGGCTGGAGGCAAAAGTTTTGAATCCGGCAGATCTAATGATTACAAACCGGACACTATCCAAAGCATTAACACTGAAAGAAAAACATCCGGGTATCAAGGTTGCGGAAAGCGCGGCCGAAATCGCCCAGCAAGCGGACTTTATTTTTCTTTGTGTAAAGCCATTACAAATCGACGGCTTGCTTTCAGACATCAAGCAGCATATAAACAGGGAACAATTGGTCATCTCCATCACGAGCCCGCTATCGGTGGCGCAGCTTGAGTCGGCCGTAAAGGCCCCTTGCGCGCGATTCATCCCCAGCATAACCAATCGGGTCGGCTCTGGGGTATCGCTGCTAAGCTTCGGTGAAGGATGCAGCAAGGAAGCGAGGTCCGCCTTGCAGGAATTGGCCTCGGCGATATCGGCGCCCGTCGTCATTGAAAATGATATCACCCGGGTAGCCTCCGATATCGTCAGCTGCGGTCCCGCCTTCTTTAGCTATTTAGCACAAGCTTTTATTGACGCGGCCTGCCAGACGACGAAAATAGATAAAGAAACCGCTACGACTTTGACTGAAAACATGCTGATCGGATTGGGGGAATTACTTGGTAAGGGCGTTTATACATTGCCGGCCTTACAGGAGAAGGTGTGCGTGAAAGGTGGGATAACGGGAGAAGGGATCAAGGTATTGGAAGCGGAGACAGGGGAAATGTTCCACCATCTTTTTCAAGCGACGCATGAAAAATTTGCAGAAGATCTTCATGAGGTTGAAAAGCAGTTTGGCCATCCTTATTAATATTCGTAACGTCTTTCTCATTTCCTGCTAAAAATAAAAAAAAGAGGTCAGGGACTTCACTCGCATATGCGAGGGGGGCCCTGACCTCTTGATTCATTTTCTGGCTACGAATAATACCCGTTCAGTTTCCGATACAGGCGGGGCTTCTTCAAGATCCGCCATAAGTTCCGTCACGGTAAACCCTGCTTGCTGCAACCATTTTTTATATTGGTCAACCGGATAAGTCCGTTGATAATGCAACTCATCAAAGCGGTCATACAGACCACTTCGCTCGTCCTTCACGAAAAAACTTAACTCATGTTCCACACTGTAAGGTTCTTCACCAGGAAAACAATCCCATATATAGGAAACTTCTTCATCGCTGACGGCAAACGTATGGTTATGGAACACTTCTTCCATTTTATACAGGGAATGGACATCGAATAAGAACAACCCGCCATCCTCTAAATGCTCGTGCACCCGGGTGAACGTTTTGGCGATATCCGCCTCATCTCGTAGGTAGTTCAACGAATCACAAAAAATCGTGACACAGTCAAAGCGACCAAGCCCCTCAAGTTCTGCCATATTCTGTTGGAATAAGGGAATCGTTAACGAGAGCTTCACCGCTTTTTCATTGGCAACCAGAAGCATTTCATCTGAGAGGTCCACGCCTGTGACCTCAAATCCGTGCTGCGCCAATTCAACGGTCATTTCCCCGGTTCCACATGCCAAGTCGAGAACTTTCCTTCCGCCAATTCCGTACTGTTCCAGCTTCGCCGTAAGGATCATCAGCCATTTTTCATAGGGTGCATCCTTCATCAGTTCATCGTATACATAGGCAAAGCGTTCGTAGGTCATGGAGTCAGTTCACTCTCTAAATCTTCAAAAGGTGCATCTCCCCATAAACGTTCGAGGTTATAGTAGTTTCTTTCATCCTTATGGAAAATGTGCGCCACTACATCGCCAAGATCGACGAGCACCCACTTCGCTTCATCAAATCCTTCAAGACGCTTTACAGCGATACCTGATTCATCGGCTTTACTCTTCATTTCACGAGCGATGGCTTGCACTTGTTTTTCGGAATTACCATGACAGATTAAAAAATAATCCGCAACAAGGGATATGCCTTGCATATTCAAAGCCACGATATCCTCCGCCCTTTTATCATCCGCCGCTTTTGCTGCAATTACAAGAAGTTCACGTTCAGTCATTACATCTTCTCCTTCAAATTCATGATCAAATCATTATATGTGTTAAATGTATCAGGGTAAATGGCCTGATTTCTTTTCATTAAAAAAGCAACGGTATTCCTTAAAGCCTGTATGACAGCATGATCCAAGTTTTGCTTGGCTGTCTGCCTGACTTCTTCGACACCTGGAAAGGAACGTCCCGGCTCAATATAATCAGCAAGATAAATGACCTTATCCAAAAGGCTCATGCCGACCCTGCCTGACGTGTGATAGGCAATTGCATCCAAAATTTCGGCGTCCGTGATGCCTGCTTCCTTTTTCACCAGGTAAGCCCCTACTGGAGCGTGCCACAACTCCATATTGTAGCGGAGTAAATCCGGCGCCATCTTTTCGGCGATGATGATTTGCTCCATTTCTTCTTTTGGACGAAACTTTGCATAATCGTGGAATATGGCTGCCAGTTCGGCTTTTTTTGTATCAGCGCCATAGAGTTCGGCAAGTTCAATGGCCGACTCCATCACGCCTAGAGTATGGATGTACCTGCGCTCGGTGATTTGTTCTTTGACAAGCGCCAGCGCTCTTTCACGATTCATATAAACCATTCCCTTTAATATACTTCACCACAGGATCTGCAATTAAATATTTCACGGTTTTCCCCGTTCTTAACTTCCTTCGGATCATGGAAGAGGAAATGAACATCTGCGGGACTTTCACCATCGTGATCGGGTATAGGGTCTTCTCGTCATAGCCAGGACGCTTCACCCCGACGAAATGGACCAATTCCACCAATTCATCGATTCGATGCCACTTTGGTAAATACTCAATCATATCTGCGCCAATTATGAAATAGAATTCATTGGTCGGCTCACGTTCCTTCAGGAGCTTTATCGTATCATACGTATAAGATGTGCCTTTTCTTTCTATTTCAATACCCTCAATATAAAAAGATGGGTTGGTGGCTATCGCGTTTTCCAGCATAGCCAGCCTGTCCATATCGGTTACTTCCTCCGATTTTTCCTTATGGGGAGGAACATGGTTTGGCATGAATCTGATTTCATCAAGCTCTAGAGCGTCCAGCACTTCATTCGCAATAATTAAATGGCCGATGTGCGGTGGATTGAATGTACCGCCAAGAATTCCAATTTTTTTCATAGGTAGGTTCCCTTAAGGTAGTTTAAGTTGTTTATTTTCTCTTGATTCTTTATACAGGACGATGGTATTGCCGATGATTTGAACCAATTCCGCCCGCGCACCTTTTGATAAAGAAAGACCCACATCATTGCGGTCTTCTTCACAGTTTTGCAGGATGCTGACCTTGATCAATTCACGTACTTCAAGAGCCTCACCGATTTGCTTGATGAGATTATCATTGACCCCGCCTTTCCCGACTTGAAAAATCGGGTTGAGGTGATGGGCCTTCGATCGTAAGAATCTTTTTTGTTTTCCTGTTAACATGTGTTACCTCCTAGTTTGTTCAAGACAATATCTGTCATTCTTGCTGTATCCGGCATAATGCCCGTCCATATCTCAAAAGCGAGCGCCCCCTGGTTGATGAACATTCCCAGGCCATTTTGCGTTTTCGCCCCTTTTTCGGAAGCTTCGCGCAGCAGCTTGGTCTGCAGGGGATTGTAGATGATGTCACTGACTATTGCGCCGGTTTTAAGCCGGTCGACATTCAACGGTGAATGATCATACTCAGGACTCATTCCCGATGATGTCGTTTGGATGATTAAATCATATTGTGATAAGCTTTGTTCCGCTTCGATAATCGAGAGTGCCTTCGATATTTTATCATATGGGCAATCAGAAACAAGCTCAGCCGCTCTTTCCTTCGTCCGATTTGCAATATCGACTTGCTTTACCCCTTCTTTCACAAGAGTAAAATAAATCGCACGCGCAGCACCGCCCGCTCCGATCACTAACGTTTTTTTAGCCTTCATGTCACCTGATATTTCATCGCATAAGGATTTGAAAAATCCTTTTCCGTCTGTATTATACCCTATAAAGCGACCATTTTTGTTAACAACCGTATTTACAGCCCCGATTGCCAGGGCCAGCTCATCCACTTCATCAAGGAAGGGGATGATGGATTCCTTATGCGGGATCGTGATGTTAAACCCTTCTATACCAAGGGCTTTCATGCCCTTAACAGCATCGTTCAATCCTTCTTTCGTCACATGAAAATGGTGATAAACCGCTTCTATATTTTCTTTTTCGAATGCATCATTATGGATGTCCGGTGACATCGAATGTGCGATTGGATCTCCCATTACCCCATAGATCTTTTTCATAGTCATTGACGACCCCTATATTAGATTAATGATTTTCGAACGATGACATTGACCCCTTTTGGGACATGTGCAACGATTTTTGCTCCCGGCTCATTGACTGTCACCCAGCCAAGACCAGAAAACACAATATCCATTTTACCATCTTTTAAAGAGAATTCATGCGGAATCAACTTCGGAAATTCCTCGATTTGTTCAGGCCGTGGCGGCGTCAATAATTCTCCGGCATGATTTTTGTACAGCTCATCAGCCTTTTCCAATTTCGTACGATGGATGTTCAATTCATTCGAAAGGTAGCAAGTGAGGGAACGCCTTCCGCCCGAGACGTAATCCAGCCTGGCCAGTCCTCCAAAAAATAACGTCTGCTCCTCATTCAACTGATACACTCTTGGCTTGATTTCCTTCTTCGGCATGATCACCTTGAAATCCCGCTTGTCCACATAATGGGCCATTTGGTGGTGATTGATGATTCCTGGCGTATCGATCAGTGCCTGTCCATCATCCAAAGGTATTTCGATCATGTCCAAAGTCGTGCCCGGGAAATGGGAAGTCGTGATGATATCGCCTTCTCCGCTCACTTCTTTAATCAGGCGGTTAATGAAAGTAGATTTACCAACATTCGTACAGCCCACAACATAGACATCCTTTCCTTTGCGATACCGTTCGATCGCATCGGCCGCTTCAAGGATGTGCTTTCCTTTGTCTGCACTGACAAGTAAGACATCAACCGGATTCAATCCCAATTCCTTCGAAGATTGCTTCATCCAATTGATCAATTTATTCGGTTTCACGGACTTCGGCAATAAATCCACTTTATTCCCGATCAAAAGAACATCATTTCTTCCCACAAATCGATGAAGGCCCGGCAGCCAGCTTCCATTGAAATCAAAAATATCGACGACCTTGACGATCAAGGAATCTGTTTCGCCGACTTTATTCAAGATTTTCAAGAAGTCATCGTCTGTTAAGGATACATCCTGAACCTCGTTATAATGCTTCAATTTAAAGCAACGCTGACAAACGATCGTCTCTTTTTCCAGAGCTGATTTAGGGGCAAAGCCCAATTCCTTCGGATCTTCCGTCTGGACCTTCACGCCGCAGCCGATGCACACTAATTCTTGATGATTGTTCAATTGTGATCCTCCCATTCTATCATCCCTTTTCGTTTAAAAAAGGCCATGATCTTTCTTTCAAAATAACGATTGATTTTCGTCCTGAATTCATCAGTCTGGGCGACAGGAACCACTAAAATCGTATGGAACCCACCTCTGTTCCCTCCCAATACATCCGTCAATAACTGATCGCCGATCACAACCGTCTCCTCTAACTTCAATCCCATCGCCTTACGCGCTTTATGGAAGGCCCGCGACATCGGCTTCCTGGCCTGATGGATGAACGGAATGTGAAGCGGATCGGAAAAAGACCGAACCCGATTTTCATTATTATTGGATACAATCGTCACTAAAATGCCATGGGCCCGCATGTTATCGAACCATTTGATTAAATCTGGTGTCGCTGTAGGCCTGTCCCATTCAACAAGGGTATTATCCAAGTCGGTGATGACTCCCTTTATCCCTCTTTTTTTCAATTCTTGAGGATCTATATTAAAAATGCTTTTAACATGTTCACTCGGCAAAAATAATTTAAGCATATGGGCACCTCTATATTTTCATTAAAATTTACCGTCTCCATCATATCGAATTTTCGGCTTACTTTCAAAAAAATTTAGGAAAGCGGGCTTACGGTAAAAAATCATCATAATGTAAGTTTTCGGATATGGGAAGGCATTTTTAAGAAAGACAGGAAATTAGGCGAACGAAAGACCTAATTATTCCGAAAAGATTTCGACAAAAATTTCATTCGCTCAGCCTGTGGATAACTTTACTAACATTTTCCATGCTGAGTGGCACCATTTCGGCCACTTTGTAAACATCTTAACCACAGGTTATCCACTTTTAACTGTGGATAACAGAACGATTGTTCTCCGTGTTTATTTCTGATACAGTAGGGGTACAGCAAGGAAGACTTATCAATATATGTAAGAAAACACAGAAATATTCCTCGCAATTCCTACTGGAGGTGAGCAGCCGTAAATGGCGACCTGATGCAAAAACTATCTGATGACCTGTTGCTGGAATCCTATTTTAAAGCACAGAATTTAAAGCTTAGTACCGAATTCATCCGCCTCATAGAAACGGAGATTCATCGAAGAGCCTTGACACATAAAATCCGAGCCTTAATTTAATATGGCATACATAGGCTGACATCATATGTCAGCCTTCTTATTTTAGTTTTAAACGGCCTTCATATATCCAATGGCTTCACCGACACGGACATTAGCGGGAATGGACAAGCTTCCTTCCAGCTCGAACTTGTTCTTCTCAAAAAGAAGGACCACAGTCGAACCAAAGCTGAAATAAGAAAACTCCTGGCCTTGCTCCAATTGTTTCGATTGATCGGTAATGACGATTGAGTTGATATACATGGCACCGACCTTCACCATCGCCAAACTTCCCGCCTCATTTTGCAGTTCAGTTATTGTACGATAATTTTTTGACAAAGGCTCTTTTCCATATTTCATCCCCCACTTATTAACGGGGTACGATTTCCTCCCAAGCATCCAACGTTTGATTACGGCCCCCTTGATCGGTGCATGAATCCTATGGTAATGACTTGGGCTTAAGTACAGAACGAGGTATTTGCCGCCTAAGTACTTTTCCAAAGCAAGCTCATCCTCGAGCATCTCCTCCATCGAATATACCTTTCCCTTAACGACGATTTTTTTATCTGCCGTTATTTCACCCGAGTCCTCGAGAACGCCGTCCACGGGACACGCCACCGCAGATGCGGCAGCCGTGGTCGGCCTGGCCCCCGCCTTCAGCTTCCTCGTGAATAGCTCGTGCAGATTGGAATATGCCTTTATATCCTTTCCAAATTCTTGTTGATTGAGATTAAATGTCTTTACATAAAGTAAAATCAAGGGCCTGCTCCAGCGGGATTGGCTAAAACGCTTTAATAAACCTGAAGAATGCCTTCCATTCGTCAGTTCGATCAATATGCGATACAAAGACTGATACAAAAAAATCCACTCCAAATTGTAAAATTATTCAAAAATACCTTGCATAAATTGTGCTAAATAAAATATTATTATATAATAAACCCTTATGAATACTATATTTTTGTTTTATTTTGTTTCATTTGAAAGGAGTGAAAAGATGTTTTTACTACACGCCCTAGATCAAACCATTAAAAAAGTGAAAGCTCAAACAGCAAATATACTTACTTTAATGAATTTATCCCTCGGTGGATTCGCAATAATTGCCGTGATGCACGGCCAATTGAATTTAAGCCTGTTATTGATATTCCTGGCTGCCCTTGCAGATCGCTTTGACGGAATGGTTGCACGGAAGTTCAACATTGAATCGGAATTGGGTAAGCAACTTGATTCCATGTGTGACATCATTTCTTTCGGCGTCGCACCTGCTCTATTATTATACCAAGGAATTTTAATAGAATTCGGTGCTCCGGGCACTATTTTCACCGTTTTCTACATCGGCTGCGGCGCTTTCCGCCTCGCACGCTTCAATATCAGCGAAAGCAATGGTTACTTTACAGGGGTGCCCATTACGGTTGCCGGCTGCATCGCAACGGTAAGCTTTCTGGCCATCCCGTATTTCCATCCGGCCTTTTTCTTATCCCTCATGATTATATTATCATTGCTTATGGTCAGTCCATTTAAAATGAAGAAAGTTTAATGGCGAAAGCGGATGTCCTAAACCGGACATCCGCTTTTTTGTTCCTATTCACCCTGAAAGCTCACTTACGCTTTTTTGACAAGCGGATCGGTCAGGTTCATGAATTCCTCGACATCATCCATGCAGGCAAGAACCGCTTCTTCCCAGAAATCACGTGTCGTCAAGTCGACGCCCAAATGCTTCTTCGCCAAATCCTCGACTTTCATCGAACCGGTATCCTTTAATAAAGCGATATATTTTTCTTCGAATCCTGCAGGTTCCTTCAGGGCATTCGCATAGATCCCCAAGGAGAACAAGTATCCGAATGTGTACGGGAAATTATAAAATGGTACACCCGTAATATAGAAATGAAGCTTTGAAGCCCAGAACGTTGGATGATAATCACTTAAGGCGTCCCCATATGCGTCTTTTTGGGAGTCAAGCATCAGTTCATTCAATCGTTCAGCACTGACATAGCCCTGTTTCCTCTCCTCATAAAATTTGGTCTCGAATAAAAAGCGGGCATGAATATTCATTAACAATGCCACCGAACGCTGAATTTTATCTTCTAATTGAACCAGCTTTTCTTCCTCACTTCCCGCTTCCTTCACAGCAGCATCGGAAACGACCATTTCAGCAAAGGTAGAGGCTGTTTCAGCCACGTTCATCGCATATGATCGATTCAACGGATGGATATCCCTCATGGCATAAGAATGGAACGCATGCCCCAATTCATGGGCCAATGTCGATACATTCGAAGGTGTACCTGAATATGTCATGAATATCCTGGACTGCTTGCTTAATGGGAACCCCGTACAAAACCCGCCAGGCCTCTTACTAGGCCTGTCCTCCGCTTCAATCCAGCTCTCATCGAAGGCTTGTTGAGTGAAGCTAGCTAACTCCATGCCGAATTTAGAGAATTGCTGCACGATGAAATCCGCGCCTTCTTGATAATCCATCACTTTGGACTCCGCGGTCACCGCGAGCGGCGCATCCAGATCGGCCCAACTCAATTTATCCAAATCCAGTAACTCCGCTTTCCTTTGTAAAAACCTCACCAACGGCTCCTTATGATCGGCAATGACATCCCACATGCTCTCGAGTGTTTCTTTTTTCATCCTCCCGATTTCAAGCGGCTCTTTCAAAATATCATCCCAGCCCCTTTTTTCATTCACACTGAGACGAAATCCAGCAAGATGGTTCAACGTGCGGGCAAAAAGATCACTTTTTTCTTCCCAAGCCTGTTCCCATGCAGCTAACAATTCTTTTCTCGCCTCTTGATCTGGCTCAGAAAATTTATTCGCCGCTTGTCCTACCGACAGCATGTCCCCTTTATACGGAATGGTCATGGAACCGACGATCGTATCATACATTTGGCTCCAGCCTTCGAATCCATCCAAGGACAGTTGCGTAATCAATGCCTCTTCCTTCACCGAGAGCTTTTCCTTAGCCCTTTCCCGACGTTCATTCAACACGAATTTCACTTCATCCAACGGTTCTTTGCCGAGCATGCTTTGAAAAAACGATTCATCAAGCCGGATCAGCTTTTCATCAAGCTTGCTTATAGCCATTTTGAGCGATGCTACGATTTTCATTTGTTTGATCCGCAGCTGCCCTGCCTTTTTATCCTGAGAGTTTTGAGCTTCCAGGCATCCGATGAAGGCGCCTGCCTGCGTGGACTTCATATTGGTGTTTTTCAAGAGGTCGAATGCCTCGATCAATTGGCCTTCATCGTTTTCTTCTGGTTTGATAGCACTTATAAGCAAGTCGAGCTCCTTCACCTCATCCTTGATTTCGTCCAAAAAATTCAGGAACTCCTTGGAAGAGCTTCCTCCTTTAAAAAAAATGTCCAAATCCCATGTTAAAGAATATCCCATTTTGCATGCCCCCTTTTATCAATAAGTTCATTATAGGGGTTTAGCCTGCATTTTTCTAACTAAAACGAATTTTCAGTATTTTTTAAAACATTTTTCTATATCTAAGATTAAAATAGTGTTATGATGAATATATTCTTCGAGAAAGGGGTGGTTCATATGAAATTCGTCATCCAGCTGTCTGCCATCATACTCCTTTTATGGACCGTGCCCGCGCAGTTCCATCAGCATGCACAACAGCTAGCCCTTGAAGAACATACCGATGTTCACCATTGGGATAAGGCCGATAAAAAAGTGCCTCTCATCCCTGCCTTAAGTTCGTTGCAGGCGATCATCATAATTCTGTTAGTTGAATTTTCGATTTTAAGTTTCCTTTATTTCCATACAAATCTGCGACAAAGGTATCTCAGTCCCGTGTTTTTCCAGGCGAATAACGTAGCCGCCCACTCCGACATTTTATAAAAAATAAAATCGAGGAGTGATTCATATGTTGTTTCGTTTTATTATGATAGGGATCTTTTCTTTAACCGCATCACGTCTGTTCCTATTTCAGGGAATCGAGATTTATCATGCATTCGCTGATATGATCAGAAGTAAATACTAAAGCAAAAAGAGTGCCGGGAAATGTGCCGGCACTCTTTTTTTACGTTGGTTCTTTTCGTAAAGATTAATATTTTTTGAAGCGGAGTTGCGGACTCACCGCCCGCCCAAGCGAAGCGAGCATCGCGGGGAATCCACCCAAACCGCATAATGTGGAAATAGCCTTTGCGTTTAACCTTTAGCCTTCTTTTCCTTCTCTTTTTCCGCCCTGTAAAATTCATGGAACATCTTCATTAATGCACGTTTCTCGATCCTTGAAACATAACTGCGGGAAATCCCTAGCTCTTTGGCGATTTCCCTTTGAGTTTTTTCCTTTTTCAAGTCCAGCCCGAACCTGCCTACAATGACCTCCTTTTCCCGTTCATCCAATATATCAATATATTTTTTCACCTTTTCAATTTCCATATTGAGCTGGATCGTATCGATGACATCTTCAGATTCCGATTTCAGTACATCGATTAAACTGATTTCATTTCCCTCTTTATCCTGACCAATTGGATCGTGCAAGGAAATATCCTTTTTCGTTTTCTTTGTGGCGCGTAAATGCATCAGAATTTCATTCTCGATACATCTCGCCGCATACGTAGCGAGCTTTGTACCTTTCCCATCCGAATAACTTTCAATCGCTTTTATCAGACCGATCGTCCCGATCGAAATCAAATCCTCCGTATCTTCGCCCGTGTTCTCGAATTTCTTGACAATATGGGCAACAAGCCTGAGGTTATGCTCGATTAAGATGTTACGGGCATCCCCATCCCCTTCACTCATGAGCTTCAGATATTTCTTTTCATCCTGAGATGATAAAGGCTGGGGAAAAGCATTGTTTTTTACATAGGAAACAAATAAGTAAAATTCTTTGATGATATATCCGACAACTGTAAGTATTCCGGGCATTGGTTTCATCCCCCGTTTCTTTGGTTCCCTCATTCATACCTATGCAGCAGTGGGCTTGTTCGTGTCTGTCCCGAATAAAAGAAATCATGAAAGGATGAAATGTTTGTATCACCAATGGATGAATTCCCAATCGGACAAAACCATTCATTCATATAATAAAAATGAATTTTTAAGGAAGGTGGTGTCTTGGAATGGGATATAACTATGGACCATACGGTTGCTGCAACTATGGGTATCCGGCTCCGCCACCAAATTATGGCGGTGGTTACGGATACGGTTATGGCCTGTTTATCGTTCTGTTGATTGTATTGCTTATCTTCGGGTTCTGCTGGTTCCCGGGATATGGATATGGCGGACAAAGTTCGTGCTGCTAAAAGCAAAAAACTCGGCAGTTGGCCGAGTTTTTCCTTTTCACCTGATCGATTTTCCGACTGAGATCCGTTATATGCAAAGTCCGTTAGCCGGTATCCTTCTCCTGCCACCAGCAACGCTTTGCTCCCTTTACATAGACTAAGTTCATCATATTAACCTCCACCTTTCATTGAATTTTTGGGAAACCAAACCTCATCAGTCTTAGAAAAAAGGACGATGCTTCATCGCTTTGTCTAAATGTTCTTCACGAATTTTATTGATTCTCTCCTGCTGCATGCATTCCTCGGCAGTCATTTTTTTCATTTTGATCGTAATTGTGAAAAAAAGCATATTCAGTGTCATAAGTATCACCTCCTTTTAGGGTGCGGCCCCGCAAAAAGGCATAAAAAGGCCGCAGAAAGTTATGTTCTCCTGCAGCTTTTTCAAAAAAATATAAAAAGGCCGCAGGATAAAAGACTTCTCCCTGCGGCCGCTATGTTTGAATGATTAATAAAGCACAATCGCTTTAGAAATATTCCGCGTGGCACAGGTCGAATGGTATTTGATTGTCAATTGAAAAAGCCAAGCCAATTTGATTAGTGACGACTCCATATAGATACAAATTCATTTTCTTCGACCTCCCTTGGAATATTTTTTATTACTTGGTAAGTATATCCACAATTCCGAAATTTGTAAACGGCTTTTGCCTATTTTTTTAAAAATTCTTTCTTTTTACCCATTTTAAACGGAATTTATAGAATGTGGAGGCAATATGAATGACAAATCCCCAGGCAATAACAGCTTACTGTTGATTTGGAAATTAAACCGCCCAACTTGACCGCTCAAAAATTCAACCCGTTCAGGTCAATGAAACGACCCAAGTCCAAATACTATCGGTAAGGAGGGTCCTCATATAGGCTTCAGGCACTGTGGAATGGAATGGAAGGTTTGTGGCCTTCCGCTTAGGAAATACGCGGCTAAGGGAGGCCCCGCAGGCGCATGCGCCGAAGAGGCTAACGGACCCTCTGGATAAGGGAATGCCTCCAGAGCAATGAAATGGGCTAAGGTACAAGTACTAGCGGGTTTGGAGTTTACATCGAATCTGAGGTGAATTTTCATAAAAATTTCCTTTTCACAGGCAATTGGAGCCGTTTCTCGTCAATTTCATGCGTTACCCTCGAATCCGGTCATGATTCTCCATATAGTTACCGCTATCTTTCACCATTTCGGCGCGTTACCAAATCCTCCAATACGACGGACTCAGAATCCAACTTCGTGTTCATGCAGGAATATTCAAGAAACAAAAAAGATGCAGGCAAACTCCCTTAACGTCCGAGTTTGCCTGCAGCCTGTATCCTGATTCTATTGTTGTAAAGTATCCTGGTCATCCATTTCTGCCAAGATCTTTTTGTATTTATTGGATAAACGGAAAAATAATATGGATACGCCAAGGAACATGATCGTCGCTCCCATATAGGCATATGTGTCAATCATCGTTTTGCCGCCAGAGGGAAGGATGGTTCCTAAATAGAAAAACGAACCCACACATAGCAAAGTGATTCCAAATTGTTTAAAATCGGCCATTTTCGAATTAAGCATTGCCGCCGTTTGGTTTGTACGTTTTTTCATGCCATTCCACCTTCTTTCAAGCTGATAAGTTATCGATATCTCATTCTACCATATTTATTCCAAATGGCAGAAAGTAAATAATGGCAGTCAGCTTAAAATGCGGCATGGCCCCCTTTTACCCCTTTAGTGCTTGCTCCAAGTCTTCCAATAAGTCTTCCGCGTCCTCCAGGCCTACGGATATGCGAATGAGCCCGTCGGTTATTCCAAGCTCGGCACGGCGTTCCGCTGGAATGGAAGCATGCGTCATCAAAGCCGGCACGGAAATTAGGCTCTCCACTGCTCCAAGACTTTCAGCCAGCGTGAAGTATTTCACTTTATTCAAGACGGATGCGGCTTTTTCGGCACTGCCGACATCGAATGAAACCATGCCGCCGAAGCCACGTGATTGTTTTTTCGCTATTTCGTGATTTGGATGGCTTTCCAGACCTGGATAATAGATTTTCGAAACGCCTTCATGGGCGGATAAGTACTCAACGATCCGGGAAGTATTCTTTTCATGTTCTTCCATCCGGATTCCCAGTGTTTTAATGCCTCGCATCAGCAACCATGAATCTTGAGGCCCTAGCACGCCCCCTGTAGAGTTTTGGACGAAGTGAAGGTCATTGCCGATTTTTTCATCATTCACCACGACAAGGCCCGCTACAACATCGCTGTGGCCCCCCAGGTACTTCGTAGCGCTATGCAGGACGATATCCGCACCAAGCGTAAGCGGATTCTGCCAGTATGGCGTGCTGAAGGTATTATCGACGATCGTCAGGATCCCGTTTGCCTTCGCTATTTTTGCTACGGCTTCCAGATCCGTGATCTTCAGTAATGGATTCGTCGGGGTTTCGATGAACAACGCTTTCGTATTGTCCCTGATTTCGTTTTGGATCGAATCGATATCACTCGTATTGACGAATGAAGCTTCGATTCCAAAGCGATTCAGCACCTTCGTCATCACCCGGAAAGAACCTCCATAAACATCATCGGTCATCAGGACATGATCTCCGCTGCTCAACAGCATCATGACGGCGGTCATCGCTGCCATCCCGGAGCCAAAGGCGAATCCTCTTTTTCCTTCTTCAAGATCCTTGATCAATTCCTCAAGCGCATGGCGGGTAGGATTGCCTGTACGGGAATACTCATATCCGCGATGATCCCCCGGACCATCCTGTTTATAAGTGCTTACTTGATAGATTGGCACCGAAACGGCACCAGTTGCTTCATCTCCAAAAATGCCACCGTGGATCAATTGTGTTTTCTTTCTCATTTTTACATACCTCCCTGATAAATTTTCTTGCTTAAGTAACGTTCACTGGAATCGGGGAATACAACGACAATATTCGTCCCTGGGGAAGCCTTGGCCGCTTCATCCATGGCCGCAGCAAATGCCGAGCCGGAAGAACTGCCGACCAACAGGCCTTCCTTCATAGCCAATTCCTTGACCATATCGAACGCTTGCCGATCGCTTATCGTATGGATTTGATCAAAGTACGATTCATCCATATAAGCTGGTAAGAATTCCATTCCTATGCCCTCTGTTTTATGAGGTCCCGCTTCGCCTCCGTTCAATATCGACCCTTCCGGTTCGACAATGACCGTTTTGACAGCAGCCTTTTTTTCTTTTAAATAACGCGATGTTCCCATGAAAGTCCCACCCGTCCCGGCACCGGCAACAAATACATCGACTCTTCCATCCATCTGATCCCAAATTTCAGGTCCCAGCGTTTTATAATAAGCATCGGGATTGGCTGGGTTGGCAAATTGCTCAGGACAATATGACCCGGGAATTTCGGAAAGCAATGCCTTCGCCTTGGCAATCGCTCCTGTCATTCCTTCCTCAGTCGGGGTCTGGACCACTTTTGCTCCAAGAGCGCGCATCAATTCCTGCTTCTCGGCACTGAATTTCTCTGGTACACAAAATATCACATCGACTCCACTGTTTATCGCCGCAAGCGCCAGTCCAATCCCGGTGTTCCCGGCTGTCGGTTCGATGATGGTCCCGCCCTTTTTCACTTTCCCTGTCTGCAACGCCTGTGCCAAAAGCTCCTGGCCGAGACGGTCCTTCACACTGCCTCCCGGATTGAAGTATTCCAGTTTGGCAAAGATGCGGACGTCATCAGGAAGCGGGAAATGGGTGATTTCCATCAGAGGCGTCTTTCCGACCAACTCATGTATGTTTTGAAATACCTTCATATTCGTACATCCTTTCATAGTTTCCCTACCAATTTAGTGAGTAATAAAACCAAAGAGTAATCAGCGGAGAATCTCACGCTGATCACTGCTCATTCATTTCATTTTCCCAATCATTTTCACGATCAGATCAGCTGAATGAAGCGCAGCCGTTTCCAGGAATTTATCGAAGGAAATATTGGACTCCTTACCTGCGATGTCCGAAAGGGAACGTATGATGACAAATGGTGTTTGGAATTGGTAGGCCACCTGTGCAATCGCTGCCGCTTCCATTTCCACTGCATATAGATCCGAGAATTTCCCTCTGACGAATTCAACCCTGACAGGATCATTCATGAACGAATCCCCCGTTACGATCAATCCTTTCGCCACTTGTATATCCTGGATTTCCTTAGCCGCCTCTTCTGCAAGGGCAAAAAGCTTCTCATCCGGAATGAAGGCAGCCGGCAGCTGAGGAACCTGGCCATACTCATATCCAAAAACAGTTACATCGACATCATGGTGGCGAACTTCGGTAGAAATGACAACATCCCCTACGTTAAGTGCGGGATGATATCCGCCGGCAGAACCCGTATTGATGATCGCATCCGGTTTGAATTTTTCCAAGAGCACCGCCGTTGACATGGCGGCATTCACTTTACCGATGCCGGATTTAAGCAATATGACCTCGACACCGTCCAGTTTTCCTGTATTGAATTCGGAACCGGCAATGGTCACCTGCTCCAAACCTTCCAATTTATCACGTAAAATCGTAACTTCTTCTTCCATTGCTCCGATTATGGCTACTTTCATTAGTAAAAAACCTCTTCCTATAATTTTTCCGCCTCCATAATCCAGACAAATTGATTGCAGCGCTCGAAGTTCACAGAATACCCATGCTCTTCAAGAACACTTTCCAAAAAAGGAATGGTTGTATAATATTCCGTTTGCAAATCGTTCGCCAAATTATGAAAGCCTGCCTGCTTTGCATCGGAAATCGCTTTTTCATGCGCTTCCTTTGATTGATACATCGTATCCGCAAACACTATTTTACCACCAGTATTCAGTAACTTTCCATAGCTGGCTATCGCTTTTTCTTTTTCTTCATCCGTTAAATGATGAAATGCATACGTACTGACGATCGAATCCACACTTTCCGGCTCCGGGAAATCCATGAAATCGCCATCGGCTATTTCCGTTCTATCGCCCAACTTGCCAACCGCAATTTCCCTCATTGCTGGTGAAGGCTCGATTCCCGTAACCTTAAGGCCTTTTTTCAATAATCTCTCCGTTAAATTCCCGGTGCCCACTCCGAACTCCAAAACATGGCCATGAGCCCGATTCGTCACGCTATCCAAGATCCTATCATAGTGTTTAAATACCTCTTGATATTCAATATCGTGTCCACCGACAGTATCATCATACGATTTCGACCATTCCTCAAATAAATCCAAAAATTCTCTGCCCATTTTTTATCACCTTTTTATTATAATATAATAAAGCCTATAAGTATAATATGATTTAAACACAAAACAGTGCTGTTTATTTAGGCAAATTCACCATGCAGCAAAGATTCGCCTAAGCACTCTTTTATTATAATACAATAAAACCTATAAGTATAATATGAAATAATATGAAAAACCGTGCCGTTTTTTTAGGCAAACCCTCATTCCGTTTTAGATTCGGCTAAAATGGTGTGTTAAACTAGCATTATCTACTATGTTGGAGGGAAGCCTTAATGAATTTTCAGCTCGACTTAAATTTATTCGAAGATAAAATAGAGTTTTTCGAGGCAGAAAGCATCAAGAATCTCGAAGAAAAAATCCAGGCGCAAATCGAAATCAATAAAGCGATCATGCTCCAGGTTCATTCGGTCTCACATCAAATGTATGTAAGCGAGGAAGGCAGACGTTTTTATAGTGCTGTCGTTCATTTCAAGGCAAAAAAATGACCAAGCAAAAAGCCCCCCGGAGGAGTGTTCCTTCCGGGGGCTTACTAGTTTGGGACTATTTGCGTTTATCATTAACCTTCAATTCTTCGACTTTTACAGGTTTCCATCCAGAGCCGTCGACCCATTCAATATGGACCCGATAGGTTTTTGGATTGTCCCCTTCAGATACGGTACCGATGGCCGTGTTGGGCGAACCGCCGTTTTGAAGCCACCATAGCCTCATGCCGCCTTGATCGATCCCAGCTCCGAGCGCAATGGCTTTACTCATTTCGTTCCAGTCGACGGAGCCCTTTTGAAAGCTTGTCGTATGCTCACCGGATTGCTCGGTCCCGACTGGTTTCCAGCCCTCACTCTTATAGGTGGCCGCAACATTGCCATCTCCGCTTCCTTCCACTTCCACAAGCTCGGCATCTCCCGCTTTATCCGAAGCTTCTTCATCCTCTGTTGCCTTTTCTTCCTCTTCCTCCGTTGCATTAAGATCTTCGTCCGCTTCCTTCTCTGAATCCTTTTCTTCCACTTTCCCAGCAGGCTTGTCCACTTTGCCCTTATCTTTATCGGTAATTTGCTTCGGTTCAGTCGTGGTTGGATTAGCTTCAGTTCCCCCATCACTTAAGAAAATGGTGATGGCAACAATGACGATTAAAATGGAAACGATGGTTATTGCGATATTGTATATTTTATTTACTTTTCTTTTTTGATCTCGCTGATTGAATCGTGAGCCCAAGGTCCATTCCTCCCTTACCATTTCATTACTGCCCCATTTTAACATGATTCAGCGGCAGATAGAAGGGAAGGGTTTCCTACACTTTTCGTCATATCTCGTATCAGTCCTGGTCCTTGGCGTATATAACTTTTACAATATCTGAAAAAAGCGGCGTCATGCTGGAGCTATTCTCCTTCGTTTCAAAATTCACGGTAACTAGCGCATATTCGGGATTTTTATAAGGGAAGTAGCCAGCAAACCATTTATTGAGCTCCCCTTTTTCTATATTCGTCTGAGCTGTTCCTGATTTACCAGCAACCTCCACAGGCAAATCTCTCAAGGAAGCACCGGTCCCTTTTTCTTCGGTCACAACCTTCCTTAGGAGCTGCTGCATCTTCATCGCCGTATACGGAGAAAGTGTCTCCCCTCCCATGCTTTGATTCTTAAAGTCGACCACAGTCGTACTATTGTTGAATTCAACCTTGGAAACGGCTTTGACTTGTTCCTTCTTGCCGCCGCGGGCGATCGTAGCCATCATGTTCGCTATCGCCAGGGGTGTCGTTTGGACGTCCTGCTGGCCGATGGCGGTTTTGGCAATCATCTTGGGATCTTTCTTTAAATCATCGTCGTGCCAGACCTTTCCGGTTTGTTCATGGTACAACTGAGTGACTTTCGTATGATATACATCACCTTGCCAGCCCGTTTCACCTATCAACCCTAACTTCTTCGCATAGTTTTCCAGGAAGTCAGGATCCTTCTCGGCAATTTCCTGTGACAATTCGGCGAATGTCCTGTTACAGCTTTGGGCAAAGCTGCTTTCAAAATTCAGCATCCCCAATTCCCTCTGCTTATCCGTCCTTCCATCAATCGTCAAGTTACAATTGAATGTCCTGGAGGGACTAGCCGCCTTATGATCGATGGCGGCTGCGGCCGTGACCGTTTTAAAGACGGACCCTGGCGTTTTTTGAGTTAGCATCATATTGACTGCTCCTGCTCCATTCGGGTCTTTAATATTTAGGGCCGGACGCGATACCATCGCGACGATTTCACTTTTTTTGATATCGATCAGCACGAGTCCGCCTTTTTTTATGCCGCGTTCATCGACCAGCTTTTCCGCCTTTTCCTGTATTTGTTTATCGATCGTCGTCACGACCTTCACAGGATACAAGGGGTTGGCCGGTTCCACGTATTTAACATCGACACCAAACATCGGGCCGCCGCTTGCGTCCACATGAAAAACGAGCTTCGATTCCCCAGCCGAAAGCAAAAATTCATCAAAGGTCCTTTGCAGTCCTGTATTGCCGATTTTCGTTTCGGGGGATAAATTCAAGTCCGGATAACGTTTTTTCTTCTCAGCATCCGATATATTCGTCGTGCCGATCAATTGCGCTGCGGGTGTTTGATTGTGATACAGTTTTTCGTTCACGGCAAAGACGCCGGGAATCTTCAATTGATTGATCGCCTTCGATTGGCTCGCCGTCAACTCGATCGGGTCATCCCCGCCGAAAATGAATGGTTCATCCGCTTGTTCGATTGCCCGCTTCAGCTCACTTTCCGATCTGCCGATAATCGAAGCAATCTCATCTATAGGCCATGTCATTTTTTTCAGAAATGGAAACAGCACGAGCGTGGGGATTTCTTCATGAGCAAGCGGCTCCCCTTTCCTGTCATAAAACTTTCCGCGTCCATCATCAATCTTCAATATTTGGGAACGCTGCTCCACGCTTGCTTCTATCAGGTTCACATCATGCTTTGAAAAAGATTCTGTCGATACAAGCTGAATGTAAACAAGCCTGCCTATGAGTATCAGCATGCAAGTGGTCAAAAAAATAGCCAGCAACCTCAATCGTTTCTTTTTCATAAAATACACCTCGTAAACATTGTTGACGAGGTGCGAATTTTTAAACAATTATGAACAACTTTGCCGCAACATTTTTTCCCACAAAAAAGAGGAGGCCCATATGGACATCCTCTTTAATCTGTAAGTGGATCAGCTGATGGATACGATTTTGACGCTCATTTCGCCGCCAGGTGTCATGATCGATACCTTGTCACCGACTCTTTTGCCCATCAGGCTTTTCGCGATCGGGGAATCGTTGGAGATCTTCCCTTCGAATGGATCCGCTTCAACGCTACCAACGATGGAATAGGTCTCTTCGTCACCATTAGGAAGTTCAACGAATGTTACCGTCTTCCCAAGTGAAACGGTATCTGTATTCGAATCATCGCCTTCGATGATTTTCGCATTGCGGATCATGTTTTCGATCGTTGTGATACGGCCTTCAACGAAAGCTTGCTCCTCTTTTGCCGAATCGTACTCGGAGTTCTCGGAAAGGTCCCCAAAACTGCGGGCAATCTTGATTCTCTCCACTACTTCTTTCCGTTTAACCGTTTTTAATTGTTCCAGTTCTTGTTCAAGTTTCAACTTGCCTTCTTTAGTCATTGGATATTCTTTTTCAATTGCCAAAACCCTTCACTCCTTCAAATTCTTTATGCCAAGTTTATGTACTATACAGGTCTTAACTCTAAAAACTCGAGTCAAACTATATTAGTGCGCGACTTAAAAAGCACGCACAACCGATACTAAGAAACAAACGTTCTTTAGTATATGAACCGACTGCGGTTAGCAGCCGGTTCGTTCTGTATCAAGAATAGAGTATTGCGTTTTCCAACATTTGTCCAGTATTTCCCCCTAAATAAATGGGATTCTTTCAAAAACGGAGGAAAATGGCACCTATCATTATTTATGCTATGTTATTACAAAAAAGACTTTTGTTCAAGGATTGTTTGAATTTTAGTCACCATCAGGTCTATCGCAACATGGTTCTGTCCGCCTTCAGGAATGATGATGTCGGCATAGCGTTTCGTCGGTTCGATGAACTGGTTGTGCATCGGGCGGACGACACTGATATATTGATCGATGACCGATTCTAAGGAACGGCCGCGTTCTTTAATGTCACGGGTCATCCTCCGGAGGATTCGCAGGTCCGCATCCGTATCCACATATAGCTTCATGTCCATCAAATCACGGAGACGTTCATCCTCCAGCACCAAAATCCCCTCAAGAATGATGACATCCTGCGGTTCAACGGTGATGACCTCCTCGGAACGAGTATGGATCGAATAATCATAAACGGGTTTCTCTATCGTTTCATAGCGCAGCAATGCGTTAATGTGATCGATAAGCAAATCATTATCAAATGCCAGCGGATGATCATAATTCGTTTTCAACCGCTCTTCAAACGGCAGATGGCTTTGATCTTTATAGTAATAATCTTGTTCGAGCATCAAGATCGAGTGTCCTTGAAAGAATTCAAAAATGGAACGGGTAACACTTGTTTTACCTGATCCCGACCCTCCTGTAACTCCGATGACCACTGGTTTTTTTCTTGTCATGTCAATTCTCCTTCCGCATCATATTGTTCACATATACTCGATCATCTACCTGAATGCGGACAATTTGAAGCGGATGGCGAGCTGCCTCCAGCTCGTTGCCTGACTCATCCCAGATCGTTCCGATTTTTTGCGTAAAGTTTTCGATTTCCGGCCCAAAAAACTCGACTTCATCTCCAGGCTTGAAGAAATTACGCTGCTGCATGGTCGCGATTTTCGTTTCCTCGTCGTAATCGAGCACCAATCCAGCGAAGTCGAAGCGAGTCTTTACGGTATGATTCCCGAACATTTGCTGTTTATACCCAGGAATTTCCCCTTCCATGAAGGATGATGCCGTCTCACGATTCGCACACTTATCAAGCTCTTCCAGCCATTCCTGCTTGATCGTGAAATGATCGGGATCGGCACAATAAGCATCAATGACCTTGCGATAGACGCTGATTACAGTCGCAATATAATGAATCGATTTCATTCTTCCTTCGACTTTTAAGCTATCAATGCCGATTTCGATCATGCCCGGCAAGGATTCAATCAGCTTAAGGTCTTTCGGGCTCATGGCGAATGGAGCATCTTCTTTTTCGAATAAAGGCTTTTCCCCGTCTTGATCCAGCTCATATAAATCGTAATCCCAACGGCATGACTGGCAACAGCCGCCGCGGTTTGAATCGCGAGCCGTCATATGATTCGAAAGCGTGCAGCGTCCTGAATAAGCAATGCACATCGCACCATGTACGAAAGCTTCGATTTCAATATCGACCTTTTCCTTCATTTCACGGATTTCTTCGGCACTTGTCTCACGTGCCAGCACGACACGCTCCAAGCCCTCCTCTTTCCAATACTGGACAGCCTTCCAGTTCGAAAGGGATTGCTGTGTGCTCAAATGGATTTCCACTTTCGGGGCGACTCTTTTGCACGTCTCGATGATCAGGGGATCAGCGACGATAATTCCATGAACGCCAGCCTCCTGAAGGCCTTCCAAGTATTCTTCAAGACCATCGATATTTTCATTATGCGCGAAGATATTAGTCGTTACATATACTTTCGCACCATACTTCTTCGCGAACTCGACGCCTTCGGTCATTTCCTCAAACGTAAAATTTCCGGCATTGGAACGAAGGCCATATTCCTGTCCGCCAATGAAAACGGCATCTGCGCCATAATGGACCGCTATTTTTAGTTTTTCCAGGTTGCCAGCCGGGGCCAGCAATTCAGGTTTTTTTACAATGACTCTTTTTCCATCCACGATCCTGGAAATTTTATCAGCAATAGCATTCAAGGCTATTCCTCCTCTTCCTCTTACCCTTTTCTTAATAAACCGACTCTTTGAAGAAGAATCCTGTATCCAACTCCCGGCTAACCGGCTGGATCGCTTTGACTTTTTCGTAAAGATCCATTTTCAACTCTTCATACCGGTCGGGCTCCTCTGCACATAAGTCTATCGCTTCCCGGTATAGCTTTGTCATTTCCGTAATATATTCAGGGGTTTGCAACAATCCTTCAATTTTTAATGAATCGATCTCCGCCTCAATCAATTCCTGCAGTTCATCAATCATGCACATATCGTTCGGGCTCATGATATGTGTACCATTTTCATCTTCATAAATCGGATATTTGTTTTCTCGTTCCTTATCATGCAAGAACATATTTCTGCTTTCCTGACGATTTTCCACTGCCAATTCCTTGCCTTGGTATTCAAAGTAATTTCCGAGAAGCGTACGCTTGGACTGGAATATGCAAGTCATGCCGTGTACCTGCACTTCAAGCTCGACCTCGGCATTTTCCTTCATTTCGATTATTTCGTCCAAGCTTATTTCACGGGCAGCGAGGGCACGGACTGCACCGCGTTTCCCCCAATAATTACAGGTGTACCAGTTCGTCACCGTCATTTCCGTATTCCAGTGCAACGGCATTTCGGGAGCAACGGCACGGACTGCCATCAAGACTGCCGGATCACCGAAAACGATCCGGTCTGCACCGGCTTCTTTAAGGAAGGTGACGTAGTCTTCAAGCTCGTCCACCTTTTCATTATGAAAAATGGCGTTCATGGACACATACACTTTCTTGCCTGCGGCATGCGCCATCTCTATCGCTTTCTTGACATCCTCAACTATGAATTCCCCTGCCAGCCTAAGAGCGTAACGCTGCTCGCCAATGACGAATGCGTCAGCGCCAGCTTCAATAAGCTCCGCGATGTGATTGACACTTGTCGGGGTCACGAGTAATTCAGGCTTTTTCATTTTTGTCACCTCTATGTTTACTTATGGCTACACCATCGCCAATCGGCAATATTACGGTATCGAAATGAGGATGGTCATGCAACCACATGTTAAAGTCCCTGATTTTTTTGATGAGAGCTCGCTTACGTCTCGTCATTTCCATGTCTTCGATGTTTTCTGCGACCAAGCCTTTAAATAATACATTATCAGTAATGATTACTCCAGCTTCGGCAAGGTATGGTTCAAACAATTCAAAGAATCGCTTATACTGCCCCTTGGCGGCATCAACGAAGATGATATCGAATGGTCCGTGTTCGGCTACTTTCGGCCCTGCCTCAAGCGCATCCCCTTCAATGAGGGCGATTCTATTATTCAGTCCAGCTTTCTCGATGTTGGCCCTTGCCTGCCCAATACGAGCTTCATTGCGCTCAAGCGTCACGATTTTGGCTCCTGGCAGCGTTTCGGCCATCCTTATGGCGGAATAGCCGATTGCCGATCCGACCTCCAATATTGCCTGCGGCTGATGGAGTCTTAAGATCTGAAGCAGTACCTCAATGCCTTCCGGCTCCATGATCGGCACATTATTTTCCAATGCGAAATCTTCCATCTCCTTGATCAGCCCCGTACGCTCCGGAATCAAGGAATGAAGATATTGTTCTATTTTTCCGTTCAAGATGTTTCCTCCAATGATAAGAAAAACGAAAGCACTCGGCCAGTCCATGCCGTACAAGCCAGGTTCGAATGCCTGCAAGTTATCACCATGGGCTGAAGCAAATATGCTTGATGAGCTGCATTTCCTTATCTTTCAAAATAAAACCCGGCATTCGCCGAGTCACTGATCACCGCTAAAACGGATCCGAAAATTCACTTGTACTATTCTATCATAAAAACAAGGGGAAGGTAATATCTCTCCCCCTTCGTTGCTGTGCTTTTATTTATTGGAAATATGCTCTGCCTTTTTAAGATTATGGTCCTCCAGGTTTTTGGAGTATAGGACTTCTCCTTCCGGTGTGGCCAAGAAGTATAGGAAATCCGTTTTTTCTGGTTTCAATGCCGCTTCGATCGATGTCGTTCCAGCATTGGCAATCGGTCCTGGCGGCAGCCCCTTATTCTTATACGTATTATATGGGGACTTCACATCCAGGTCTTTATAATACACCCGGCTTTTATGGGACCCCTTTGCATACAGCACGGTAGGATCCGTTTGAAGCGGCATATCCTCCTTGATACGGTTGTAGAAGACGGAGGCAATTTTTCCCCGATCGACTTGCGCCGTCGCTTCTTCTTCCACAAGCGAAGCGAAGGTCAGCATCTGGTGCACGGAATAATCATCTTTTTCCATCTGCGGTTTATATGCCTGAAGCGTTTCATCGGTTTTTTTCAGCATCTCGACGACGATCGATTCCAAGTTTGGTTTTTCCTCATAGAAATCATAGGTTGCCGGGAAAAGATACCCTTCGAGCGGATATAAAACCTTTTCATTTTCGATTTCCGAAGTCAATAGCTCCGGGAATTGTTCCTGCATGGACTTAACGAATTTCTTATCATTCAATTCCTTAAAGACTTTTTTTGGTTCTTGTCCCGTCTTTACGGCAATGATATCGGCAATTTGGACGAGCTGCTTCCCTTCAGGGATCGTAATCTTCAATGCCGCTTCTTTCATCAGTTTCCCGGTTTTGATGCTTGTGACGATATCTTCAATCGGCATGGAAGGTGATAATTTATACTCACCTGCCTGGAATCCGGATTCATTGCGGAATTTAATATAGTATTTGAATACGCGTGCGTCCTTGATGATTCCCTGCTCTTCAAGCAATGTAGAAATTCCGTTCACGGAAGAACCGATCGGGATTTTCACTTTCTTGATGGTATCATCGTCAGGGTCGACGGGTTTCATGGCCGAATTAATATATAAGAAGCCCACGAGACCAACAATCCCGATTAGTAAAATAAGCGAAGCTATCGTAATCATGATGATCTTACGAACAAGCCTGGCTTCTCCTTGCCGTTCCAACAATTTCATTTGAATATGTTCCTTTTTAGATAAATTATGATCTTTTTCATCCATTTTCATTCCCCCTGCAAACTCACACCAACTACAGAATGGCTTCTAGATGATGCTTTCTCTAATTAGACTTTGCTTCGAACATTATACTAAAACCAACAAAAAATTACATGTTTTTTGTGAAACTACCTTCATAATTCATCTATTTATGGCAAAATCGCACTAGTTTTGTCAATCCCGGGAGTTTTTAACCAGGAAAATAGTGATATGATTCCAGCTCCATTTGAATGAGGGTTATACGAATTTCCACTTTTATGGTAGACATATCATCCCCGAAACGGAATAATCTTAGATAGGATCATATTTGAATGAAAGGGAAGGCGGTGTAAAGGAATTGGATAATTCTTATTTTGTCGGGTGGGGGACGTTGGCACTCATAAATGCAGGACTCGCTCAAGGTAAAAATAGAACGGCGTTGAATTGGTTCTTGCTCTCTTTATTTTTAGGTCCTTTAGCGACTTTTATCCTTTTGTTCGCTGAGAAAAGATAAAGCTTCATTGGTACATAAATGAAAAAGCATTAAAACCAATATGATTGTGTTGCCGATTTGGCGAGTCGAGCACCAAACTCGCGGGTCAAGTGCATAACCTCCCAGAAAACAGCTGCCTATTTGCCTATGTAGCATCCGATAAGGTTACTTTATATACTGGCATGAAAGCTGTGAAAACGCGAAGTCATGATACTATCACCCATTTTATCAAGGAAAAGCTCTTGCCAGGGGCTCAGCGCCAAGACCTGGAGGGGAAATCAACCACACCAGAAAACCGCAAAAAAAGATGCCGCCTGTAACATACAGGCAGCATCTCCTTCAGGTCCTGGTTTTATTTAAAGGTCCTTTACAAAGGATACATTAAAAACCAGGTCAGTTTTTTCGTTTGTTTATTCTTCTTCTTCGGCTTCTTCCTGGTCAAGGAATGTATTTAACATTTCTTCGACTAGATCCCACTCTTCTTCGGTTTCGATCGGAGTAAGCTCACCATCTTTATTATCTTCGCTCGGTACGAATGAAGAAGCGTGGATTTCAATCTCTTCCTCTTCATCTTCTGCAGACATCGGATAGTAAAGGACATAAGATTTGTTGAATTTATCTGAATCGAATGTGAAAAGGATTTCGCAAAGCTGCTCGTTTCCGTTTTCATCTACTACTGTAATGTTGTTTTCACCGTGTTCCATTTGCATTCACCTCATATTGAATTTGTTTGTCTGTCCAAGAAACCTTGCAGGATCATGACAGCAGCCATTTTATCAATGACTTTCTTACGTTTGCTTCGGCTCACGTCCGCCTCAAGAAGGACACGTTCAGCCGCCATAGTTGTCAACCGTTCATCCCAGAGAAACACCGGCAGCTTGAATTTTTTTTCTAATCGCTTAGCGAAATCTTGGCTGATCTCGCCTCGCGGTCCTACAGTCCCGTTCATATTTTTAGGTAAACCGAGGACGATTTTAGAAACTTCATGCTCTTTTATAATTTCATTGAGACGTTTAAAGCCGAAGTCATTTCCAGCTTCGTTAATTTTGATCGTTTCCAAACCTTGTGCAGTCCAGCCCATCGCGTCGCTTACGGCGACGCCGATGGTTTTTGAACCTAAGTCAAGCCCCATTGTGCGCATTAGTATTCCTCTCGATGTTTCTTAAGATACGACTTGACCAATTCTTCGATGATTTCGTCGCGTTCAAGCTTACGGATGATGTTTCGGGCATCCATATGGCGCGGGATGTAAGCCGGGTCACCAGATAATAGATAACCGACGATTTGGTTGATCGGATTATACCCTTTTTCCTGAAGTGCAACATAAACTTGAGACAATACTTCTTGTACATCTCTTTCGAATGGTTCTTCGGGAAAATTAAATTTCATCGTTTTATCAAACGAACTCATTGACATGCACCTCTCCTCAGCGTCCAAAATCCACTATTACCTACATTGTACAACACTTTTCATGGATTATGAAATCGTTAAGACCCATTCTTCAACAAAATTAAGTGCTGCATCCAATTTTTCCGGGTCTTTTCCGCCGGCTTGGGCCATATCCGGACGTCCGCCGCCGCCGCCGCCGCAGCGGGAAGCCACTTCTTTAATCAATTTGCCTGCATGGAAACCGCGATCGATATAATCTTTCGTGACACCTGCAATCAAATTGACTTTATCACCTTGGGCCGATCCCAATACGATAATGACAGAATCAAGCTTTTGTTTCAAATCATCCGCCATGGCCCGCAGGTTATTCATGTCCGTAGCTTGAACCTTGGCCACCAATACTTGTACCCCATTGATTTCTTTCACGTTAGAAACGAGGCTTCCTGCTTCAATATTGCTTAATTTAGCAGTCAAGCTTTCATTTTCACGTTGAAGGTCCTTCACCTCAGCCAAGACCGTTTCAATTCTTGAAGGGACATCCTTCAAATTCGTTTTCAATTTAGCTGATGCCTCTTTCAAGATGCCGATTTGATCAGTCATCAATTGGTATGCTCCGGCACCCGTCACCGCTTCGATCCGGCGCGTGCCTGCACCGATTCCGCTTTCGGAAACGATTTTGAACAGCCCGATCACCGCGGTATTCGGGACATGTACGCCCCCGCATAGCTCAAGGCTATAATCGCCGATTTGAACGACACGGACAATCTTGCCGTATTTTTCGCCAAACAAAGCCATCGCGCCCATCGCTTTTGCTTCTTCAATATTTTTGTAGTCGGTATTCACTTGCAGGCTTTGCCAAATCTTTTCATTTACAATCGTTTCGATGTGCTCTATTTCTTCGGCGGTTATCTGTCCGAAATGAGAGAAGTCGAAGCGAAGGCGCTCAGCTTGTACGAGTGAACCAGCCTGATTGACATGTGTACCGAGAACGTCTTTTAACGCCTGATGCAACAGATGTGTCGCTGTATGGTTTTTAGTGATATGGATGCGGTTTTCTTGATTGACCGCAGCTACGATATCGGAATCTGTCAGTAAAGTGCCGGCAATGACCGTTACCCGGTGCAGGTTTTGACCATTTGGCGCCTTTTGAACATCATGGACTTCCACTTTCACGGATTCACTTGCCATCGTGCCTTTATCCGCTATTTGTCCGCCGCTTTCCGCGTAGAAAGGAGTTTTGTCCAGAATCACCTGCACTTCCTCACCTTCCTGTGCCTCAGTTACAAGTTCGCCATTTTTTATGATGGCCGCAACCTTGGCATCGACCGCAACTTGATCATAACCGACAAATTCACTTTCGACCTTAATATCTCCCAACACTCCGCCTTGGATTTGCATCGAATCCACATCTTGGCGTGCTGACCGTGCACGTTCACGCTGGGCATCCATTTCTTTTTCGAATCCAGCTTGATCGACCGTCATGCCCTCTTCCTCGGCATATTCTTCCGTTAACTCGATTGGGAAGCCGTATGTGTCATATAGACGGAAAGCATCACTGCCAGGAATGGTCGAGTTCCCCTTTTCCTTTTCCTTTTTAATGACCTCGGAAAGGATGGCCAATCCATCATGAAGGGTTTCATGGAAGCGTTCCTCTTCATTCTTGATTACTTTTGCAATGAAATCCTTATTATTGAGGACCTCAGGGTAGAAGTCTTTCATGATTTCACCAACGACAGTCACCAGCTCGAACATGAATGGACGATTGATGTTGATTTGCTTCGCATATCGAACCGCCCTGCGGAGCAAGCGGCGCAATACATATCCACGGCCTTCGTTGGATGGAAGAGCTCCGTCACCAACTGCGAATGCCACCGTACGGATATGATCGGCGATGACCTTGAAGGCAACATCCTTTTCTGTGTCTACACCATATTTCACATCGGCGATTTCTTCGACAGCGCGGATGATTGGCATGAATAGATCGGTATCATAGTTCGTGGCCACATCTTGAACGACGGAAGCCATACGCTCGAGACCCATGCCCGTATCGATGTTTTTCTTCGGAAGCGGTGTATAAGAACCGTCCGGATTATGGTTGAATTGAGAAAACACAAGATTCCAGACTTCTAGATGACGCTCGTTTTCCCCGCCAGGATATAATTCCGGATCATTCGGATCATCCCCGTATGCAGGTCCGCGATCATAGAAAATTTCTGTGTTGGGACCGCTTGGACCTTCTCCGATATCCCAGAAGTTTTCTTCTAGGCGAATGATCCTTTCAGCAGGAACACCGATTTTTTTATTCCAAAGTTCAAATGCTTCATCATCTTCAGGATGGATGGTCACGGCTAATTTATCTTTGTCGAACCCAATCCATTTTTCATCAGTCAAAAACTCCCATGCCCATGTGATGGCTTCTTCTTTGAAGTATTCGCCAATCGAGAAGTTGCCCAGCATTTCGAAAAACGTATGGTGACGTGCCGTCTTCCCTACGTTTTCAATATCGTTTGTACGAATCGCCTTTTGTGCATTCGTGATCCGCGGATTTTCGGGAATCACCCGTCCATCGAAATATTTCTTTAACGTCGCCACCCCGGAGTTGATCCAAAGCAATGATGGATCTTCATGAGGAACCAAAGACGCACTCGGTTCAATGTTATGGCCTTTTTCACTAAAAAAATCTAAATACATTTGGCGGATTTGAGCACCAGTTAAATACTTCATATATATATCCTCCTTTAATAATGATTATGTAATTTTTGAGCACACAAAAAACCCCCATCCCAAAAACAGGGACGAGAGTCAACTCGCGGTACCACCCTGATTACGGACGCAGAAAAATCCTATGCCCATCACCTTCATAAAAGCCTTAACGCGGCATGACGGCAGGTATTAGCTGCTCTCGGGACTAGCTTTCTGCCGCTCTTCACCTGGCAATCCCTCTCAGCCTAGGGGACCCCTCTCTTCTTGGTGGACTTCAGCATACTTCATCCTTCAACGAATTATCTTATGTAATGGATTATATTCACAAGACTTTTATTTGTCAATAAGCGGCGGCTTCTTTCTAAAGTGAACGCGCGCATGCAATACAAAAACTTTCAGCACGGCCAGAATCGGAATGGACAGGACCATCCCCGTGATGCCGCCGATTTCGCCACCGGCCAATAATGCCAGCATGATGAAGAGCGGATGCATATGCAGGCTTTTGCCGACAATTAGCGGGGAAAGGACATTTCCCTCAAGAAATTGAAGGACGAGTACGATGACCGCAATGATCACCACCATTTTCACCGATATCGTCGCAGCGATGATCACGGCGGGAATGGCGCCAATGATCGGGCCGAAGTACGGTATGACGTTCGTTATCCCGATGATTGCGCCCAATAGCAGCGGATAATCCATTCCGACGATCCAAAAAAGCAGCGAGGATAACAAGCCGATCACGGCACAGACGATGATTTGCCCACGAATGTAACTGCCAAGCGATGCATCGACATCACGGACGAAGGCCCGCCCCTGCTTGCGCCATTTTTTCGGGGTCATATACCAGGCCATTTTTTTCAAGGCGGTGAAATCCTTCAGGATATAAAAGGCGACGAATGGAATCAAGGCAATCAAGACGATGAAGTCAATCATTTTCACGGCATACCCCATCGCTTTTTCAGGCATGCGCTTCAACCAGCCCTCGAATAGGAGGATGCCTTCTTCCACTCTTTCATGAATTCCGAACGGCCAGGCTGCGGTTTGATGATTGAGCTTGTCTATCCGGCTCCGGTATTGTTCGACCAATTCCGGCACGCTTTCCGAAAGCTCCCGTACCTGACTGACAATCACTGGTATTCCTTTATACACGGCAAAGCCGATTCCCCCGAAAAATACTATATAGATGATCGTAATCGAAAGCCAGCGACGCATCCCTTTCTCATTTAAATATTCGACTACCGGATGCAGCAAGTAACTGATGAACGCACCGATCAAAAAAGGAATCAGGACTGTCACGCATACAGCGACAACCGGTCCCCACAATGGTTGAAGTTTCATGAAAATATAAATGACGAAGAATAAGAGCAATAAAAACCCGAGGCGATAAAACCATTTTACACGAATACTCACTTTCAAACACCTCCCGCTCGTTTATTCTTCGAAAGGCAGCCGGTTTTCATACATAAAAAAGAGTGTCCTGTGAAAAGGACACCAAAGCCACACGTTATAATATTGACTTTAATCTTTTACGGATTTTCTTCATGCTCCGTTTGAGCCTCTTTGAATTCAACATGTCCGAACCAAAGTTCATAACACTATTGCGTGAACGTTTAGCCATTTCAAACACCTCTTCCGATAATCACATACTGAAGCGGCGGTCATTTTCTTCAAACAAATCGTCCAATGAGCTTAAACTTCCATCTTCCTCGACCTGGTGCGTATTAATGATCCCTTCGGATAAGGTCATTTCAATAAAACAATTCCAACAATAATATTGGTTTACGCCAATTTTACCTACATCTTTACTGCGGCAATTCGGGCATTTAATTTCCAAAATGGACACCTCACTGTTCATTAACTGAAACAATGATGGTATCCTTCCCAAACGTAGGCGGCTGTTTTGATTGGATCACTGTCGACTCCGAGAAAAACCCATCCGTTGTTTCATACGCTATAATCGTGCCCATTTGTTCCTTAAAATATACATCCTGCAGTAAACCAAGCTCCTCACCCATTTCCGAAAAAAGCATCCGCCCCAATAGTTCGTCCTTCGTCAGGCAAATGGAATCCGCAGGCATTTTCCTCGTGGTTGAATCGTTGAGCTTGATGACGATCCCGTCTTGTCCATAAGATGATATATCGGCCAATTGCAAGTGGAAGGCCCTCTTGAACAATGCTTGCTGATGAATGACCAAGCCGGTTACCTGACCCGATTCTGAAATCGTTAAATCATGGACGGTGCCGATACGTTCTCCTCTAATCGTGAAAACCGGCATCCCTTTCAATAAAGAAAACGTCCGCAAGGTCATCCCGCCTTTCCGAACATTTTTATTATTTCTTTCATCATGAAAATAATGTGCTGAAAGGTTTTCCATTGTCGATTCGCTACACATTCCATTGATGCCAAGGCATAAAAAAAAGCACCCCAAATTGTTAGGGGTGCAGCTAGGCACGGTCAATTCATTTTACCAACCTCTGCTGGAGCCTCCGCCACCGGAACTCCCACCGCCTCCTCCGCGTGGGCCGCCGCCTCGGCCTCCTCCGCCACCGCCGCCGCGGCTGATGAATATCAAGAGGATATTAAGGAGCGTCTGAAGGAAAAATCCTTTGAAAAATTTGGCATCGAGGATGAAAACGATGATGATGACGATGATAAAGAGAACTATCTGTAAACCGGATGGCTGAAAGGTATCTGGCTCTGGCTCCGGCTGGACGGAAAGGTCTTGATGAAACTCTTCGCCCAATTTATATTCTTCCGTGACATCGTTATAGACGGCCTTATACGTTTCAGTCAGTGCAGCATCATAATTCCCTTTTTTTAGCTCTGGAATGGCAACATTGTCCAAAATCTGTCCCGTTCTTATATCGGTAATGGCCCCTTCCAGACCGTACCCCACTTCGATGCGGATTTTCTGTTCTTCCTTGGCAAGCACGATGAGAACTCCGTTGTTCAGCTCGGCATCACCAAGCTTGAATGATCTAAATGCCTCGACCGAGTACGCCTCGATCTCGGACCCTTCCATCGAATCCACGGTCAATACGGAAATCTGTGCTTTCGTAGCGTCATCCAAGCGCTTTCCAAGTTCGATCAGTTCCGATTTTTCCTGATCATCTAGCACTCCGGCAAAATCCTGGACATAGATATCCCCAACTGGTTCCGGGATGTTCGGTTGTGCTGCGACTACGTTTGCAAATTGTAACGTAAAAATGAAGAATAGCGCAAACACAGCGAGTCTTTTCATTATTTATCGCTCCCGAAATCAACCTTTGGCGTTTCTTTTTCTTGATCGGTCACTTCAAAATACGGCTTTGTCTCGAACCCGAACGCTCCCGCCATCAAATTCTTCGGAAAGCGTTTGATCGTCTTATTATAAGTGGTGACTTCATCATTATAATCTTTACGGGCCACCGTCAGACGATTCTCCGTCCCCTCCAGGCTGTCCATGAGTCCCTTGAAGTTCTCATTGGCCTTTAAATCCGGATAATTCTCGACGACAACTAAAAGGCGGCTTAAAGCACCGCTCAGCTCTTGATCGGCTTGGATCGCACCTTCAGTGGAATTGGCACCTGCCAGCTTGGAGCGAGCATCACTCACCGCTTTAATGGCTTCCGTTTCGTGCTTCGCATATCCCTTTACCGTTTCGACGAGGTTCGGAATCAAATCCGCTCTCCGCTTCAATTGATTATCCACCTGTGACCATTTATTGTCGACATCTTCATTGGCACTGACAAGCCCGTTATATGAGGCTGCCCCATATATCACTAGCAAAACGACAACGACTATCCCTATTATCCATCCTTTTTTCAATCTGGTCCCCCCCTGCTCTTTCATATACAAGTTATATTTTATAGTCATTCCACCAAAACTATGATTATAAAACAGAATTCAGCAATTTGATGAACAAAACATGTTACATAAAATCATAAGGAGTAACATTCTCCATCCCGATCATCGGGTCGGCATGCATGAGGATATCAAGATAGCTTGCCTCCTGCTCACGCACCATTCCCTTTTCAACCGGAGCATCCTCTTCGCTCAAAACCTCGCGCAGCTTTTCACGCAGCGTCGTTTTCCGGCGCATTTCATCATTCCGTTCGATCCCGAGGCGGAATGCGTCTTCTTCCCCGCAAAGAATCAGGAAATTCTTGCTGCGGGTGATCGCGGTATATAATAAATTGCGTCGGAGCATCCGATAATAGCTTTTCACCACTGGCAAAATGACGATGGGAAACTCACTTCCCTGCGACTTATGGATGGAGCAGCAATACGCATGTGTAATCTGGTTCAGATCCTGCTTCGTGTAGGTCACTTCGATCCCCTCGAACGATATGATGACTTTATCGACATGATCGGTATTTTCCTTAGCGAACAATATCGATACGATTTCTCCCATATCGCCGTTAAAGACCCCTTCCTCAGGCTGGTTCACCAGCTGCAGCACCTTATCTCCCGTCCTGTAAATCACATCGCCAAATTTGATTTCCCGCCGCTTTTCATCGCTATTGCCATTGAACACTTCCTGAAGCATTTTATTCAAGGCATCGATGCCGGCAGGTCCTCTGTACATGGGTGCCAACACCTGTATATCCTTGGCCGTGAAGCCCTTCGTCCGGGCATTTGCGACCACCTTCTCGATAACCTGGGCGATTTGGCCGGTCTGGCAGCGAATGAACGAGCGATCTTCTTGCTGCTTCGTCACATCATCTGGCAGCCTTCCCTTTTTGATATCATGGGCCAATTCAATGATCGAAGAGCCATCCGCTTGACGATAAATATGCTCAAGACTGACAGTCGGTACACAATTCGATGCAAGCAAGTCCTTCAGAACCTGTCCAGGACCGACTGATGGCAGTTGATCTTCATCGCCAACCAATATCACCTGGACATTTTCCGGCAGGGCTTTGAATAATTGATGGGCGAGCCACGTATCCACCATGGATACCTCATCAATGATCACGATCCGCCCGTCCAGCTGATTATCCTCATCATGCGAAAAGCCTTCACTCCCATTCCACCCCAGCAAACGGTGAATCGTGACGGCGGGAAGACCGGTCGATTCAGCCATACGTTTCGCCGCACGCCCGGTGGGAGCCGCAAGGACGAATGGGAATGGATCGCTTCCTTCTTTTTTATAATCATTCAAGTCCATTGATACCCCATGCAGCTCGGCATAAAGCTCGACGATTCCCTTGATGACCGTCGTCTTACCGGTACCCGGCCCCCCTGTCAAGATTAACATGGGTGATTGCAGGGCTGTCTGAATCGCTTCCTTTTGGGCTGAAGCATAGGAAACACCAAGCCGCTCCTCCAGCTCGCCAAGTGCAAGCAAAAATTCCGATTCCGGAAATTGGTCTTCATACTCGGTTTGGTCGAGAAGCCGCTTGATGTTCATCACGATTCCCTTTTCGGAATAAAATAAGGATGGAGGATAAATCCGTTGATCTTCGACAACGATTTTTCCTTCTTCGGTCAATTCGATTATTTCCGAGGAAATGTTCGTGAACTCGATCCGATCCCGCTTATTTTCCTCCAACAGCTTTTTTACCGCTTCCAATAGCTGCTCGGCTTCTATGTAGATATTTCCGTCCTGGAGGCACTGGGATTCCAGCGTATACAAGCAAGCAGCCTTGATTCGATCGGGGTGGCTGCCGGAAATGCCGAGCTGATGCCCAAGCTCATCCGCCCGACCAAAACCAATCCCTTCAATATCCTCCACAAGCTTATACGGATTGCCCTGGACCATGGAAATCGTATCCTGCTTATACATTTGATAAATCTTCATCGAGAGCTGCGGACCGAAGCCATATTGATTCAAAGCAATCATCACCTGCTCCAGGCCTTGATGCTCAACTAACGTATCATAGAGGCCTTTCGCTTTTTCACCAGATAGCTTCGGAATATCATCAAGTAACGATGGCTGAGCCAGAATCTTGGAAATTGCCTTATCCCCTAGCGTATCAACAATGCTTTCGGCTGTTTTTTTCCCAATCCCTTTAAACAGGTCACCGGACAAATAACTGACGATGCCTTCCTTGGACTGAGGCAAATCCTTGCGAAAATGCTCAACATGAAATTGAAGGCCAAAACGCGGATGTTCCTTCAAGGTCCCATAAAAAATATAAATTTCATCCTCATGCATCCTTGGAAAATAACCGGTTACGACAGCTTCTTTCTCTTCATAACTCAGATTCGTTTCATGCACGCGAATTCTTACAACCGAGTACATATTTTCTTCATTATGAAAGATCGTCACCAAATGGCTACCCTTCATGAACATTTTCTCTTCTGCAAACAAATCCAACGAATCTTGCTGGCTCAACGCTACTCCCCTCCTTTTCCATGCATATGCCTTCTATTTACTCGGCATTCATTTCTTCCATCAGTTTTTTACCGTGCCCTGCCAGCATATGGTCAGGCTGTGCTTCCAGCGCCTTATCAAAGTAAGCGATGGCCGCCTCTGCATCTTCCTTATATCCGGCAAACGCGACACCCAAATTATAATACGCATCGGCATGGCCTGGATCCTGTTCCACTATTATATTCAGCTGATTGATCAATTCATCATACAGTTCAGCATTTGCAAGGCATAGCGCATATTGGAATCTCGCATCAACATCCTCAGGGCTCAGCTCCACCGTTCTCTGTAAATAAGGCATCGCCAATTTAGGCTGTTCCAATGCCATCAAAGTCAATCCAAGCATGAAGTATGCATCACTGTTATCCAATCCCAATCGAATTGCTTTCTCAAACATGTCCTTCGCCTCAACTAATTTAGAATCGGATTCATAATATAAGTTTCCTAATGAATAATATGCTGCAGCTGCGTTTTCATCCAGCTCTATCGCCTTTTTGTAGAACTTGACCGCTTTATCCGTTTCACCCACTGCAGTCAGTACATTTCCAAAGTTTATGTAGGCAACAGGCTCATTCGGATTTTCCTCGATGGCCTCATTGAAGACCTTCGCCGCTTCCTCGTATTTTCCTTGTTGCATAAATTCGATGCCTTGTTGATTTTTATCCATATTCATTCACACTCCATTTTCATAATAAAAAGTATAGCATAAGCCAGCGGTCGATTTCAGGCGGGCCGCCCCCGCAATCCAAAAGAAGTCCCCAACCGCAAACACAGCTGGGGACATGCTTATTTTACCCTACGTAAGTCAGTTTTTCACCTTTTTTAAATACCTCATCTATCGTACCGCCGCCAAGGCATACTTCACCATCATAAAATACGACCGCTTGTCCAGGTGTGATGGCACGGACGGGCTCGTCAAAGATGACCTCGACATCACCATTTTCCAAGACCTTCACTTTTACACCGCTATCCTCTTGACGGTACCTAAATTTTGCCGTACAGGTAAATTCCCTTGCCGGAATATGCTGTGCCACCCAGCTGACGTTCACGGCAAGAAGGGAATTGGAATACAGCACATCATTATCAAAGCCTTGGCACACATATAAAACGTTACGCTTCAAGTCTTTTCCCGCAACAAACCAAGGATCGCCGCTGCCGCCGATCCCAAGGCCGTGACGCTGACCGATCGTGTAATACATCAACCCATCATGCTTGCCCATGACCTTGCCGTCCATCGTGACCATATCACCTGGTTGGGCAGGAAGGTAATTGCCTAAAAACTCCTTGAAATTGCGTTCGCCAATGAAACATATCCCAGTCGAATCTTTTTTCGTTGCCGTTGCAAGCCCCGCTTCTTTCGCCATTTCACGGACTTCTTTTTTATCGATATGCCCAAGTGGGAACATGACTTTTTGCAATTGTTCTTGCGTAAGCTGATTCAAGAAGTACGTTTGATCTTTATTATTATCGACACCGCGAAGCATTTTGTATTCTCCGTCACGATATTCGACCTGCGCGTAATGCCCTGTGGCCACATAGTCCGCTCCAAGGCTTACCGCATGCTCAAGAAATGCCTTGAACTTGATTTCCTTATTGCACATGACATCCGGATTCGGAGTACGGCCCGCTTTATATTCATCCAAGAAATAAGTGAACACTTTGTCCCAATATTGCTTTTCGAAATTGACTGCATAATAGGGGATGCCGATTTGATTACAAACGGCAATGACGTCATTGTAGTCCTCCGTTGCCGTACAAACTCCGTTTTCATCCGTATCATCCCAATTCTTCATGAAGATCCCGACCACATCATAGCCTTGATTCTTCAACAGCAGGGCTGACACAGAGGAATCCACGCCTCCTGACATACCTACGACGACGCGGGTATCCTGTGGTGCTTTATTCATCCTGTCACCTCTTTTATTTTAAAGGAAGGATTACCTTCCCACTAATCTGTTAATGATTTTCACGGTCGTTTCGGCCGCAGACCTGACAACGTGTTCCGTGTTGTGCAAACCGAAGCTGAAGCGAATCGAATTTTTCGTCCGCTCAGAATCCTTGCCGAACATTGCGACAAGTACATGCGAGGGCTCGATGGACCCTGCCGTACAAGCGGATCCGCTCGACACCGCAACACCTGCCAAGTCCAGGTTGACGAGCATCGATTCAACATTCGTGCCGGGAAAACTTAGATTCACCACATGCGGCAGCGAATGTTCGCTAGATCCGTTAATTTCATATTGTACATCCGCCCCATCTAAGACGGCAAGCAATACGTCTTTAAAGTGCCTGTATTCCGCAGACTTACGTTCCATCGTATTTTGTGCGATCAACACGGCTTCTGAAAAACCAGCAATGGCCGGCACACTCTCCGTGCCCGCCCGGCGTTTGCGTTCTTGCTCCCCGCCATAAAGATGCGGACTCAACTTCAACCCTTCACGGATATATAGAAAGCCGATTCCCTTCGGACCGTTAATCTTATGAGCTGATACACTCAGTAAATCCACGCCCAACTCATGAACGTCAATGGACATCAAACCATATGCTTGAACCGCATCCGTATGATAAATGGCCGGATGTCCTTTAAGCAGCTGCCCAATTTCGGCAATCGGCTGGACCGACCCGACCTCATTGTTGCCAAACATGATCGAAACCAAAATCGTATCCTCGCGCAAAGCGGCCTTTAAATCGGCAACGGAAATAAGCCCCGCTTCATTCACAGGCAAATAAGTGAGTTCAAAGCCAGACTTCTCAAGATATTGGCAAGTATGCAAAACCGCATGATGCTCAATCTCCGTCGTGATGATGTGCTTTCCTTTTTCTTTATAGGCGTTCGCAACCCCAAGGATGGCCGTATTATCCGCCTCTGTTCCACCGCTCGTGAAAATGATTTCATTCCGTCCGGCACCGATGCTTTTGGCAATGCTTGAACGGGCCTCATCCAAAACATGACGCGCCTCCCGCCCGAAAGCATGAATGCTCGAAGGATTACCAAAGTCATGGCTCATGACGGTCATCATCCTATCGATTACATTTGGATGCATCGGTGAAGTCGCCGCATGATCTAAATATATTCTCTCCACTTTCTTGTCCCCTCCATTAAAAAACGCAAGCGCCTACAAAATAGGCGCATCGCTGATCACTTAAATATAGTACATATAAGAATCGATTTCACCCGTATCCTTGTAATTCGCCAAATCCATCAGCGTCGTATTATCCAATACATCCTTCGCGGCATCCCTGATGCGAATCCAAAGCTGGCGCTTCACCGGCTCTTCCTCCTCGATTCCTTCAACCGGAGTGATCGGCCCTTCCAATACGCGTATGACATCACCCGAAGTAATTTCCTGGGGATCCTTAGACAAAACATACCCGCCATAAGCACCACGCACACTCTTCACCAATCCCGCATTACGAAGCGGCGCAATCAGCTGCTCCAAGTAATGCTCGGACAAATTATGCGTCTGCGCAATCGATTTCAAACTCTTCGGACCTTCACCATAATGTTTTGCAAGCTCGATCATGATCGTTAAACCATAACGACCTTTAGTAGATATCTTCATAAAATACACCTCAAATTATTTATCCGTTTCTAAATTCTTATGAAATTATAGCATATTCCCGCCAGAAATGCATTCAACCACCTCTAATTTTACAAATTATCCTAATTGGAAAGGTCGGAAAAGAGAAAGGACCCATTATCACGACGGACGGATCATTCGCTCGTTGGGTCGAATTCTCCCTGGGGCGGACGGATTATTTGCTCGCTGGGTCGGATTTTCCCTGGGGCGGACGGATTAAAGGGAAGTTTGATTTTATGATTCATTTATTTCTCCAGATTACAGGAAACTCATTTATTAATGGAGAATACTTTACTTAAATCCTAAAAGGAGTGATTACAATGATCATTAAAGATTGCAAAATGCCTTTAAAGATCGACATGCTAGAATCCCTCATGAGGCGTTTACCTCCTGGGCATGAAAGGCAGCCAGCAATAAACGAAGACATCAAAAAAATCCGGGCAGGCTACAAAGGTGAATACAGAGTCTTCAATTTACTCAAAGCCCTTCCTCAAAAAGACTATTTACTCTTTCATGACCTCCGACTAAGCGGTTCACCCTTTCCGTTCCAAATGGACATCCTCATCCTCACACCCTTCTTCCTGTTGATCGTTGAAGTTAAAAACATCGCTGGTGAAATGTTTTTTGACAACACATTCAATCAACTTATCCGTACAAATCCAGATGGAAAAACCGAAGCTTTTGACGATCCAATATTGCAGGTGAGCATGCAGCGCAAGCACCTGTTAGACTGGTTAAAAACAAGAAATATCAATAACCTTCCAGTTGAAACCCTCGTAGTCAGTGCCAATTCTTCAACTATCATTCGGGCAGCCAATAAAGAGATTAGTGGAAAAGTAATACGCAAGGATCGTATTCTTCTGCAAATTGCGGAATTAAATAATAAGCTTACCGAAGAGATTCTTTCAAGAAGAGCTATAAAACGTTTATCGAATGTATTGCTTGATGGGCATACCGCTTTTATTCCTAAACCTTTAGAAACGTATGGAATACCAAGTTCCGCCCTTCAAACTGGTGTCTTCTGCCAAAAGTGTCACGCATATTCCATGGAGCGGCATAGAAAGTGGATTTGCCGTACATGTCTGGATACTTCCCATGATGCTCATATTTCCGCACTTATAGATTATGTATATCTCGTAAAACCTTCCATAACCAACAGCGAATTTCGAAACTTCCTCCAACTCCATTCTCCATCAAGCGCAAAAAAATTACTTACTTCAATGAAACTGAAACATTCCGGACATACCAAAGGCAGAGTTTATCTATTACATTCTCTTATAGAAGGCTAGGACGAATTAATTTTTCTGGAAGGCCGTTTTATTTCTGGCAAGGATGAATTATCACGCTGAATGGTCGATTTTTCCCTGACTAGGACGAATTATCACGCTGAATGGTCGATTTTTTCCTGCTTGGGACGAATTATCACGCTGATTGGTCGATTTATTCCTGACTGGGACGAATGAACGCGCCGATTGGTCGATTTATCCCTGACTGGGACGAATTATCACGCTGATTGGTCGATTTATCCCTGACTGGGACGAATTAGCGCACGGATTGGTCGATTTTTTCCTGCTTGGGACGAATTATCACGCTGATTGGTCGATTTTTCCCTGACTGGGACGAATTAGCGCGCAGAATAGACGATACTTTCCTGACTGGGACGAATCAACCTTCGTAATGGGAAGGTTAAATATGATTTTTACTGTCATGAACAGCATAATCAGCGCATTTCACCCATGACTTGTGATACCTTATATAAAAAGGAGAGGTGCGCAATGAATATTAAACCGCTGGCTTACAGGATGCGGCCTCGATCGATTGATGAGATCATCGGGCAGGAGCATCTGGTTGGTGAAGGGAAAATAATCGCGAGAATGGTTAAAGCCAAGCAGCTTTCCTCGATGATCCTGTATGGTCCTCCGGGAATTGGGAAGACATCGATTGCAAGCGCGATTGCCGGGAGTACGAAGTTTGCATTCCGGACGCTTAATGCCGTGACCAATAATAAGAAAGATATGGAGATTGTCGCAGCCGAGGCAAAAATGTCCGGCAAGGTGATCCTGCTGCTGGATGAGGTTCATCGACTTGATAAGGCGAAACAGGATTTCCTTTTGCCTTATCTGGAAAACGGCATGATCACCTTGATCGGTGCAACGACGAGCAACCCTTATCATGCCATCAATCCGGCAATCCGCAGCCGGTGTCAGATTTTCGAATTAAAATCGTTGGAGACCGTTGATTTAATCAAAGCCTTGGAGCGGGCACTTCATGATGAGGAGCGCGGGCTCGGTGCATATAATACGGAAGTCGGCCTTGAAGCCCTTACCCATTTCGCGACTGCTTCGAACGGAGATGTGCGAAGTGCGCTAAATGCTCTGGAGCTTGCCGTCATTTCCACCGAACCTGATGAATCCGGTACGATCAAGATAGATGTACATATTGCCGAGGAGTGCATGCAGAAAAAAAGCTTCTCACATGACAAGGATGGAGATGCTCATTATGACGTCCTGTCTGCTTTCCAAAAATCAATTCGCGGCAGTGATGCGAATGCAGCTCTACATTATTTGGGGCGCTTGGTCGAAGCCGGCGATCTTGTCAGCATTGCCCGCCGGATGGTTGTCATAGCCTACGAAGACATCGGTCTTGCCAATCCTCAGGCTGGTCCCAGGGCCCTCGCGGCAGTCGAAGCCGCAGAACGGCTCGGGTTTCCTGAAGCCCGGATTCCGCTTGCCAACTCGGTGATCGAGTTATGCCTTTCACCCAAATCGAACACGGCCATCACCGCGATCGATTCGGCTCTTTCCGACATTCGCAGCGGTCATAGCGGAGATGTACCAGATCACCTTAAGGATGCCCATTACAAAGGGGCCGCTGAGCTCGGACGCGGCATCGGTTACCTTTATCCGCATGACTACGAAAATGGTTGGGTGAAGCAGCAATACTTGCCAAACAAACTGCGCAGCAAGAAATATTACAAGCCGAAAAAGAGCGGGAAATTTGAACAAGCCCTTGCCTCCGTCTATGAAAATATCGAGAAAAAAAAATGACTCCGGATCAGTCTTAGACCCGGAGTTCTTTCGTTGGAAAGTGAAAGCCATTTACATACCTCATATCGACAAAAAACGCCTCCCCATCGGGCCCCATCATTTCGATGAGCTTACCTTTGACAGCCCTTGAAATTCCAATATGTTTCGGATGGAGCCACAAGCCTGCCACCACCATTCGAGTGGAAATCTTTTTCACCTGTATCCCCAATGTGCGATCTCAATATTTATAAGCAGGATGGTCATTACAAACCGAAACCACTTCAAAGCTCCATCGGGATGAACATCGTTTTACAAACAGGTGAATAACAGATGAGATAGTTGTTCATGATTCCCATGAAGCCACAAACCATATTTTTTTTGAGCAGTATTTCAACAAGCATCCCTTTCGCCTAGACCTTTCCTGTATGCAGGATGATGCAGTGCGAGCTCCCTTCCAGAAAATCAAACAACTAAAAAAGAGCGTGTCCAATTGCATTAAGAAGGCACAACAACTCCATTTGGTTGCTGTGCCTGTTTGGTCTTCCCTTTTACTTGGTGTTTTGATTAGCTGCTTTAATCAAATTCTCAAGCCATATTTGCTTGAATGCATTTGAGCGGACACGTCTCTGACCTCTGCCTGAGCTCTCATTGGATGAGCTGCTTGATGAGCTCTCTTCTGACGAACTGCTGGATGAACTTTCATCTGACGAGCTGCTTGATGAGCTCTCAAATACGATACTGCTTGATGAGCTCTCACATGATGAGCTGCTTGATGAGCTCTCACATGATGAGCTGCTTGATGAGCTTTCACATGAAGAGCTGCTTGATGAGCTTTCACATGAAGAACTGCTTGATGAGCTTTCACATGAAGAACTGCTTGATGAGCTTTCACATGAAGAACTGCTTGAGCTTTCACAACATGTTTCCACTATCCTAACCGATAAAGCGATGAATTGGATATGTTCCGTTGTCACATAAAATAATTCTTCATTATGCACAACAACGATGTACGCTTCAGCCACTTCAATCAGGATTCCCTCTACCCTCTCAGGGCCGCCTGCACTTACGGATACCCAGTTGTGGATCAATCTTGAAAGAATGCCATTAAGTGAATCGATACCGTCATATAGGTCTTGAGATGGGATCTCACGGCACGCAAATTCCACGACCGTTACACTTTTGATATGGGAAATCGGGAATAAAACCAACCCTTCTTTCTCCGTGGATAGAACCAAGAATTCTTCTTTCACATCGACAACCCGGCCAACTTTTGAAGTCGGACCGCCGCCATTCACTTGAATGCAGCTATCCCTTAATGTTTCCAGTGCCCCTAAAAAAGTTCCCGGATATACAATTTCTCCATTATTGATCGGACATAAATCAAGCGCCTTCTTCGCATTTTCGACGACGATCTTCAAATGCTCGATGGCGTAATATACGAATTGATTCTCTTCCGTATGAAGAACGATGTAATCACTCCGGACTTCTACAAGCCTGCCTTCTCTAGATTCAGGGCCGCCTTTATATACCCTCACAAATTTTCCCTCTAAAGCTTCAAGGTACGGTAAACTAACAGTCTCTGCCATTTTTCCTTTAGCCTCCAATAGTTATTTATACTTTAGTGATATCCGTACTGCATATATATGCGCCTTGTTTCTATTACGGACTCTTCCAATCACCCATTTTGCAGTAAATCGTCGAACGCCCAGAAATATCATATGAAGCATCACTTTTTCCAGTCTATTCATCATTCTAAAAAGCGCCCTTCTTTTTACGGAAAAACTCCGGGATTTTTCACCCGGAGTCCTTTGTATTGATATAAGCGCCATTGCACGCCCTTGATTTATTTTTTAAGTCCAAACTATGAAAATCTCAAGGTTTCATCCATCATCTGCAGTCATTGAATCATTTTTCCTTACCGAACGTTATTGTCACACGGGCGCTTTCCCTTTGCCGATGCTTGGTCACCGTCGCAGACAACTTGCCTGCTTTTTTCCCAAGCTGCTTAATCGACACATTCGCCAGTTTCCCTTTGGAGGTGGTCTTAGCCAAAACGGCTCCATTGACGCTGTAAATCTTGATGACATCCCCTTTAGTCAGGCTGCCCACTTTAACGAGGTCGGCTTTTCCTTTACCATTCGTTACCTTCACCTGGCTTTTTTTCAAGGTAGGCGAGATTTCACCTTGATAGGATCGAGCGACAAGATCGCTTTCCCTCAATGGCGGCTGTGTGGCCGAAACGTAGATATTCCCCGATTTCTTCCCAAGCTGCTTCACCTTTACCTTCAATGACGCTTCCGTTGCTGTCGCCTTCACTAACACTTTCCCTCTGCTCTTCGCGTCATACACTTTGATGATGGTTCCCTTTTTCAGACCGCTCAGCTTAATAACATCCGTCTTTCCCGCTTCATTGGACACTCCGATCTGGGCTGACCTTAATGAAGGCGAGGTATCCGAAATCGCGAACGCGTATGGAACATCGATGGTTTCTTCAGCGTTGTCCATGATTAAGTAATAGCTGCCTTTTTTCAAGTTAGAGGTGACGGCCTGCTTTTCGCTCGTATATATCTCACCCACCTTCTTACCTGATCGATCCTGAATCACACCGTGCCAATTCGTCCCAGCTCTTTGTTTAACTGACACTACCACATTGCCACTTTGCGGAACGGTGAACTTGAATGCATCATGATCATCGGAAGTACTGATTACCCCTTTGTATGTCTCATTCAGGTGAATGCCATTGGCTTCGGCTACCGTATCATTCGCCTCTTTTTCAAAATGGTGATCCTTCCTGTACTTTACCGAAAATTGAAACGGAACCCTGGAAGCCCCGCCATTATCACCAATCGTGATATAATACGTCCCTTTTGGAAGCCCGACTTGCACCTCCTCGAAGTCTGAACTGCCATTTCGACTGCTCGTATACATGTATGTATAGTTGAACCCTTTACCGTTTTGGATGATACCTTCCCATGAAGCCTTGGCATGACGCTTGATCGATAACGTCACAACTCCAGCCTCCGGCAATGCAGCCTTATAAACCTTCTTGTCCTTGCTGCTGGCTAATGCTCCTTTGTTGATTGCATGTACTTTAATATTTGTGCCTGCATTCAAGGTAGAGCCTTGCACTTCAGCAACGACGCCCCATGTCAGGAGAAGAATGAACACCCCAAATCCAATTACACCTTTTCTCAGCTCTCTCATTCGCACACCTTACCCCTTCATTTTAAAAAAAGATAGTATAATATCACTAGTTATATATTCCTATACGCCGTTCACCTCATCAAGCTTTTTTTGTTTCATCATGAAAAAACCCCGAATAAACACTTTGAATCCGATCAATTGCCTGTCTAAATCAATATAAGAAAGCAGCATTTACAATCAGCAAACTGCGGTGCATGAAAATCAATATACCGACCTGCCAATTTAGAAGAAACATTGGAAACAGCGTCGATATTCCCGCCAACCACTCCTTTTGGACTAAACCTTTAAACAATTTCACATACCACCTTCTTCACTACTGTTCTATTTATCTCGCACACCACAACACCAAAAATTGGAAAAGCTATGATAAAATAGTAAATTATACTATTATTTTCGCGAAAAATTAAATATAATAGAGAATGTGGCAACAAAAAGAGGAAGGAAGTAATCTATGAGACACGAAAAAAAGAAGAAAAAGAAACGGACTTGGCTGAAGGTAGTCGGGATAATTGTCCTACTTTTCATATTAGCAGGAGGCGCTTTTGCCTACTCCGTCTGGAATGCCCTAAATAAAACCGTTGATTCAATGCATACGCCCATAGACCGCAATACGGACAAACGAACGAAGGACCTTGCCCTATCCGATCGGGAGCCTTTCTCGATGCTCATGCTTGGGGTCGACGAACGTGATGGCGACAAAGGCCGCTCGGATACGATGATCGTTTTGACCGTCAATCCACAGAAAAAATCCGTTAAAATGCTAAGCATCCCCCGTGATACACGGACCGAGATCGTCGGCCATGGCACACAGGATAAGATCAATCACGCCTTTGCATTCGGCGGCGCAAAAATGTCGATGGATACCGTCGAGAACTTCCTCGACATCCCGATCGACTATTATATGAAGATCAATATGGAAGGCTTCAAGGATATCGTTGATGCCGTCGGCGGCGTAACGGTACAAAACGATTTGGACTTCACATACGAGGGCGTCCATTTCGCGAAGGGAAGCATCAACCTTAATGGAGAAGATGCCCTTAAATATTCACGAATGAGATATGACGATCCGAATGGCGACTATGGCCGTCAATCGAGACAACGTGCCATCATCGAAGCCGTCATTAAAGAAGGCGCAAGCGTCTCATCTTTGACAAAATATGATGATGTCTTCGATGCCCTAAGCAAAAACATCCAGACGAATCTGACGTTCGATGACATGATGGATATCCAGAAGCACTACCGGGACGCAAGCAAAAGCATTACCCAATCAACCATTCCTGGCGATGGAAAGAAAATCGACGGAATCTACTATAATATCGTGTCGGATGAAGAAAAAGAAATGGTCCGATCCGAATTAAAAGAACAATTGGACATCAAATAAGCAAAAAGAAAGAGCTGCCGGAACCCGCATTCTGACAGCTTTTTCTTTTTGCCTGTCCAATATTCTGACAAAAAATGGACGTCAATTGTAGAGATTTGTTGGAATTTTTGTTGTTTATTAGACGGTAAAAGACGGTATAATCTAGTATGAGCCAATAAAAAACCAACTTCCCCCTGCCCCTTTCACCAAACGACTCTATTAATCTCTGGACCCGGAACCCATCAACCGCCATTCATCGCCTATGATAAATGATCCTAAACAAAAGGAGTGTAATCGTATGAAAATCAAAGCAGGCAGCTGGGCTATGCTAAGCAAACAGGACAAAATGTTCATTCTGAAAGCCATCAGTGATCGCTCGAGAATGAAATATGTCTCATGAGGAATGAATCCCCTTCCTTCCCCATAGGCATCCCCTCTCTTTTTTCAATGTACATGCTCTGATGCCCGAAAAAGGAGAGGAATCCCATTCAAACCGCAAACGCCATTCGCCATTTTCAGCTACATGACAAAAAAAGAAGCATGTTGTTGGACATGCTCCTTCCCTATATGTATCGGTATCAGACATATTTCTTCACGTTCGACGCTCTCTCCAACGGTTAAACATTAGAAAGCAAAAAATGCCCAGCAAACCGCCAAACGTATCAAGCACCACATCCTGCAGCAAAGGAGTCCGCCCGCCCGTAAGCATTTGATGCAGCTCATCGGCACCCGCATAAAGCAACACACAAACCAAAGCCCCTGCAAACGCCAGAACAGCATTCTTTACAAAACTGCGCCAAACACCCAACGTCAACAACCCAAACACGAAAAAGATAAAAAGATGGGCCCCCTTCCGAATGAAAAACTCCAGAAACCCATTAACCCCCGCCGTATGGGCACTCACCTCAACCCCGCCATACATGAATGAAATGCCCTCCAACCGATCATACCAATACGGCGTATTGAACTGCGCCAAAAAAGGCGTAATGCTCTGCTCCTCATACGTCTGCGACGAAAAAAAGAAAATCAACATCGCCCAAAGCACGAACAGGATGGGGAATATGTACTTTTGGATCATAAACGATCAGACTCCTCGATGATGCCGCTTAATTTTTCCTTAAGCTCCTCCACCAGCTCATTCAGGGTAATATCCTCTCCAGACTCCCCTTTTGCAAACGTATCCCTTAAGATCTCAAAAAACTCCATATCAAACTCCCACTCCAATATAATCGAGCCGCCTTCTCCTACTGTTTCCCTATCCCTATTTTTGAAATATAAGGAATATAGCTCATTTATTTGATAATTACATATATGCTGGGGATTAGCAAGTGGAAGTGCTTTAATAAGTGTGCGCAACTTACTATTTTATGGCATCGGAATTCTATTAAAAGAAGAATGAAGACATTTTCTTTATTTACTTGTTCCAAAAAAGGATTAAGATAATAATAACTTCTTTTTAGGGTCCTATAATTATCAAAGGTACCTCTCTTAAAATCATTTGAATTCCGATGGAGCCTTATCAATTTTACCGAAACGATATAAAATATCCTGAACGATTCGATATGATGCTTTGCCATCTCCATAGGGGTTTGCTGATTTAGCCATATCATTATACTTATCTTTATTATTCAATAACTCATGTGCAGCCTGAAATATAATATCTTCATCAGTACCAACTAACTTTAATGTTCCTGCTTCTACTCCTTCCGGTCTTTCTGTTGTATCTCTAAGAACCAGCACAGGAACACCCAATGATGGAGCTTCTTCTTGAACTCCCCCCGAGTCAGTCAAGATAAGGTATGAACGTGAAGCAAAGTTATGGAAGTCTATTACACCCAACGGCTCAATTAGATGAATTCTTTTATGATTACCTAATACTTCTTTGGCCATTTCCCTGACAGCAGGATTACGATGTACAGGATAGACTACTTGCACATTACTGTTTTCTTCTAAAAGACGTTTAATAGCCTTAAACATATTTCTCATAGGTTCTCCAAGATTTTCTCGTCTATGAGCAGTCAACAAAATCATTTTATCTAAGCCAATTTCTTCTATAAGTTCATGCTTATATGAATCTGATACAGTCGTTTTTAAAGCATCGATAGCCGTATTACCTGTTACAATAATTGTCTCTTGTTTTTTATTTTCTTGTATTAGATTTTCTTTTGATTGAACTGTTGGAGAAAAATGCAAATCGGCTATGACTCCAGTTAATTGCCTATTTACTTCCTCTGGGAAGGGTGAGTACTTATTCCACGTCCTTAAACCAGCTTCAACATGCCCGACTGGTATTTGGTTATAAAAAGCTGCAAGACTTGCAACAAAAGTGGTTGAAGTATCTCCGTGAACCAGAACCAAGTCTGGTTGCACTTCTTTCATAATTTTTTCTAAGCCGGATAACGCATTTATCGTAACTCCTGTCAAAGATTGACGTTCTTTCATGATATTCAAGTCATAATCTGGAGTTATATTAAATACTTCTAACACCTGATCTAACATCTCTCTGTGCTGAGCTGTAACAGTAACGATGGATTCAATCGTATCGGAATGTTTCTTTAATTCCAATACTAGAGGAGCCATTTTAATGGCTTCAGGCCTAGTCCCGAAAATCGTCATTATTTTAATTTTACTTTCCATGCTTATCTCCTTCATTTAGTAATTCTCGTTGAATGCAAAAAAATCCAAATTCCTTTTGAAATGAAACTTTTAATACAAACTACTATGTCAAATTCGTATGGATGAATGAAGGTTTCCACGGTAAATCATCCGCTGTGACGTAAGGAATGGTGAGATACTAAATAAATCTTCTTGTTTAGGGTACCTATTAGTACTTAAAAGATAATTCAATGTTAATCGCCTCAAACGGATAGGTATTTTTCTGTTGCTGCATTATCGTATGGCTCACTTTTTGTATATAATCCCCTCGTATCTATGATATGTTTTTCCTTCATACTATTTTTGTCTATCGCTTTAAAGTAATCATGATCCACTAATATGACCAATATGTCGGCATTTGCTATTGCATCTTCCGTGTTTATCAATTCAATATTTTTATTTCTAAGAACACTCGGTAATTCCGAAATATGAGGTTCTACTACATAAATGGTCGAAGGAAGTATTTCAGCTAAATCTTTTACGATTTCTAAAGCGGGGCTTTCTCTTAAATCATCAATGTTTGCCTTAAAAGCAAGACCTAAACAGGCAATTTTGGAATGGGCCGGATCAGTAGCTGCTTCTTTAATTTTATCAATAACGAAGTGTGGCTTTGAATCATTGACGTTTCTTGCGGTATAAATTAATTGTGCTCTCTCAGGTGCAGCATCCACAATGAACCATGGATCGACCGCAATACAATGCCCCCCGACTCCAGGACCAGGTTGTAAAATATCCACACGGGGATGATGATTAGCCAATTTTATCAATTCCCAAACATTGATCTCTTGATCATCACAAATCATGGAAAGTTCATTTGCAAAAGCAATATTCACATCTCTGTATGTGTTTTCAGTTAGTTTGGTTAATTCAGCAGTCTTTGCATTTGTCTGAAGGACCTTCCCTTCAACGAATGATTCATAAAATTCCGCAGTTTTTTGTGTGGACATCTTATTGATTCCGCCGACAGTACGATCATTTTCAATTAATTCCTTCAGTATTTTCCCAGGCAATACACGTTCCGGACAATGCGATATAAAAATTTGGTTTGATTTTTCATCCATGCTTAAATCCGGTCTTTCATTTAATATCCACTCTGCCAATTTTTCAGTCGTACCGATGGGACTAGTAGATTCAAGGATGATTAGGTTCCCTGGTTCAATATATGGGATGATCGATTTAGTGGCTGATTCGACATATGCCAAATCCGGCTTATGGTTCTCCTTAAATGGTGTCGGTACAGCCAGAATATAAATATCTGCCTTCATAGGCTCGATATCTGCCGTCAATTTACCTGCTGTTACCACCTTTTTCACAACTTTCTCTAGGTCCGGTTCATATATGTGCACCTGCCCATTGTTAATTAAATGGACCGCTTCTTCATTAACATCTACACCATGTACCGTAAATCCTTTATCCGCTAAAACAGCTGCTGTTGGTAACCCAATATACCCCAAACCAACTATACAAATCTTTGATTTCAAATCAATCATCTCCATTTTTTTAGTAAGCCTCATCCGAATGAATCATTTCCTATCCGGTTATGGATATAAGCGACAGCTTTCCATTTGGCTCTTCCCTTACTAGTTATTCTTATATCTTTTGTTTTTCTAGTAAGTTTTCTATAAACGCTAAAATATCATCTTTAAGATTGTTATCCTTCAATGCAAACTCTATCGTGGTCTGGATGAATCCGAATTTTTCACCAACGTCAAATCGTTTTCCTTCAAAGTCGTAGGCAAAGACTCGTTGAATTTCGTTCAGTTTTTGGATGGCATCCGTCAGTTGGATTTCTCCGCCTGCTCCGAGCTCTTGTTTCTCCAGAAACATGAATATTTCCGGGGTGAAAATGTATCGGCCCATGATTGCCAGGTTGGATGGGGCTGTTCCTTTTTCCGGCTTTTCGACGAAGTTATGGACTTCATAGCGCCGGCCGTTCTGGTTACCTGGATCGACAATTCCATAACGGTGCGTTTCTTCTTTAGGGACGGTTTGAACACCAATGACAGACGATAAGGTTTTATCATATTCGTTGATTAGCTGTTTTAAGCATGGCGTTTCCGCTTGGACGATATCGTCCCCAAGTAAAACGGCGAATGGTTCATTTCCGATGAATTTCCGTGCACACCAGACGGCATGGCCCAACCCTTTTGGTTCCTTTTGCCTGATGTAGTGAATGTCCACTTTGGAAGGAGCCTGGACTTTCTCCAATAATTCGAATTTGTTTTTTTCCATTAAATTATTTTCCAGTTCGAATGCATTATCGAAATGATCCTCAATCGCACGCTTGCCTTTTCCGGTCACGATAATGATATCTTCAATACCTGAAGCCACCGCTTCTTCAATGATGTATTGGATGGTCGGCTTATCCACGATAGGCAGCATTTCCTTCGGCATCGCTTTAGTCGCCGGCAGGAACCTTGTTCCTAGCCCCGCCGCTGGAATGATTGCTTTTTTTACTTTTTTCATACTGTTCTCTCCCTCAGGTAAGGCATATAAATATATTTCCAGAAAAAATCTGTTGGACTTTGGGGTTGCACGTCCGATCTATAAAGAGACGAAATGTTAACTTCATTGAAAATTAGCAATATTCACAATCGTATAGGTCCTCTCCCCATTAGTAAGGCAGCGCAATTAACCAACCATTCCTAAATTCTGAAATTTTGACAGATAAAAAAATACCTAAAAACTGCTTCTTTTTAAGCTTTGATTTGTGATAATATGAGCATTTGCTGAATGATATGTGTAAAGTCTGCTTCAATTGGCATGAAGAATTTTTGTATCCCAGATGAACATGAAACGGAGGGAAACGCAGCGAATTGTTCCGATTCATGAACTTTCCGATTTTTTAAAAAAACACTTCTGTCACTGACGTTTGTGGAATTTCATCTTCGACCTTTTGTAAATATCGTTCACTTGCATCCGTGATTTTTTCACTGTTGCTAATAGAATACGCAGTAATTTCACAAAAAGAGAAAATGTAAAATTTGTTCTAGCTCCTTCTTACAGTTTGGATGTAATATCAATATATCTTCATTTTAGCAAGATTAATGGGACAGGGTGTTTCAATTTTGAAACTCCCTGTCCCATTTTTCGAACCCCACAAAAGTCATTTTTGTGATTCGTAGTGAAATATATCGACCTTTGCACGAGAAACTAAGGCACGCTGCACCCCATGCAAAAAGAAAATGGAATGACGAAGTAACAGGGGATGCTCTGATTTTCACCTGTAAATGTGGCTACTGAGTGATCTATCTGTTTTTTAAAGCAAGACACATGAAAGACACTGGTGGAAAAAGTGCTTCAAATGAATGGACATGTCCTCACGGTACTAAGTTATTAACGGCAGAACATGTAAAATTGGAGAGGCGCTGCTGAAGGCTTGGGAGTTTTTTATGATTAGAGGATTACATGAACAAGGATGGGCAACAATACGATTGCTGAAAAAAGTGGCATTTAATCGTAAAACAATATGTACATAAGTAAAGCTCAAGTTCCTCCATCATCTTAGGAAGAATCAATTAAAAATCACTTGGAGGATGCAGGGATGTATGAGGAGCCAGTCAAAGAAGAAGGGTGGTTCGAGGCCATGCATGTTCAAGTGAAGTTTAAACATTCTAGAGGATAGCACAGAATAAATAATGGGCAGGAACAGAAGAATCTCTCTGGTTCGCCAGTCAAAGATTCTTATGCAGCCCTGTAAATGGTTCATGCTTTGCTCCTGCGAGGAAAAAAGAAAATCACCATCGCCCAAAGCACGAACAGGATGGGGAATATTAACTTTTGGATTTATTATCTGAAATATCTACTCTAACTTAGATGAGTTAAATAGGTAACTTAGATTGTCAAGGTTTTTACTGTAATTAGTTACTTACAATATAAATGTAACCACCATGTATATTAATGATAGTTATTTAAAGAATTATTTTGATTTACTTATATGAACTTCATCGACACAGACAAACGTAGAAACAAATTTATTCAGAATTAAAACTGGTTTAATTTTATATACACCATAAGGTATCTGAAATTCTCCTAAAGAACGGGGCACTCTAAATTTTGACTCAACCGATTTAATAGTTTTACCTGTACCTATATAATCATAATAATTTAAAGTATCCACTAGTTTGTCAGTATGATCATAACATTCTAAACTATAGATCATTTCGGCGTGTGAACTAATTTTATCTATCTTCATTAATGCAGAAAAAAATATCATTTCTCCCGGTTCAACATTGTAGTAATGTTTACTTTCTAATTTCATTGAATTATGAGGGCTTTTCACACTATATTTAATGCAATTGCTTCCTGCTACCCCCTCTTTTTTTACTAGAGGATTTGAAATTCCAGCACTTGAGGAGATAAACCAATAATCATCACTACCTTCAACAGACAAATCAGTATTAATTGTCGATAATGTAAAACCACCATTCCTAAAAAGATTCAAATCTTTAGATAGCAGACTTTTCATTATAGACATATTAATAATTTTACTATTCAATATAGAAATTTTAGGACTATTTACTAAAAAACGGCTTTTTAGATTATATGGATCTTTATTTTCTGTATCTTGATATCTAGTTTCAAGTCCATTTATATCTAGGTATACATTAATATATCCGATATCTTTGTTTGATGTGTTACTAAATAGAATCGCTGGTCTTTTTAAATATGCAATAACATTATTCAGATAAAAGGAATTTCTCCCACCTACCTCGCCCTGAGAGATACATTCTGATTGATATATATACTGGCTACCTACCCCGTCGCCAATCTTTTCGATATAACAATGATTTAGACGTAAAGAGGTACCTGAGCGTAAGCTTTTAAAAATTGGTGAAGAATTAAAATCAAAGGATGTATTTTCAAAAATCAAATCATGACCTGGGGCATCTATCAATATTGCTTCCTTTTTAGATAGGGCAATTATACAGTTATCAAATACAAAATTTTCACCTGAATTGATTTGTTTTCCCGGAGGAGATTTGTAAACGATTGCGTGGTTATTTATTTCGAATTGGCAATTTTTAAAAGTCCCTATATAATTATTTACAGAATTAATTTTTATAGCTTTATCATATCCAAATACGTTTATATTTTCCATGGTATATCGAGAAGTAGGAGTTCTAATATCGCTTTCAATATCTCTACTTCCTATTTCAATTGCTATTGTTTTTGTAGCACTTTTATCATTGTTAAGTGGCGTAGTAAAGACAATTGCTCCATCTGATCCATCAAAATATTTACCTCTATTCCAACTATTTTTATTAAGATGATCCGGACTGAAATTATTAAATTTCGGATCATCTGCCATTGGGCTTATATAAAATCCGGTACCATTGTGAGTAACACAAAATTCAACATAGCCTTCAGATTTAATTTTGACATACGGGGATAAATTAATTTCTTCATCTATAATATACTTTCCAGAGGGAAACCTTAATACTGCCATTTTAGTAAAATTACTTTTTATTGTTTGCTGTCTGAAATAGTTTATTGCTGCTTGTATAGCTTTAGCATCTCCGGTACTTCCATCACCTTTAACGTTATATTCTTTTATATTATTATAGCCATCTAACTTTTTGGAGAAAATGTTGAGTTTATCAACTATAAAGTTATTGTCTTTAATACTCTTATCTCCCTCACTAATTTGATCATACTGAAACCATTCAATACCTCCATCTTTCTTTATGGAATAGCCAAATATAAAAGCTAGAATTCCTATTAGAAAATTCTTTAAAAAATTTCTCCTTTTCAAAATTATCCCCCTTAATAAAGGTTTAATTAATTTCTACTAATACACTTGGTTTTTATACTATTTGTTATATGGGTTATCTAAAATAAAATTATTAAGACTTATACGTTATTATATTATAGGGTTCTCCTGAAGTTGGATAAACTAAAGCAAGCCGTTACTAGGATGTTCTAAAATTAGCAGACTATTAATAAGAAAACTTTTATAAATTTTTTAACCAGACCAATTTGGGCTTTGTTAGATATTAATATTAAAAACCTTACTTTTAGTTAAAAACAGTAAACAGCAAAAAATTAATATAATAATTGGTACAAATATGAACAATGAAAATACTTCACTTTGCACTGCAAAATAGTTTTTTAATAATGCTGCAAGCATGATAGAAGAAAAAGTTATCATGAGAATTTTTAGGTTTTCAATAATAAACGATCGTTTATTATAATTAAAACCAAAGTTCTTTTTGAATTTTATCAAAATCAATAATAATGATAAATAAGACGTTAACATTGTTCCTATTACAATTCCATATATACCAATAAAATTAGATAGAATTATACTAATTATTATATTTAGGATACTTACCACAATGCTATTTAAAAACGGTGTATAGGTATCACTATTGACATAAAAATATCTATAAATTAAATCTCTCATTCCATTTATAGGTAAGGCTAAAATATAAATAAGAGAGCATTTATAGACAATTTCTGTTGAGGAAGACGAAAAGTTCCCCCTCTCATATAATAAGGTAATTCCTTCTTTTCCAACTATGATAAACATTACTACTATCACACTTAAAATAGCATTTAAAAATATAAAGTAATCGAATAACTTGGTATGTGGATTCTGGGACTTAATACTTCTTGCTAAAGTTGGATATAAAAATGCCATAATATTTGCAAGTAACAACATATTTAACATGGAGGTAATTGAATTAGAATAGTTTAATATAGAACTTTGTCCTTCTCCTAATCGAGTGGCTATCGTAGTACCAATAACAAGAGAAAATTGATATAATCCAGTACTTAAAATTATCGGAAAGAAAGTATGTATTATTTTGACGAATCTTTTGTCCTTAAGTTTTAAGCTGAAACGGTATTGAAAACCTACTCTTTTTACTTGTAATAATTGGAGTATCACATTAAAAAGCACTGTTATTAATGTGAAAATGGCGTATGTGTACAATGTTATGTGATTATAAAACATTAATAAAAACATTAATAGCATTGATGTGATCAATGTGGTTAGTTTAGGATAATTAAATCTCCCCTTATTCTGAAGTACTGCATTTGAAAAACCTAAAAATGAATTAATAAATTGAGATAATAAAATAATGGGGAGCAGTCTAGCAGCTATTTCAACAAAATTACTATTTCCCCCCCCTGATACCAATGTGATAATAGGATATTTGAACAAAATTAAAATTAATAGAACTGTAAAAGCAAGACTGTAAAGTACCGTTAGAAATGTATTCACAGCTTCTTTATTATCTTCATCTATAAGGTTTGGGATTAATATAGTTGTAACACCGGCACCAATAAAACTATAAATAAAAATGGAAATACTATTTGAAAGCGTTAGAGCATCCATTTCGACTCCAACACCAAACTTAGATGCTAATATTGAAGTTGTTATCAATAAACAAAACTGAGTGCCAAATGTTAATCCAATCATTAATAATAATTGTTTAATTGATCTTCTATTATTTCTCATCCACTATATTCCTATTTAAAAAATCGTCTAATAAACTGAAGTGACTTTCAGAATCACGAAAAAATTCTGTATCATCAATTTTGTTATTTTGAGCTATATCTATTACTTGATTAACATCAAGAGAATCAATATCTTTGATGTATTTATAATAATCATTGAGTTGTATATCTTGTAAAACATTATATGTTTTGTCACTATATATGATTGGATAAAAACCTTGTTTAAATACTTGTGCTAAGATAATCGAATGAAATCTAGATCCTATAATAACTTCCATTGATTTAAATTCATTAAGAAATTCTTTTATATTTCCTGTATAATTTATTACTTTTATTTTATTTAAATAATCCACAGACATTCTATTTAAAATCTTATTAATAACATCCATATCACCTTCTGAATCACAAAATGAGAATAGTGTTATAATTTTTCCATCATCTATATATGACTTAATTAATTCCAACATCTTATTCAGATATTGATTAGAGAATTCCCTCAAATTGTTCCTATTTTCTAAATTAATTAAGGAGAATCCAACAGTATTTTTTCTTTTAGGTATTTCCTCTTCCTTTAACTGAAAAACTATATCAGGGGCAAGCCTTACATTAGTTAAATGTTTAAATAAATTATATGAATAAGATTCCCTAAAGCAAATATCACTACAGTTTTTAAAAATCCTATTATAATTATCATAAAAGGTATTATTAAAAAACGGGCCAAAATTACTTCCTAAAATAAATACCTCTTTCTTTTCATTTATAAAATTGTTAATTACTCTTGTTTTCTTTTTAATGTCTTTTTTCCATGTTTCATTTTGCATAAACATTGAACCGCCAATTAAAAGAAACCCTTCAAATTTTTTGGTGAAATAAAAAGGAGCTAATCTAAATAACAATTTATGTTTTTTATTACTATTTTGGATATTTACCCCTTTAAATATTTCTTTATATTCCTTTGGTGCATTTAAAATTGTAAAATTAACGTTATTATATCTTTCAAATAAAATTTTTAAAAATAGATCATCTCCTAAATTTTTATTACAATAGGCGTCTACTAACAATTCTTTCATAAATCCTCCAATTAAATAAATTATTTATGATTTAAATTCATTGATAAAAACATATAAGATAATTACAATACATTATTCTAGAGCAAAAATTTACTAAAATATATATTAGAACGGTATAGCTTTTTATAATTAATAAGACCTTTTAGGAAGACATTTTAAGAGGCAGCTAATTAATGGAGAAATAATAGAATTTTTATGTATTTTTAATATCCCACTGATTATTTTAAAGTTACAGGGAGTCTAACATTTTAAATTCCTGCACTCTTTAATTCTATTTTATAAAGAGAAATAGATGAGTTAGCATATCCGACAATTTTATAGTTTCTAATATTTTAATACCTAGAAATTAAGTAATAGAACTACAATGACTGACTATAGCACCCACTGTGGAGTCTATGTTTTAAAATCCCATAACTAATATAAATCAAGCTAATTTTCTAAATTAGTTTCCTTTATTGACAATATATAAAGCTTTTATCAAAAATCTTTTTTAAACATGAGATGTTTTTTATAATTTAAATTTCTTATTGTATTTAAATTATTGAAGCTTTTCCACAATAGAGATGCTAATGCATATTGTCGATAATTAATCAAGTGTACTAAACACTTCTCAATTTTTGATAAAAAGGAATCATTATTGATGTAGTATTTATTTTTCTTCCAGTTTGGAAACCGTTTTTCTAAATAATTAAAAGCATTTTGTATAACATATCTTCTATTTTTATTATTCTTAACTAATGTAGCTTTTCTTAATATTAGTCCTAAAACTAGATGTTTAATAAACAAATATTCTATTTCCGGAGAATATTCTTTAAATTCTTGGTAAACTAATTCAAGCATTTCTAATATATCATTATTCTTTTTTACATTAATTTGATGAGATTGTGAATCTTGTCGGGTAAAATCATAATTATATAATGCTTCGTTCAATTTAACTTTGTTTATACATTTTCCTACAATAACAGGAATTACCCCTAAATCTTCATACCAATAATGCTCGGGAAACTTTTTATCTTTCCATAATTGTTTAGAAAAGAACTTATTACAGGGTCCTGAATGGCTATTAAATATAGTCAAATCGAAATTCTCATATTTTATTTCGTTTTGTTTAAATAAACGAATATCAAATACTACTAACTCACTTTTAGTTCTTAAAACACTGTCTAAACACTTTTGCACACAATTTTTTTCAATCCAATCATCGCTATCCACAAAAAGTATGTAATCCCCTGTACATATGCTTATACCAACATTTCTAGCTTTTGCTTGTCCTTGATTTTTCTGATTCAATAATGTAATTCGTTTGTCGTTATTTGCATATGACTTTGCTATTGAATATGATTTATCTGTAGACCCATCATTAATTATAATAATATCTAAGTTATTATAAGTTTGATTTATTATTGAATCTAAACAACGCTCTAAATAATTTTCAACATTGTATACTGGAATAATCACCGATACCTTAACTTCCATTATTTCACTTCCTAATTTAGAACATTCTTATTATGGATTCGTATGGGACAACACCGTCACCATTTTGATTTAAAACATATACTAACCTAATTAAAAATACAATAATTATTGAAATTTTTAGTACATTTCTAATTAAAACCGAATTATTACTACTTATAAATTTTGGAATCATATATAGCGCCATTAATTCCAAGAGATAAGATATTCTTTTCACTAAGTTAGAATAAGGCAGGAAGCTGTTTACAATAAAATACAAAAGGAAAATTTTATCGAGCCAATTTACCTTTTCATTGGTTTTAAACTTATTTAGTATAACTCTAAATGTCATGATCCAATAAAATAGATAAAACATTTTGTTGGTTATTCCTCTTTCAACACCCGCTGCATGTACTGTTCCTGCATATTTCTCTTCAAAAAAATTGTTTGCATTTAATACTTTTTCAAATAATAGGCTTTTTATAGTCTCTGGAACCAAAAACAATGATATTAAACTAATAAACATTATTGATAAAAACATCTTTTTTTTCACTGGGATATAATTTATAAAATACAAGGGTAAGAACATTATTGAACTTCTGTGTATTCCTAGTGAAATAATAAATAATATAATCGCATAAGCTTTATTTTTCCTTTGAAAAAAAAGAATCAAAGATATTAACACAATAGATATTGATGAAAACTGTCGAAAACCATTAAAACTAGAAAAGTATGAATAGGTTCCTAAAAAGGTAATTAAAGAAATATATTTATATTCCGAAAAATTATAAATAAAATATGTTACTGCAATTATAAAAATCATACTATTAAATGCAATAAAATATTGATAATCTAATCCTAAATATCTAAATAAATCACTTATCCATTGAAATCCCCAACCTAATTCAAGCCAACTTTCTGAACCCTCATAAAATATTCCTTTATATAGGTCATAATCTGTTCCAATACCGACCCTAGTAGCAGAAATTAAATATAATATAATGGAAAATGAGAAAAGAAACAGTTTTGGACTAATAATTTTCTTTTTATTTAAACTTATGAATTCATCATCAGTATATAATCCAACATAGATCAATAAAAAATACAGGATTATGTAAATTTCCATTTTTTCTCTACTTTCTTTTTATGTTTTTAAAAATTATAATAAATAAAAGTAACACAGTAGACGGAAAGTTCTTACCAATTCTATCTATTTTTTCAATATAGTTACTTCCGAATCTTTCTTTGAAAAAAAATGAGTTTACATCTATTAACTTATTATTTTTCCAATTAGGAAATCTGTTATTAATTAAAGTTCTAGTTTCATTCATTTTTTTATAAAAACCCCAAATATTCAATTTATAATATTTTATTTGTCTATACATATTTGACCACATCAGCAACTTAACATATTGATAACAAAGCCCCTCCTGCGCTAGTTGATTTTTATTTATTTCAGGAAAATAAAACTTATAGGTGTCTTCTAGAACATCATAAATATGGTTGATTTTCGGATTAATTGTATTTAGCAAAGAATTTTGTCTTCCTTTTCTATACATATACAGAGGCTGTTCAAGAAATATAAATTCATTTACTTTAGACAGTATTTTATACATCGTACCTACATCTTCATAAATTTTCCCTTTTGGAAACTTTATTTCATTAAATAATCTTTTTTTGTATATTTTATTCCAAGCACTAGGCTGAATTGTCCATAAGAAATTTTCATCATCCATCCCTCTTACTATTTTATCTGCCATCGGGGCATCATTAAAAAAATCATACCAGTTAAATATTATTAAATCTGGGTTATCTTCAATCGCCTTTAAAATACTACTAAAATAGTCTTCTGATACTTTATCATCGCTATCTATAAAACCCACAAAGTCACCATTAGCAAATTGAAGACCATGATTTCTTGCATCACTTAAACCTCCATTTTTCTTTTCTAAGTATACAAAGTTATATTTAGAAGAATATAACTTTGCAATGGTTATCGATTGATCTGTGGAACCATCATTAACTAAAATTACTTCTATTCTTTTCTTACAATTAGCTTTTTCTATGCTTTTGATAATTGAATCTAGGCAATCAGCTAAATATGCTTCAACATTATATATTGGTAAAATAACACTTAAACTAAACATTAAACACCTCAAAATTTTTCATATCAAATAATATGATATAAATTAGGTTAATTCTTATCATATAATTCTTCATATTGATAAATCATGCTTTCTAAACTATATTTTTTTTTGTACTCTGATACAGAATGTTCCGAAGTTTCTTTTCTCAAACTCTCATCATTTATCAAACGGTTTATTTTATCTACTGCCTCCTTCCTATCATTTAATTCAAATGTAAATCCATTATATCCGTTTATTACTATTTCACTGTTACCTGTTACATTACTTGCTACTACAGGTATTCCAACAGACATTGACTCAATTAAAGCATATGGCATCCCTTCATATAACGAAGTTGAAAGAAAGACATCAAAATTGCTCAAAAATTCTGTTGCATTGGGTTTAAATCCTAATAGCCTAATCCTATTTTCTAAACCCTGAGATTTTATTTTTTTGTTAATTGATTCAAAATATTCACCGCTGCCAATATACCAAAATTCCACATTATCATCCACATAACACATTTCTTCTGCAATATCTATAAATTTTTGAGGGTTTTTTTGTGCGTCCATCCTAGCTATGGTACCTATAACTTTTTTAGGGTTATCATCTAATTTCTTAGAAAAACTAATTGCGTTAATTCCATTATATATGACAATTGATTTTTCCTTTTTTACTACATTGTAATCCAGAGCTTTTTTCTCTTCACTAAAAGATACATGTATTATTTTTTTGCTCAAAAAAGATAATACTTTCTCTATCCAAATAAAAGTGTATTTTTTTGTATTATTCATATTTTCATTTAAGAAAAAGTAGCCATGTGGGGTATAAAACACATCTTTTATCCCTAATAGAAATGAGGCAATCCTCCCTATCGCTCCTGCTTTAGAACTGTGGCAATGAACCAAATCAGGTTTTATACTTTTAAGTAACTGGGTTAACTTAAGTATGGATATAATATCTTTTTTGACATTTATATTTCGTTGAAAATCTTTAATCTGGTATAGAATTATCCCTTTTTTCTGCAATGATTGTTTCTCTTGAATAAACACTTCATCTAGTCGCTCATCTGCCCCATATATTAAATATACTTCATATTTAGTTGTATCTATATTGTTGATCAAATCTAACAAGTGTCTTCTAACACCACCACCAATTGATTCACATATATATACTATTTTTTTTCCTGCCATAATTTCACCTGTCTATTTCTTTATTAGTTCCTAGAAGGAAATTAACAACCAAATTAATATGCATCTTTTGTTCCTAACAAGACTCTTATTGTTTTAAAAATAATCATAAAATCATATTTTAGCGACCTTATTTTTATATATCTAATATCCAAATCAACCATTTCACGAAATTCTAAATTACTCCGGCCACTCACTTGCCATAATCCAGTACAACCAGGAGTAACAAATAGACGTTGGATATCATACTCAGTATATTGTTCAACTTCTCTTTTTAAAGGCGGCCTTGGTCCAACCAGGCTCATTTCACCTTTTAGGACGTTGAATAATTGGGGCAGCTCGTCGATGCTTGTTTTTCTGATGAACTTGCCGACTTTGGTGACCCTGGGATCGTCCTTCATTTTAAACATGGCGCCTGAGACTTCGTTTAAGGCCAGTAAGTCTTTTAATCTCTCTTCGGCGTCGGAGACCATCGATCGAAATTTATACATTTCGAATTCTGTTTCGGCTTTTCCCACTCGAACCTGTTTAAAGAAAACAGGTCCTTTTGGGTCTTCGATTTTGATCAATATTGCTACAAGCAGGAAAACGGGGGATAAAAAAATGATTCCAATGAGTGAACCTATGATGTCTATCATTCTTTTCATTCTTAAATAACTTACATTAGCATTTACTTGGTCAGCCGTTAATATGCGGTCAGATGATGCTACACTCTGCTCAACTGCTACAGCTTTCAATTTGGCTCCTCCCTTACTATTTATTCTTATATCTTTTGTTTTTCTAGTAGGTTTTCTATAAACGCTAAAATATCATCTTTAAGATTGTTATCCTTCAATGCAAACTCTATCGTGGTCTGGATGAATCCGAATTTTTCACCAACGTCATATCGTTTTCCTTCAAAGTCGTAGGCAAAGACTCGTTGAATTTCGTTCAGTTTTTGGATGGCATCCGTCAGTTGGATTTCTCCGCCTGCTCCGAGTTCTTGTTTCTCCAGAAACATGAATATTTCCGGGGTGAAAATGTATCGGCCCATGATTGCCAGGTTGGATGGGGCTGTCCCTTTTTCCGGCTTTTCGACGAAGTTATTGACTTCATAGCGTCGCCCGTTTTGACTGCCTGGATCGACAATTCCGTAACGGTGCGTTTCTTCTCTAGGGACGGTTTGGACACCAATGACAGACGATAAGGTTTTATCATATTCGTTGATTAGTTGTTTTAAGCATGGTGTTTCCGCTTGGACGATATCGTCGCCAAGTAAAACGGCGAATGGTTCATTTCCAATGAATTTCCGTGCACACCAGACAGCATGGCCCAACCCTTTTGGTTCCTTTTGTCTGATGTAATGAATGTCCACTTTGGAAGGAGCCTGGACTTTCTCCAATAATTCGAATTTGTTTTTTTCCATTAAGTTATTTTCCAGTTCGAATGCATTATCGAAATGATCTTCGATCGCACGCTTGCCTTTTCCGGTCACGATAATGATATCTTCAATACCTGAAGCCACCGCTTCTTCAATGATGTATTGGATGGTCGGCTTATCCACGATAGGCAGCATTTCCTTCGGCATCGCTTTAGTCGCCGGCAGGAACCTTGTTCCTAGCCCCGCCGCTGGAATGATCGCTTTTTTTACTTTTTTCATACTGTTCTCCCCCTCAAGTTATTCGTTATCTCCGTGTAAATAATGAACTTGCAGCTGTGCATATATATACTTCTAATTTTTTTATGAAATGAAAAAATATGTTAAACTCTTGATCATTCATCCGATATAAAAAAGGCAGCACTTTTCAATTCAATGAAAATTGGCAAGATTCACTAAAGTCCAAATGCCACAGCCTGATATTAGATTCAGCTAATATCGGGCCTCTAACGATTCATTTGCTTGTACCTCACAAAAAATGGCAGAGTAATTCACCGATCATTCCAAAAATTCGTGAAATTGGACAGATCAAAAAACGCCTAAAAACTTCTTCTTCTTTTTAATCTTTTCGGGAGCCTCTTTATAAACCGTTTTACTATCGACAAGCAATTCTGCATTATCCAGGAAAAAGTCGACGAAATCGACACTGACCTTCCTTTCGATCACATCAAAAGCCTCGTTCATCTTGAAGCTTCGACTTGTGATATTATGAGCATCTGAAGAAATGAAATGTGTTAAATTTGCTTCGATTAGCTGCATCGAAAACTTTTGGATGTTCTTGCCGAATGCACCGGCAACGCTGGCTGCCGTCACTTGCGTAAGTGTTCCGTTTGTCACGAATTTGTATAAGAGATCTGGATTTTCGATTAATTCCTGGTTTCGTTCCGGATGGACGATGATTGGAGTCAATCCCCCGAATTGTATTTCAGTGAGCAATTGTTCCGTATAGTGCGGAACATGAGCCGTCGGCAGTTCGATGAACAAATATTTACCGCCATCATTCAAGGTGATGATTTCATCACGTTCATAATCTCGCAAAATGTCACCATATATTCTTGTCTCTTGCCCTGGCAGTACCTCCAATGATATGCCCTCCGCTTGCAGCACTTCATTAAGGTCACCCACTTGGGCGATGATATCTCGTTTTCGATTCTCGTATCTTCCATTCATGTGATGCGGTGTCGCAATGATCTTATGTATGCCTTCCAAAGCTGCCATTCTCGCCATCTCGATACTATCCGCTATCGTTTGAGCTCCATCATCAACCCCATTCAATATATGGGAATGGATGTCTATCATGCCGCCACCCCTTTCTCCTGATTCTTTCAGCCTGCAAATTTAACATATATTTACTCTTGTAGATTACAAAAGGCCACCAGCTAAGCAGTCCTTTTATTAATTTCCATAATAATAGTAGTATTGGTTGTTTTTTTGCATTTTTTTATTATTTAAGACGACACCCATTAGGTTACAGGAAGCAGCAGTCAATAGTTCCTTTGCCTTCACGGCTTGTTCCGTTCCCGTTTTTCCGCTTGAGATTACGAGAATCGAGCCATCGCATTTATTCGAGAGGATCTGCGCATCCGTAACTGCCAATACAGGAGGTGTATCCATGATGATGATGTCAAATTCTTCTTTGAATCGATCGAATAATTCATTCATGGCTTTGGAACCTAGTAGTTCGGCCGGATTAGGCGGGATTGGGCCGCTGGATAGCACATAAAGGTTCTTCTCCTCGGTTTCTACGACAGCCTCGCGCAATTCCATGCGTTTCGTCAATACATTGGTCATTCCAAAGGTGTTGGGTAAATTGAAGGTATAGTGTACAGTCGGTTTTCGTAAGTCAGCATCCACAAGAAGGACCGTCTTCCCTTGCTGGGCGAATACGACAGCTAGATTTGCCGCTGTTGTGGACTTTCCTTCGCCTGGACCTGAGGATGTGACCATGATGGAACGTACTTCTTCATCAACAGCCGAGAATTGAATGTTTGTCCGGATGGTGCGGAATTGTTCCGATATCGGGGATTTTGGATTGAACTTCGCAATCAGCTTTCTTTTAGAATCGAGCTTTTTCTTTTTATCTTTAGCCAATTTTTTCGCCTCTTCCACGTGTAGTCATTCTTTCGGAGCGCAAGCTATGATCCCCTTGACCATCAATTGTCCCAATGACTCCAAGGATCGGCACACCTAGTTGTTTTTCTATATCCTGCTCTGTCTTGATCGTGTTATCCAAATACTCCAGTAAGAACGCAAGTCCTACACCTGCCATCAATCCGACAACCAATGCGATGGCAATGTTAAGTAACGGCTGCGGCTTGATAGGAGATGGATTTTCTTTATTCTCCGCTTTTGCCAATAACGTCACATTGTCTACATTCATGATCTCCACGATTTGCTTTTGAAAAACTTCTGCTGTTTTGTTCGCAATATCGACTGCCGTTTGTGGATTCTCATCCTCGACAATGATGTTGACCACTTGTGAATTTTGTTCACTTGTAACCGAAATCTTTTCATTCAGCTCTGCTGCAGTCATATCAAGATCTAGATCTTCCTTAACTAATTCCAATATCGCCGAACTTTTAATGATGACATTATATGTATTAATTAACTGAAGATTCGTTTGGACTTCATTGTAGTTATATAGTCCTTCTTCATTCTTCGATTGATTGACCAGCAGCTGCGTGGACGCCTGGTATATGGGCGTCAAAAGAAAATAACTGACGGCTCCACTCACTAAAACAGCCAGTGCCGTAATGGTGATGATAAGGCTCAATCGCTTTCGTAAAGTCAAAAATAGTTCCTTTATACTAATCGTTTCTTCCATGATACCCTCCAACTAAAAAAATAACAGCAACCGTATTATAACACAAAACCTTGCCATTCATTGTTTTTTTTGTCATAATTTTAGGTAATTTGGTAAATATATTACCCCTTTTTTGCATATAAATTGGTACACCTGTTTAAAAATTGGTACAAATCACAAAAATAAATTGTCAAATTACGGCATATTTCGGAGGAATCATATGAGAGTCTTCTTACCTACTATTATTGTTTTGTTAAGCATCACATCCATAGTTATGGGTAATATTCATTGGAAAGGTAAAATCTCTGATGTTAGCATCAGCCAGCCTAAGGCAAAAGAAGTGAGTACGGAAACCCGTGCCTCAAGTCCCAGTCAGGAAAACTTGGTCAAATACATCGGAAATTGGCCGAATGAAAGCAAAGAATTATATAAACATAGATTGTCGGAGGGGAAACCGTTCAAGATTTTGTTGGTTGGTTCCAGTTCCCTTGGCAATGAGGCTTATAACTTACCTGATGATTTAGCCAAGCAGCTAAAAACTGTATATGGTGACACCGTCCAAGTCGATGGCCTCATCTACGATATGACGTCTTCACAATTCGTTGTCCAAAACAAACAAAAAGAGCTGGCGGATGCCACTGCCGATTTAATTTTATTAGAACCCTTCACCTTAAAGGATAATGGGAATGTCACCATTGAAGAATCGCTCGAAAATATCACGTCGATCATTCAAGATGTCCAATCCGAAAGCAAGGACACACAGTTCATGCTTCAACCACCTAATCCTTTATACAAGGCCACATACTATCCCAATCAAGTAAAGGAATTGGATAAGTATGCTAAAGCTAACGATATTCCGTACCTAAACCACTGGAGTAATTGGCCTGATTTGTCATCCGAAAAAATGAGGGATGTCTTGAACGAAAATCAAAAACTCCCCAATGAAAATGGCTATAAAATATGGAGCTTATATTTGGAAGAGTTCTTCATCACGCAACCTTAATGCCAAAAGCGCTCCATCCCACTTTATGTAGATGTGGCGCTTTTTTTAAAATATGCCTAAAAACTTTCTTGTTTCGATTTTTTCCGGCATTTCCTTGTACGCGAGCTTTCCTTGGACAAGGAGCTCGGCATTATTCATGAAAAGGTATCTCATCTCGGCACCATACTTGTTTTCGATTTCATCAAAAGCCTCAATCATATGGAACGCGCGGCTTTTCGTATTATGGACATCCGATGCGACATAGTGAGTCAAATTTTTTTCGATGAGCTGAAAGGCAAATTTTTTCGTCTTCTTCCCAAAACCGCCGACAATGCTTTTTGCCGTGATTTGTGTCAGTGCCCCGTGCTTAACGAGTTTGTAGAGGTGATTCGGAAATTCCAAAAACTCCTGATTCCTTTCTGGGTGAACGATGATCGGAACGAGCCCTTTCATTTGAATCTCATATAATAAAGGTTCTGTATAGGCAGGAACGTGATCCGATGGCAATTCGATGAACACATATCTTCCATCATCGTTAAGTGTTAAGATCCTTTCATCCTGATAATCCAATAATAGATCCCCATAAATTCTTGTTTCCTGACCTGGTAATACTTCCAGATCAATCGACTCCTCCTTCAATACTTCATTTACTTCTGCCACTTTTTCTATAATATCGTTTCTCTCATTTTCAAAATGACCATTTTTATGATGAGGGGTGGCAATGATGGTCTGTATACCCTCCGATACTGCAAGCTTTGCCATGGCTATAGTCTCTGTAATGTGCTTGGCTCCGTCATCAACGCCAGGTAAAATGTGGGAGTGTATATCAATCATCTTTATAACCTCTTTCCGCTCTTTCGGGTCAATTCATGTTCTTCTCATTCGTGAATCTAACATGAACGTTATACAAATATTTGTGATAGAGCTTTATTTTCGTAGATTCTCTTAATCTTACTTTCGTTCTTTATAATGAACAATAGGGAGGAAGGCGGGATTTTGTTCATAAATGCTAACTCAAGAAATTAAATCCATTAGGAATTTCCTATTGCCTTTTTAAGTTTCCTCTTTTCGAAGTCCAAGCGATGATTAGCATTCTTTAACCCCATGTAAACTATGTAATGCCTATATGAAGTTTCCGTAATGTTATCGTATTCCCGGTTTCCTTCACGCTTTTTCGTAGTATGATAGAAAAAAAAGGAGTTTTGGATATGATTATTCTGCAGTATATTGAAAAGATTTTTTCATTCATGCATAAGGATATTCCGGAAACTCATGTGAAATGCCATATTTGTGCAGGTACAGGTGCCTACGATATTTATACGGATTGCCTTACCTGTAATGCAAAAGGGTTAATCAGTAAAGTTGAGTATAATAGGAGGCTTGAAGAGGGTGAAATTTAAACGATTTCGTGAGGTCGATATATGTATTCAAAGAAGCAGTATTGGCTATTGCTTCTTTTTTTTGTTGCCAAAAGTACCGTTTGTCCCCCGGCTAAAAAGGGTATTTTATTACCAGAGGTGATGGATATGACAGCAATTACGCACATCGGTTTGGCTGTGCCTGATTTGGATGCTGCGATTTCGTGGTATGAACAGGTGTTGGGATTCAAGTTATTGGCGGGTCCGTATTCGTTTGATGCCAGTGCCGAGGACAAGCCGAATATGACGAACGATCTTCTTGGCAATCATGTTAAAAAAATGCGCAATGCTCATTTGCTGGCGGATAATCAGGTGGGAATCGAGCTTTTTGAATTCCAGGAGCCGAGGATGCCGCCGAGTAACCGTGATGAGTATCAGGGCTTTTTTCATATTTGCTTAATTTCGGATGATATTGAAAGACTCGCCGATGAGATCGCGCAATCCGGCGGTAAAAGGCGAAGCGATTTATGGAATACTTGGAAGAACAAGCCGTACCATTTAATTTATTGTGAAGATCCTTTTGGCAATATCATTGAGCTATACAGTCGGAGCACGGAATTGATGTATGGCAATAAGGATTGATGCAAAAACAGCCCCCACATTGAAGATTGGGAGGCTGTTTTCTGTATTTGCCTTACTTTTTAACCGTGACTTTTCTTGCTTCACTTACATTTCTCGCTTTGTCTTTAGCGGAAACATAGAGGTTCTTCCCTGCTTTTTGTTTCGGGATTCTCACCGAGAAGGTGCCTTTATTCGTTGCGGTGGCCGAGCCGATCACTTTCCCTGATACCTTGATGGATACAGTGGAATTGGCTTCGGCTTTGCCTGTGACGATCGTCGTTTTTGTCGTGACCTTGTCGACCGTCGGTTTACCAGGTGCGGTTTTGTCTGCCACGGTGATGGTTTTGATCGGGCTTGAATTGCCAGCTTTATCCGTTGCTGCGATCGTGAGGACGGTACCGGCTTTTTGTTTTTTTGACATCGTTACGGTGAAGGCGCCTCCGCTGTTGGCATTCGCTTTGCCTAGGGTGGTGCTGCGGTTTTTGACCGTGACGGAAGAGCCAGCTTCGGCTTTGCCTGTTACTTTTACCGTATTGTCACCTACCGTATTGACTGACGGTTTACTAGGCGCCGTTTTATCTTCGACTTTAAATGAAACGGGCACACTTTTATTTCCCGAGGGATCGATGACCCTCGTAGAGATCACCGTGCCGGCTGTTTGTTTTGCAACTGGCGCCGTAAATGCCTTCTCCCCATTGATCTTCAATGTGGCCAGCTGTTTCTTATCGGTATAGATCGAGACGGTTCCCGTATGGAAATCGGCTGGGATGCTCCCGGTGATCTTGATGTCCTTATCGGAAATCTTTTTAACGCTCGGCCTGGTCAGCGTCTTCATCTCAAGAGCCTTTTTGGCATTGACCCTCCCGTTTCCATAGTATATGTCCTTCCCTTTCGTACCCAGATCCTTCGCTGAATCATAGAGGCGATATTCAACCTCCGTTTTGTTGAGCTTAGGCTCATTGGACCAAATGAGGGCCGCTACCCCCGCCACCATGGGCGTGGCCATCGATGTTCCGCTCATCCAGCCATATTTACCATGTGGCAAGGTTGAAAGGATCTCATCTCCAGGGGCTGCAATATCCACGGTTGAATCGTAATTGGAATAATAGGGGCGCTTGTCCTTTTCGTCCGTGGCCGCAACGGAAATGACGTTACTGTATGCAGCTGGGTATACCCGCTGCACTTTTTTCCCCATATCGCCTTCATTGCCGGCAGCCGCGGCAATCAAGATGCCTTTTTTTGCTGCTTCCTGTACGGCTTTATTCAACGCCTCCGAATACATGTTGACTCCAAGACTCATATTGATAATCTTCGCTTTTTTCTCAATCGCATAATGTATCGCCTTGATGATATCGGCCGTATCGGCATAATCACCTTCAAAAACGTTAATTGGCATCAGCTTTACATTAGGTGCAACACCCGCTCCGCCGATGTTATTGTTTGCACTTCCGGCAATGATCCCGGCGATATGCGTCCCGTGCTGCCCTTCCGGCAAGATATTCTTCCGGTTACGGACCGTATCATAGGCGTTGACGATTTTCCCTGTCAAATCCGGATGTTTGCGGTCGATTCCATCGTCGATGATCGCCACGATCATCTCCTTCGAGCCCATAGATTTTACCCAGGCCGCTTCCGTTCCAAGATTTTTATGATGCCACTGGTCTATGAAAGCTGGATCGTTCGGCATTTCCATCTTCTTGAACAGATAGTTCGGTTCGGCATACTCGACATTCTTCCGTTTCTCAAGCTTCTCGATCAGCTTGTCGGTCGTTTGTCCTTTTGGAACCTCGACCTTCTCGATCAACTCATTGATCGGCTCATCATCCGTCTCTTTATACTTGACGATGACACCATCCGATTTCGGAGCCTCCTCTGCAGCTGCAGCCTCTTGCTGATTATGTGGCAGGAACATGAACAGCAAGGCAACCGGCAATACCGCCTGAATAAATTTGTACATGAAATCACTCCAAAAAAATATGATTAAGAATAAATATCGATGTCGGTCACTCAAGATCTCACTCTACCATTATCCCTAACTAGATTGTATACCGGAAGATATCGTTTTACTAACCTTTTTATCCAGTAAACAACTTGTTTTGGAATCATCCTTATTTCCCCTTGTGAAATCTCGAAAACTGAAGATGTATAAATAGATAAAAATGGTCGTCTTATTGACTAGTCTTAGAGGTATGTAACGGAAGGCAACGACACTCCTGCGGGAATTGCGCGTCTACGTGAGACACCACAGGCTGAAAGCCGAGGATGCTCACGGACCGCCCGCGGAAAGCGAGTGCCTGCAGTGGAATGAAACGTTCGATGGACATACCTAAAACTATATGTAAATTGAATTCTATCTTCATTATCACGCAAAGTGGAATGTAACGGAAGGCAACGACACTCCTGCGGGAATTGCGCGTCTACGTGAGACACCACAGGCTGAAAGCCGAGGATGCTCACGGACCGCCCGCGGAAAGCGAGTGCCTGCAGTGGAATGAAACGTTCGATGGACATACCTAAAACTATATGTAAATTGAATTCTATCTTCATTATCACGCAAAGTGGAATGTAACGGAAGGCAACGACACTCCTGCGGGAATTGCGCGTCTACGTGAGACACCACAGGCTGAAAGCCGAGGATGCTCACGGACCGCCCGCGGAAAGCGAGTGCCTGCAGTGGAATGAAACGTTCGATGGACATACCTAAAACTATATGTAAATTGAATTCTATCTTCATTATCACGCAAAGTGGAATGTAACGGAAGGCAACGACACTCCTGCGGGAATTGCGCGTCTACGTGAGACACCACAGGCTGAAAGCCGAGGATGCTCACGGACCGCCCGCGGAAAGCGAGTGCCTGCAGTGGAATGAAACGTTCGATGTACAAAGCCTCCAATACTATGGAAAACGGAATTCCATCTTCATTTTCACGCAGAGTGGAATGTAACGGAAGGCAACGACACTCCTGCG
>NZ_PHNG01000697.1:0-40634 GCF_002803435.1 Bacillus sp. mrc49 | reverse complement strand
AAAGGCGACCTCGCTTGAAGTGCTATTGATCGTTCGTGATGGCTTGATCATTTTCCGGATCACGGATGATGGCATCGGCTTTAACACGGAGGATGCAAAAGCCGGATCTTACGGACTGCAAAACATGCATGAGCGGGCCGTAGAGTTGGGGGGGACCATGCAGCTCGTAAGCGTTCCGAATAAAGGGACAAAGCTCGAGGTGAAAATCCCCTTGATACATACAGGAGGTGATCAGGATGATTAAAGTATTATTTGTCGATGACCATGAAATGGTTCGGATTGGGGTGTCGGCCTATTTAACGGCCCAAGCGGACATCGAAGTGATCGGGGAAGCGGACAATGGTTTGAAGGCAGTCGAACTGGCTTTGGAATTGCGTCCGGATATCATTTTGATGGATTTGGTCATGCCGGAAATGGATGGCATAGAAGCGACGAAGCGAATTATCGAAAAATGGCCCGAAGCCAAGATCATCATCGTGACAAGCTTTCTGGATGATGAAAAAGTGTATCCGGCCTTGGAAGCCGGGGCAACGAGCTATATGCTGAAAACCTCGAAGGCAAGCGAAATTGCCAGAGCCGTCCGGTCCACCTTCCAAGGACAAAGCGTACTGGAGCCTGAGGTGACCGGGAAGATGATGGAGAAGTTACGCCGCCCGAAGAAAAACGAGCTGCATGAACAATTGACAAACCGTGAAATGGAAATCCTGCTTTTAATGACACAAGGGAAAACGAATCAGGAAATAGCCGATGAACTATACATTGCCCTGAAAACGGCCAAGGTGCATGTTAGTAATATATTAAGTAAGCTTGATGTGCAGGACCGTACCCAAGCGGTGATTTACGCATTTAAGCATTCACTCGTCGATGATGAACAATAAAGAAAAAAAGGGCCATGCCAAAAGGATAAATCAGCCGAAAAGAACAAATGAAAAAATCAAGATTGCTGTTAAATCAGCATCTTGATTTTAATGATGGGGTGTCAATCAGTCTAAATCGGACTTATGAGACAGCCCCTTTTTTTTATGGTTCTAGGCAGTACTAGAGAAGGCGGGAAATCGCCATACAACGTCTGTGAACGGGAGATGATAAACCTAGCCCCTCTTGGATTCTTGTAGCCCCAGTCCTTATGTTTCACTCTTTTTATTCAGCTTATGATTAACCAACAATAAACCGATTCCAACGATTCCAACAATAATGGTCATTATGAAGGCTTCAGATGTTCTGGTGTAGACACTATATAGAAAGCACGCCAAGAACATGACACTGATAAGAGTGTGGAATAAACGATATTTCGACATTAAAACACCTCTTTAGTAAAAGGGACTTCATTCATAACTTTATAGTAATACAAAGTCAGAGGAAAATAATTCCAGTTTTGAAATGGGGCGTTTCAGGTTTGAGATGCTTACTTTTTTACTGGATGAGTTGAATCGTCTACACTTATCTGTAATAAACGATTCAGTGTTTTTTACAATGACTCTATTCCATATTAAGGAGAAACCGTAGAACTTTACAGTTCAATCAAGCTTCCTCTGCCGTATCAAGCCTTGTGCCGTATATGCGATAAAGCACCAAGGCGAAAACCATGCCGATAAAGGATATCGAGGAGATGAACAAGTATAAAGTCTTGCCTCCGAATGCCTCATAAATGGATCCGCCTACATAAGAAGCGATGATCCCTGATACCCCGAAGAATAATAGCGCCAGGACAGTCTGGCCTGTAGCGCGCCACTCCACCGGAACGATGCGGTACAGGTACTGAATCGCCGCAGAATAGAATATCGGGAAAGTCAGTATTTGCAAGACCTGCAAATAAGCCAGCAGATGCGGATCGGTAATCCAGGCAGAGACGAAATAGCGGATAAAGAAAAACGCCGCTGCAAACGAAATGATGATGATTTCCTTGCCTTTGCGCAGCCACCAGAAGCTTAGGGCGAATACGACGATTTCACTTCCTGCCGCCAGGAACCAGGTCAAGCCGACAAGCTTGGCGCTTCCTCCAAGCTCGCGGATATACACACCAAGGAACGTATCATTCATTCTTGCTGGAACAGCACAGATAAACACCAACAATAAAAAAAGCAGCGTCTCCTTATTGCTGAAAAAGTGCTTCAGGCTCTTCAAGGTGACAGGTTTCCCCGACACCGGTGCATCCGGCATCATCCAGCTAATGATGAAGCTGATCAGCCCGATCCCGGCAAAAAGAAAGGCCAGGCTGTTTGCTCCGAAATAGGACATCACATAGCCAGTGATCAGCGATATGACCGCATAACCCAATGCGCCATAAGTCCGGATCGAGCCATAGCTGATTCCTGATTTCTCCGCAATCGTAAAGTTAAGGCTTTCCGTCAGGGGATCGATCGGCATCAAAAAGAAATAAAGCAGCATGGCAAACAGGATCAGCTGGAGATAGCTGCTTGAGTCATATAGAAAATAACCGATTACACTTGAGAAAAAAATGAGTAACAACAGGACTTTGCGGATCGTCCGCGTTTTGTCGCTGATCATTCCCCATAATGGCTGGGTAATCAGGGTGACAAATCCTCCTGTACCGATGATGAATCCGATTTGGGCTGGCCGCAAGCCTTGATCTGCCAAGTACACGGGAAGAAATGGAATGAAAATGGCAAGCAGTCCAAAATATAAAAAGTTAAAACTTTTTAATAATCGTAAAGCTTTCATAAAAAAAATGATACCTCGCCTGTTCTATAGATTGGATGGGTTCAACCTTGCTATTGTAACATTGATGACAGATTTTGAAAAAAAAGTTTTATGGTCAATTCAGCCGAAATCTGATTATTGCTGGAAAATAGTTACTTTACCTTTTTATAAATGGATGAAGATGATAAAATTAACACTAAATGTTAACGTGGAGGGATGTATGGGAGTGATCGATCAGGATACAAAAGTGGTTCAAGAATTACAGGAGCTAAAGCAAAAGGTCAGCCATCTGGAAGACTTATTGACTGAGCAAGCGAATAGAAAGGAAAAGCCAGGTGTCGTTCGAACCTTTTTGGACGCAGTGGTGTCTTTGCTATTTGGATTATTTATTGTGGGACCCGTTGCAGTGGTCGTGATCGGGGTGCTGATGGTTGCGGCATCATGGTTAGGGCTGGATAGTTGGTAGTTTACGAGAGTCGCGGAAAATAGAGGAGCCGAGGGGGGATTTGGCAGATGGATTTAACTATTTTTTTGGCATTCAGTGCGGGCATACTATCGTTTATATCTCCATGTTGTTTACCGTTATATCCTGCCTTTTTATCTTATATTACAGGTTTATCAGTTAGTGAGTTAAAAGAAGGAAGCAACACCTTCAATCGAAAGGCATTGCTTCATACCTTTTTCTTTTTGGTCGGGTTTTCCATCATATTTGTGGTACTTGGGCTTTCGACCACGATTTTTTATGACCTTTTTTATGAATATATTGATTTGATCAGGCAGGCAGGGGCTATATTGATCGTCATGTTCGGACTGATCCTCATCGGATTTTTCCAGCCGAAATTCTTGATGAAGGATAGGAAAATCCATTTTAAAAACCGGCCATCGGGATATATCGGTTCGATACTGATTGGTATTGGCTACGCTGCTGGCTGGACTCCATGTGTCGGTCCGATTTTGGGGGCAGTCATGGCTCTCGGTTTATATACGGGACAAGGCCTGCTCTATATGATTGCTTATATTCTTGGATTTTCCATCCCATTCTTCATCATGTCATTTTTCATCGGCAAATCAGGCTGGATCAGGAAGTATAGTCATGGATTAACTAAAATGGGCGGATATCTCACGATCGTTATGGGGATTTTCTTGTTTTTTGATTGGATGACGAACATCACGACTTTCCTGACAAACCGTGTATTCGGCGGTTTTACGGGTTTTTGAGTTCTTGGATGATACATAAAAAACGAAAAGAGGATGGCCGCTTAAAGCTTTGCGGTATATCCTCTTTTTTGATGAATCGTTTTAAATAAATCATGCCAAACGGATCTCCCACATTCGGAATCATTCCACTTTGCGAAAAAACTAGATAGATTTTGATTGCTCACAAATTCAATGGTTTGATACCTTAGCCGGTTCCTTTCCACTTCAGGCACTCGCTTTCCGCGGGCGGTAGGGGAGCCACCTCGGCTCTTGCGCCTGCGGTTGTCTCCCCTAGACCGCATTTCCCGCAGGAGTCTCGCCCCTTCCGTTCCAATCCACTTTGCGTGAAAACGCAGATAGATTTTGATCGCTCACAAATTCAATGGTTTGATACCTTAGGCGGTTCCTTTCCACTTCAGGCACTCGCTTTCCGGGGGCGGTCGGGGAAGCCACCTCGGCTCTTGCGCCTGCGGTTGTCTCCCCTAGACCGCATTTCCCGCAGGAGTCTCGTGCCTCTCGTTTTGCTGTCCATTGCATGGAAAGTAAAGTGGTTTTCCCAGATATAACAACAAGCTTTATTTCGAATAGTATTTGACTGGTTCCATACAGCGTGCAACCACAATTTGCTAATATTTACGCCTCTTAAAATACTATCCTAAAAAAGTTATTGACAAAGCTACTCGGAGTCCGTATAGTATTGAATATTATAAAAATATTCAGATATAATTTTTTGAAACGCAATGATCAGGAGTAGTAAAAGCTCATCATTCGGTAAAGAGAGCTGCGGGGTGGTGCAACGCAGTCCAATGAGACTTTGAACTTGCCTGGGAGTGGTAAAGCAAGGGGGTAAAGATTATCTTTTTCTCTTTGTTTTGACGGGTAACCTTCGTTACAGGGTTTGAGAGCAGGGTTCTAAAAGAGCCAAAAAGAGTGGTACCGCGGTAAGCATAAGGCATATCGTCTCTTTCTTCATTTGATTATGAAGGAAGAGACGATATGCTTTTTTTGATATTTTGGGAGGTAAGGATATGGAAACGGACAAAAGGAATTTACAGAGGACCATGACTTCACGGCATATTACGATGATGGCATTAGGCGGGGCAATCGGTGCCGGTTTATTTAAAGGGAGCAGTTCAGCGATTGATATGGCAGGACCGGCCGTCATCCTTGCATACTTGATAGGAGGGATCATCCTTTTATTCATCATGCAGGGTTTAGCTGAAATGGCGGTTGCAAATAGCGGTGCAAGAACATTCCGGGATTTGGTTCAGTCGATTTTAGGAAAGTATCCAGCATACTTCCTGGATTGGATCTACTGGAAGATGTGGGTATTGAACATTACGGCGGAATCGATCGTTGCGGCGATCTTCATACAATATTGGCTGCCTGGATATCCAATCTGGATGTTGGCGTTAGCTGTTTCCGTGTTAGTCACGGCGGTTAACTTGCTGTCGGTAAAGGTTTTTGCGGAAACGGAGTATTGGCTTGCCTTAATTAAAATCACCGTCATCATTGTCTTCATCCTGGCTGGATTATTGTTATTGCTTGTAACGTTTGGCGACCATGCTGCAGTCGGTTTTTCCAACTTGACTGACAACGGCGGTTTCTTCCCGAATGGATCGAAGGGATTGATTACGGCGATGTTGGTGGTCATCTATTCATATGGTGGCACGGAAATTATCGGGGTCACATTGGCGGAAACGAAAAACCCTGAAAAAGTGGTTCCAAAAGCGGTTCGCAGTACATTGATACGGATCATTTCCTTCTATATCATCCCATTTTTCATCATCGTCAGCTTGATTCCTTGGAACGAGGTGAACGGTGTACCGGAAAGTCCGTTCGTGATGGTCTTTCAAATGATAGGGATTCCAGGCGCCGACCACATTATGAACGCCGTTGTTTTACTGGCGATCATATCATCGATGAACTCAGGGTTATATGGTTCATCCCGCGTCCTGTATACACAAGCCGTGGACGGTCGCATCCCGAAAATCTTCTCCCGCTTATCCAAGAAGAAGGTCCCGGTATACGCAATTCTAATGTGTACGTCCGCTTTATATATCGGTGTATTGATTTCTTTATTTGCCGGCAGCAAGACTTTCGATTTCTTGATGGGATCGCTAGGATACACGGTCTTGTTCATCTGGTTGATCATCGCCTTCGCCCATTTGAAGTCACGTAAGCAGCAACAAGGAAAACCAAGTGCCTATGCGGTCAAATGGTTCCCCTATACGACCTGGGCTGCAATTATCGCATTACTGATGATTTTGATCGGCATCATTTTCACGACGTCGATGATCGTCACGATGATTACCCTTTGCATTTACATCTTTATTACCTTAACGTATGTATCGAAAAAACGTCATCACAAAATCTAGCATGCAAAGCCATGGCAGCTGACCATGGCTTTTGCTTCGGACATTCGGAAGGATGGGAAATCTGGCGCAGCAGTAGTTCAAGGGAATCATTAACATTCGCATATAAAGCGTCCATTAAGCGAGAAATGTAGTATAATAATCCTTGGAAAATAACCATAATATTGAAAGTCGGCGCAAACTATGAAAAACAATTCTATTTTACCCTTGCACCCGCTATGGTATTCATTGCTGCTGGTGCTTACTAGTTCCATTTATTCGATCATCAATCAATCGTCAGGTCATGCTGTCGATGTTACGACAATGATAGATGGAGAGATTCCTTTTATTAAAGAATTTGTCGTTCCGTATTTATTGTGGTATCCCTATATTTATGGATTGCTGATTTACTATTGTTTTGTTGACCGTAAACACTATTTTGTTGCATTAGGCAGTTTAGTATCGGGAAAGCTCGTCTGTTTTCTTATCTATTGCCTTTGGCAATCGACAGTCCCCCGTCCGGAAGTGATGGGAAATGATATCTTCGCCCATTTGATGCGCGTCGTTTATAGTCATGATCAGCCCGTCAACTGCTTGCCCAGCATTCATGTACTGACAACATTCATCATGATGATCGTCGTTCATAAACGGAGGGAGCAGCATAAGTGGGAGCATGCTGGCGTAACGGCATTCGGAACACTGATTATCTTATCGACCCTATTCACGAAGCAGCATGCCGTTCTGGATGTCCTGGCGGGAATACTCCTTGCTTGCGGAATGTACGCTGCCATACAGTACATGTTCCAAGCCATATCTGCTTATCAGGCAAACCATTTTCCAGCAAGGCAAATGAAAAAATGATTGAAAAAAAAGCCACTGTAAAATATTCGCTCCCGTGAGCTGATGTTTTACAGTGTTTTTTTGTGTGGAAATATATTTGGGAATTTGTGTTAAAATGAATGGAAACAGTGGAGGAGAGGAAGAAAGTGCCTCAATATCTTAATCGAATTGCGGAAGACTTGGTTCTTGAGAAGTTGGAGAATTATTGGTCGGGTTTTGAACTTGTTGCATATGCCTTATATGACAAGAGAAATGTTTATCTATTCAATCATCCTAAATTCAGTAACAATCCACAATGTACCTATCATATTTTAAGCTGGGATATACAGTTTATTGGAGATACAATGATTCTGTATGAAGAATATCCCACTGCAATTGTTAATTTGGATTCTTATAAGGATTACGAGGATTTATATTCCGTATTAATTCACGAATTATTTCACGGCTATCAGTATATAAAAGATGAAAACCGGTTTCCTGATGAAATGATGGGAGTCACATATCCCCTGTCACAAGAAAATGTGGAATTACGAAATCAGGAACGAACAAATCTTTATCGTGCGTTGTTGGAACATAACATAGTAAAGAAGAAGCACTATATTCATACTTTTATTGCCTTAAGGGAAAAAAGAACAGCCAAGTTTGAAGAATACCTAACCTATGAGAAATTGATTGAAACGATTGAGGGACCCGCGTGGTATGTTGAACTTAGAGCGTATTCGGAAAAAGCACCGATAGATGACGATTCCGTACTAAAAAAGTATGCACAACAGCTAATAAACAAATATGAATCTACCTCAAGTATCAGAAGGAGTTGTTATAGTTCCGGTTTGTTTATTTGTTTGTTACTGAACGAGCTCTCACCAGGATGGATGGAAAGTTTTTTTGATAAAAAGGAAACATTATATGAGCTATTAATACAGCAGGCCGGTGACTATATGGAAATTTCAATAGCTGATGTGAAAATAGGTACTGAAACTGTGGAAGTCGTTAATCTGGCTATAGAAAAGAAAAGGAAAGCATTTGAAGAGTTTAATAAACAAGAAGGAATTCATGTATATATTGAAGGGGAAATAACTGCTGTATCCTTTGACCCGATGAATATCATTCCTTTAGAAGATAGGCTTTTACATAAGAGCTTTATAAAAGTAAGAATGAACAATGAAGATTTTCTAATTCAACAACCGGTTATTACTCATGTCGATGATGGTATTCATAACATAAATAAATTACATCTGATAGTAGACTATATACCGATTGAAAACATTGATTCGCTTATCATTGATGGTGTTGGAGTGATAAAGGGAAGATATAAGAAACAAGGAAATATGTTGCATGTACTTATTTAAATGGAATCTTATCTAGGCGATTAGCTGGAAATGCACAAGTAAAGCTTGGTTCACGAATGATAAAAGTGGTCGGAACTTGGTCAGATTGGGAATCTTACGCATTTCGTAGATACATCAAAAAGTTTGGTGGATAAATTTCAACTTACGGTGGAATTGGCTGAGTTTCAATGTAAATCAAATAGTAAGGGACGAAGGAGGAATGTAGTGTGAACACGTCGTTGTCCAAGGATAGTCAGCATTTCTTGGGAAATCTCAGGTTATACCTTATTGCAAATGGAAAGAATACGGATGAAATTGAGGAGATCATGGAGGAACTGGAGGTTCACCTTACAGAGGCTGAAAGTAACGATAAGAGTGTCGAACATATTGTAGGCAGTAGCCCAAAAGAATATATGGAGCAAATTTCTGCTGAAATGCCGGTTGATTTTATGGGCTCGCTAAAATATATCGTAATGATTTTATTCGGTGCAGCTTCTTATTTGATAATGGATAAAGCTCTAAATGGCGGAATCGAATTTTCTTTTTTGGAGCTCATTGGTTATCCTTTGGCCGGAACTCTTTCAATCGTAGTTTATATGATATCTTTTAGGTATATGGCAAGTCACACATTATCCATGGTAAGGCAAAGTGTACTCCTATCCACCCTAGGCATAATTTCAATAGCGTTGTTTGCAAGTGTCATGATTCTCAGTGGAACACATAGCACACCTTTTGTAAAACTTGAAAATACAGGTAACGTTGTTGCCGTGATAGCAGCTATTTCGATATTAATCATTTTATCCATATGGAGTGGAACGTGGATTTCGATCATCATCCCCATCCTTCTTTTTGGTCCCACCCTTATATTGGACAACACCCATTATCAGGAAAGTGTAAAGGTGGTGTTGAGCAGCCTGATAACGATGCTCGGCATCCTGCTTTATTGTGGAATTACTCTCAAGAAATTGAAAAACGTGCAATCATAAATGAAAAAGGCACCAAACTTCCTCTAGGGGAGGTTTGGTGCCTTTTCGCTTTACATTTCTGCTTCCACTTCCAAGGATGATTCTTGGCTGAATTGCTGCTTATCAAGGTCTCCCGTAATTTTACTTGTCAGGATACCTGAAGTCATGCTGCCGCTGACATTCACGGCCGTTCTTCCCATATCGATCAATGGCTCGACGGAAATCAACAGACCCGCCAAGGCGATTGGCAAGTTCATTGCCGATAAGACGAGGATGGCAGCGAAGGTTGCCCCTCCGCCTACTCCGGCAACTCCGAACGAGCTAATCGCTACAATCGCGATCAACATGGCAATGAAGGATGGCGTAAGCGGGTTGATGCCCACTGTTGGTGCGATCATGACCGCTAACATGGCCGGATAGATGCCGGCACAGCCGTTTTGCCCGATCGACAAGCCGAACGAGCCGGCAAAGTTGGCGATACCTTCGGAAACTCCTAGCTGTTTCTGTGTTTGGATGTTCAATGGCAGAGCACCTGCACTCGTTCTTGAAGTGAAGGCAAATGACAATACAGGGAAGGCTTTCCTCATATATACCATTGGATTCAGCCCTGCAAGCGTAAGCAATAATAAATGGATGAGGAACATGACAATCAGTGCCGCATAAGAAGCTCCGACGAATTTCCCTAATTTCAGGATCGCGTCCAAATCACTTGTCGCTACCGTCTTGGTCATGATCGCCAAGATGCCGTATGGTGTCAAACGCAGGATCAGCGTTACGACGCGCATGGTGATGCTATGCAATGTATCTACTATTTTTGCGAAAAATTCAGCATGTTCCGGCTGCTTTCTTTTGACCCCTAAATAGGCCATACCAAGGAATGCAGCAAAAATCACGACGGAAATCGTTGATGTCGGGCGAGCCCCTGTTAAATCGAGGAACGGATTTGCCGGGATCAACTCAAGGATTTGCTGTGGCATCGTTTTATCCTGAATGGTTCCGTATGTCTCGGATATTTGATCTCCGCGGCTTAACTCTGCTTCGCCTTGCTCGATTTGCACGGCCTCCAAGTTGAAGACAGTTGCCGAAGTGATTCCGACCGCTGCGGCAATCGCAGTGGTTCCAAGCAGGATTCCGATGATTAGCACACTGATCTTACCGATATTGCTCGTAAGCTTCAATCGTGTAAATGCGGACAAGATCGAGATGAAAACAAGCGGCATGACGATCATTTGCAGGAACTTTACATAGCCGGAGCCTACAATGTTAAACCAATCGACCGATTTAACGATTGCGTCTGACTGCGGTTCATAGAAATACTGTAAAAGAAGGCCGAACACAATACCTAATCCAAGCCCGGTAAAGACCTTTTTCGTGAAAGAGATGTGTTTCTTATTCATGTAGAATAAAACGCCTAAAAGAATGAGCATTATGGCAAGATTTAAAAACACGTAACCTATCATATATATTCCCCCTAATTCCGATTAACCTAATACGAATAATGAATATGATACAGCATCCCTTGCTTTTTTACCAGAAGAAAATTATATATTTTTGACTTTTCAAGTAATTCATGAATGCATCCCCATCCAGAGGAAGCTGGACAAGCTAGGGTGCAAATCTTCCATTATATAGTTCCCAGGAAGGATAAGCCGTTGGTTTTCTTGAATGATATAAAAGGCCGCATATGCTGCTTAGTGTTTTTTAGAAAGGATGAAGGAATGATGGAGATATACATTGACAGGCTGAATGTAGAGGATGCAAATGAATTATATGCATTTGAGTGCAAGAATCGAGCGTTTTTCGAGCAAACGATTTCAAGCCGGGGGGATGATTATTATCACTTTGGTACGTTTATGATCAGGCATATGGAATTATTAAAAGAACAAGAGGATGCGATCTCCTCATGTTATTTAATTAAGGAAGACTCAGGAACGATCGTCGGCAGGATTAATCTTGTGGATATCGACCCAATTAAAGGTACGGCTCAAGTCGGTTATCGAATCGGTGAAGCGTTTACGAAAAAGGGGGTGGCAAACGAGGCTTTACAGCTTTTGGTTAAGGTGGCACCGGAAATGAAGGTGACTCAGCTACATGCCAAAACGACAAATGTCAATATTGGCTCCCAAAAGGTATTGGCGAAGAATGGCTTTGAACGAATCTCCGTTAGTGAGGAAATCAGTGCGGATTCCAGTGAAAAGCTAACACTCTACCATTATAAAAGGAACCTATAAATCATTTTTATCCGTTTAATGGACAGCCCACATGGACAAAAAAAGTTTTAGGAGATGCAATAATGAAAGAAATGATAGAATATTCAATATACCCAAGAACGAAGCAGTCGATTGCAGCGGATTTACGAAAGCTGGGAGTGAAGCGGGGGATGACGATACTCGTCCATTCCTCCTTATCCTCGATAGGATGGGTGAATGGGGGAGCGGTTGCGGTCATTCAAGCCTTGATGGAAGTTGTTACGGAAGAAGGAACCATCGTTATGCCTTCTCAATCCGTCGAACTATCCGACCCTGCAAGATGGGGAAATCCCCCTGTTCCACAATCCTGGTGGAAGGTTATTAAAGAAAGCATGCCTGCATATGACCCTCGATATACCCCTGTTACAAGAGGATTGGGGCAAATCGCAGAATTGTTCAGGTCTTTCCCAGGAGTGGAAAGAAGTGAGCATCCGAACTATTCCTTTACAGCCTGGGGAAGGGATAAAGATAAAATCCTTTATCCGCATCCTTTGGAATTTGGGCTAGGTGAACGATCTCCTTTAGGGAAACTGTATGATCGTGAATCATATGTTTTGCAATTAGGGGCTCAATTCGACAGTACGACGTGCTTCCATCTTGCTGAATATCGGATAGAATATAAAAAAGTGATAAGCTTGGGCGCTCCCGTGTTAGTGGAAGGGGAACGGGTTTGGAAGGAATATCAAGAACTTGAATTCAGGGAAGAGCTTTTTACGGAGGTTGGCGAATTTTACAAAAGAGAGTATGAATTGAAAGAGGGATATGTGGGTTCAGCATGTTGCCGCCTTTTCTCCATCAAAGAGTCGGTGGATTATGCGGAGAAATGGTTCAATGAGTTTGATTCCAATCAGAATGCTGTGCGGGAAATCCAAGCGAGAAAGGATGGTATATAATGATAGAAGGTTTATATGAAGCGCATTTACCAGTCGAAGATTTGGAAGTTTCCATTCATTTTTATAAGAAAATAGGTTTGAAGCTTGCTTGGAGGGATGAAGAGACAGCCTTCTTTTGGATAGAGGAGAACAAAAGCTGGGTCGGTCTATGGGAAGGAAAAGAATACAAAACCCCTTATCACCCCTCATTAAAGCATATCGCCTTTCGGGTAACTTATGAAAATATGAAACATGCAATGGCTTGGCTCCAATCCTTGCAAATAGAAGTGGTACCTTTTGGAGGAAGGACATCCATCGAACCTTTTGTCCGTCCGCAACAAGGGAATGCCTCTGTCTACTTTCAAGATCCGGATGGCAATAGCTTGGAATTGATGTGTCCGGTTGACGTCCCTGATGCGTATAAGCAGATGACCGACAAGCTTTCATTGGAAGAATGGGAGGCTCTATTGCTCAGGTGAAGGGATTTTTACATACAGGAAAAATGGAGAAAATAGTATACGAGTATGAGCAATCAATACGGAAAGGCTGAAAGGCATAAAAGTGGACGTTAAACATTTTAAAGTGAACTTATTAACTCAAATGACCTTACTCATCATCTTCGTAGTTTTTATCAGTACCTTGCTTGTGAGTATTCTATTCTCTTCATTGCTGGAAGATATCGTTGAAAACTATGTGGGCAAGCAAGCAATGACCGTGGCCAAATTAGCGGCTCAAAACCCAAAGATCATCCAGGGATTCAAGGAGGATCATCCGTCGGATGTGATCCAGCCCGAATCGGAAAGAATCCGTCATACTACAGGTGCCGATTATGTAACCATTGCGAACCGTAAGGGACTTCGTTACTCCCATCCTAATCCGGAATATATCGGGCAGCCTACGGCAACCAGTAATGATGCAGTATTCAATGAACACAAATCAATCATCTATCAAGGAAATGGGATATCGGGACCGGCAATTAAGGCGAAGACACCTATCCTGGATGATAAAGGCGAGATCATCGGTGTTTCATCTGTAGGTTTTTTAGTGGAGAATGTGCAAAATCAACTATCCAATTATAAAATGAAAATCTTTCAATTGTCGCTGATCCCAATCCTGGCAGGAATCGTATGGGCCATATTCATAGCTCGACGCTTAAAAAAACTTATTTTAGGTTTAGAACCGGAGGAAATTTCTTTTTTGTATCAAGAAAGGGAAGCGGCACTTGATGCTATCCGGAATGCCACCATTACGATCAATATTGGAAAACAGGTTACTTCCATGAATAAAAGGGCACGTGAATTGTTCCATGATCATCAGCTTATGGTGGGAAAGCGGATTGTAGATGGCCATTTAGCAAAACTCATCAAAAATGTATTCAGCACAAAAGAGGGGAAGTTCAATCGCAAGGTACTTTTAGGGCAACAGCTGTACATTGTGGATTTGTCACCGATCTTAAATCATAATGACGTCAGGGGCGTCGTGTTAACAATAAGGACGGTATCCGAAATTGAACAATTAACGGAAGAATTTTCGGAAATCAAGGCCTTTTCAGAAAATATGCGGGCCCAAAACCATGAATTCTTAAACAAATTGAATACCATTTATGGATTGCTTAGCTTAAAACAGTATGATCGGGCATTGAACATCATCTCATCTGAAGTGAGGGAGAGGCAGGATATCATATCGTTTCTTATGTCATCGGTTCAAGATCCTTTAATTGCAGCCTGTTTACTTGGGAAGAAAAACCGTTCAAAGGAATTGCAGGTTATGCTGGAAATAGATCATGAAAGCAATTTAAACAGCACGTTAAAGCCCGAGGATGCCCATCACTTGGTTTCCATTATTGGTAATGTCATTGATAATGCGATGGAGGCAGCCTGGCAACGGAATAAAAACAAGGGGAAGGTCAAAGTTTCATTTACGGATTTAGGCAATGAAATTATATTTGATATTGAGGATAACGGTCCAGGCATCCCTCAAGGAATGGAAGATATTATTTTTACAAATGGATATACGACTAAGACTGGGGAAAATCATGGAATCGGTTTAGCGATTGTGAAAAATTCCATTGACCTTTTAAGCAGTCAAATTTATATTGATCGCAGTAACTTGGGCGGAGCGAGATTTACGATTGCCTTACCGAAGGATATAAAAGCATGAATGGAGGCGCCTGCATGTCCAAAGGACCGATTACAGTCGTCATTGTGGAAGATGACGAAAATGCAGTGAACATATATAAACATTTCACCAATCAACTAGATCAATTCACTGTCATTGCCACCGCCAGTACAGGCAAGCAGGCATTAAACATATTGGATGTTGCCCAACCGGACTTGATTTTATTGGACATCTTTTTACCGGATATGAATGGAATTGAGCTTCTCCGGGAAATCAGGAGCGAATACAGGGGGATTGACGTAATCTTGATCACCGCCGCGAATGATACCGAAACAGTCAGTGAGGCAATCAGGGGCGGGGCTTTTGGTTACCTTATAAAACCCATCATGATCGATAAGCTGCTTGCAACGCTCAATCAATACGAGCAGACGAGAAAGCAGCTGGAGAATAACAACTTGGTAAATCAGGAGAAAGTCGATACTCTTTTTCGGACCCCAAGTCATTCACCTGCAGCAATTGATGTCCAAATGAATTCTCTTCCCAAGGGAATTGACAAGCATACTTTGAAGATGGTCAGAAATAAGATTCAAAACGTCAATGGCCCTTTAAATGCTGATGAACTAGGTCAACTCGTTGGCATCAGTTATTCCACCATGCGTAGGTACTTGGAGTATCTGGTTTCCTGCAATGAAATGGAAGTCGAAGTTTTGTATGGAGGTGTGGGACGGCCTGAGAGAAAATATAAGCTAAAAAACCGCTAATGATGGAACTCGCCTTCCTCCTTAGCGGTTTTTCATTTTCATGCGTGAAAAATATGATCAAAACTCCATTTATGAAAAAAACTCTAATTATTTCCTTTATATGTGAAGAATGCGTAATGGATGATACTCTCTAAAGAAAGCGCTATCACGTTTGACTATAGAAGGGAGCTTGAAGATGTTATCCATTTTAGGATTTTCCATGATTGCCGTATTCATGTATTTAATTATGTCGAAGCGACTATCTGCACTAGTGGCGATCATGCTCGTGCCAATCATATTTGGAGTGATTGGAGGATTTTTGACTGAACTGGGACCGATGATGCAGGATGGTGTTGAAGGTATTGCTTCAACAGCCATCATGATTTTATTCGCCATTTTATATTTTGGAATAATGATAGACTCCGGTTTGTTTGATCCTCTTATTTCTAAAATATTGAAAATAGTAAAAGGGGATCCATTGAAAATAGTATTGGGAACAGCCATTCTCTCCATGACCGTCGCCTTGGATGGGGATGGGACAACTACCTACATCATTACTGTTTCGGCACTATTGCCCCTGTATAAACGCCTGGGAATGAACAAATTGATTTTAGCCACCGTAGCGATGTTATCCATGGGTGTAATGAACATGACACCGTGGGGGGGAGCCTCTGCCATGGCCATGGCTTCTTTGAATCTTGAAGCATCTGAATTATTCTTGCCAATGATTCCTGTCATGGGCTTTGGCCTCATTTGGGTTCTTATTGCAGCCTTTATATTAGGTAAAAAGGAACGAAAGAGATTGGGCGTAATAGAGATCCAGCATAATCACTCGAAAGCTAATTCCGAATTAGCTGCAACAACCGTTTCCCGTGATTATCGCCGCCCGAAATTGGTCTGGTTCAATTTCATTTTAACGGTCGTGCTGATGGCATCATTAATCATTGATTTCATGTCTTTGACCATTTTATTCATGGTTGCGTTCGCCATTGCGTTAGTGGTCAATTATCCTGATTTGAAAGATCAGCAGGATCGAATCGCCGTCCACTCGAAAAATGCATTGGCCGTCGTGTCAATTGTCATCGCAGCCGGGATTTTTACCGGCATCATGTCCGGAACGAAAATGATCGATGCGATGGCCATTACGTTGGTCTCGCTGATCCCAGAACCGTTGGGGCCGTTTTTACCGGTCATAGTAGCGTATGCCAGTGCCCCGTTCACGTTCTTTATGTCGAATAATGCATTCTATTTTGGTGTGCTGCCCATTATCGCGCAAGCCGCTGATGCTTATGGGATCAGCGCGGCGGAAATAGGGCGTGCTTCCTTGATAGGTCAGCCGATACACGTACTGAGTCCTTTGGTGGCGGCAGCCCATTTGCTGATCGGTTTGGTTGGCACGGATTTCAGGGATATCCAGCGGTTCGCGATAAAGTGGGCATTGGGGACTGTCACTGTCATGACCATAGCCGCGATAATCATCGGAGTCATTTAGTAAAAAAGGGACTGTAGCCGTATCTTACGGCCAAATGTCATTGATAATTGGAGGGTTTCTTAATGTGGATCATCACACTCTATAAAAGCAGAGGTATCGTCATGTATGAATTTGAAACGGAACAAGCCGCACGGGAGGTTTATTGTAACATTGAAGGGGATAGGATTTTATCAGAGGTTATTTACTTTAATGATCCAGGTGTAGCATAAAAGATTGGGTAAGAAGCATAATGATTGATGAATGGTCGTTGCAAAAGTGCGGGTCAAACACAAACCAAACAGCAAATTCACACCCCAAAATAGCTAATGCTTTATTGGGGTTTTCCCATTTTTCACGACGGTGTTACCAATGATATTTCGCGGTTACCAAGGCCACATTCATGACAGTATCCAATCCCGCATCGATTCCAAAATATAGCGATCAGTAAATGGTGTTTTTATTTCGTTCAAAGTATTTTTAAAATTAAGGGCGTGAACAGGTTCTGATAGTGTTCCAAAGATATGATAAGGGACTTGTTTTTCCTTTAACATCGTTCCTGCTAAAGCTCCGAATGAATCTCCTGTGGAACGATCTGAACCAATACATAAAAAGACCATCTCTTGAGGGTGCGACTGAAGGATTCCTGCGATTCGAGAAGACATCTCTGCCGCTTCTGCTTCTCCATCCGTTTTCAATATGTATGGGGTGCAATCGTGCATTTCTTCTTTTGACTTCCTTTTTTTCTTCCGGTAAAAGGATACATGCCCGCACCTCTTTCCCCATTTACTAAAGGACCGTGACATCTTGATCAAGATTATATATTCCCCCAAAAAGATCCAGGGTAAAGGATAAAGCGATCAGTTATGGACTTTGCTCGCTTTTGTGAGTAGGAAGAAAAAACTTCTTTTTCCCATTTGACCCTCACGTTGCGTAATACTTTAAAGTAAAAGATACGAAAGGAGGTAAGACACAGTGGCAATGAAAGTGAAAGAACTTGCTGATTTAGTGGGCATCAGTGTGCGGACCTTGCATTATTATGATGAAATCGGGTTATTATCGCCAGAGGAAACAACCGATTCCGGTTATCGGCTATATTCCGATGAAAATTTGGAGATGCTGCAGCAAATCCTGTTTTTCAGGGAACTTGACATGCCTTTGAAGGAAATCAAACAAATGATAAGCAGCGCCTCGTTTAATAAGCAGGAAGCGTTGAGAAAGCATCAAAAAATGCTTATAGAGAAGCGCAGTCAGCTGGATAAATTGATCAATACGGTAGATAAGACGATCAAGCATATGAAAGGGGAAATCCAAATGACGGACAAAGAAAAATTTGAAGGGTTCGACTTCAGTCATAATCCATATGAACAGGAAGCCCGCAAGCGATGGGGGGATGAAGCTGTCGATGAATCGAATGCAAGAGTGGCGGGGCTGTCCAAAGATGCCCAAAAAGCCGTTTCGGACATATATACAAAACTTGCGTCCATCCGGGCAGCCTCTCCTCAGTCAGAAGAGGCACAGGCAGCTATTAAGGAATGGTATGACTGCTTGAACCATAACTTCGGCAAATATTCACTTGACGCTTTCAAAGGATTAGGGCAAATGTACGTCGATGACCAACGCTTCACGAAAAATATCGACCAATATGGTGATGGCTTAGCCCAGTTCATGTGTGAGGCGATGGCACATTTTGCCGACGTTAATCAAAAGTAGGGGTTCCTTGACCAGAAGACGAAAAAGCGGCGGAAGTCCACAAGCTTCCGCCGCTTTTTTGTACAGTCCATTATATTCTTGTATCTGGAATGATTTGTGTCGAGGCTTCGAATAGGTCTTCCCGTTTTCCTGTTAAAGGCGGATAAATGACCGCTTGATTGATATTCATTTTTATTTTTTTCGCTTCTTCCCCTTGATATTGCGGAATGCGGTCCCAGCCATTCGTAAATAGGGCACCCCATGGACCTAAATCAAGGCAAGTGACATATTGTTCCTGTTTGTAGGGGATCCCCTCAATTCCAAGTAAGTCGCAGACAACGTTATGGCCAGCGACTTTTCCTTGAGGCATGGCATGCTGGCAGGTCATCAAGGCTGCATGATTTTCATCCGTCATTGCAAGAGCTGTATCTCCGGCAGTGAAGACGGAAGACAATCCTTTCACTTTCAAATTAGCATCGACTGGCATGCGTCCCAATTCATCCTTCTCTACAGGGAAATCTGCCGCCAACGGACTTGCCTTAACACCTGCTGACCAAATGGCCGTTAATGCCGGGATCCGTCCGCCTGATTGTAAAGTCACTCCTTCTGAATCTATCGAACTCACTGTTTCATTTACATAGATTTCAATATTCATATCGCGTAAAGCTTCTTCAACGATCGGGCGTGAATGTTCCCCCATGTCAGGAGCTACGGAAGACGTTCTTTGCACGAGGATGACTCTTACATCCGCTTCTTTATTTTCCTGCTTAGCCACTTTTTTCAGGCGGGCCGTCATTTCCGAGGCAATCTCAATTCCTGTAAAACCAGCACCCACAACCACCGCGGTATATTTGCCTTCAACTTTATCCGAGTCAATCAACCCATTGATATGATCATCAAGTTTGAGCGCCTCCTGATATGTATCCGTGGAAAAAGCATAATCACGTAATCCAGCGAGATCAGGAAGCACCAATTGACTGCCGGCCGCAAAGACCAAACGGTCATATGCAAGATCCATCTGCTCGTCTTTTTGATGGACCGACACTTTTTGTCCTTTGGTATCGATTTTGCCGACTTCTCCTTCAATGAAGCGAACTCCAACCGGATCCAGGACCTGGCTTAAAGGGATTCTCAAATTTTGTGGATTCTGTTCGTAGAAGCGCGGACGGACGCCAAAATAAGGATCCCGGTTTATTAAAACCACTTCCACTTCCGTACGTTCCAGTTGTCGTTCATGCAATTGTCGTGCAGCACTTATTGCACTCCACACACCTGCAAAGCCTCCACCAATAATGACGATTCGTTTCATCATGAATTCCTCCTTCTAATTATATATATAATAGATAATTATTATCTGTAATTAAGGGTAAAAAATTTTTGACTGTTAGGAGCGTAGCATTGGAACGAAGGTTCCATTGCTACATTTATCGCCGGTTCAATGCTTCCCGAAACCAATTGACTCCCTCTTCGTGTTGGCCCTTCTGTTTGGATAGTATCGTTTCATTCAACCAGGCAATCGTTTTACTCTTGAGATGATCGCGCATCAATTCTTCAGCTTCGAGCATGACTACGTTGATTGTACAAGGTGCACAGTTCTTGGGATCATTATCCTTTCCTTCGAGCAAGATACACTTTTGCCTTATCTCTGCACATTGGAAAAAAGGCTGAGTTCCCTCGATCGCTGCGATAACATCCCAAAAATTAATCTTCCCCGGATGCCTGGCCAATTCATAGCCGCCTTTAACACCAGGCATGGAACGCACGATACCCGCCTTTTTTAATTTTGTAAAAATCTTGGAAAGGTATGTTTCGGAAACGCCTTGAAACGTTGCCAGTTCCTTAACTCCAATCGTTGTCCCCGAAGGAGTGTCAACAAAGTAAGTCAGGCAATGAAGCGCATATTCCACTCCTATACTGAATTGCAAAAAAAACAACCTCCTAATTACAGATACGGTTTATCTATAAATGAATGTACTTGATTTTGTGATTCCTGTCAAATGAAAAAGGGGATCAAAGAAATGATCCCTTTTCCACTTTGTCATCCTTTTTTTAGCAAATTAACGATTTCCTGCGCTTTTTCCAACTCCACGCCCTCAATGAGACCGTTGTTTTTCCGCACAGCCGTACCGAAATGATAGTAATCGGTATTCAATTCGGAAGATATCGAAAGGATGTTATCCTTATTCAGCCCGCTTCCGACCAATATCGCCATGTTGCCAGAGACGCTTTTCATCCGCTGAATCGTCTGCATGCGGCTTGGGAGATCGCCGTGTCCTCCGGAAGTCAAAATCGTTGTAATTTCAGGATACCGAGCTAACATTTCCGCTGATCGGACGGGGTCTGGCGTATCATCGATGGCTCGGTGAAACGTGATCTCCAAGCCGGCACATTCCGCTATCAGCTCCTCCAGGTATGTTTGATGGATTTCATTTCCTTCATTTAAAACACCCAGTACGACTCCATTGGCTCCGAGGGAACGAATGATCCGGATATCATTTTTCATGATTTCCAGGTCGCTTACTGAATAAGAGAATGTTTGGCTATGCGGTCTTACCATCACGTTGACTGGAATGTTTACAGCACGGACGGCAGCTTCAACCAAGGCGTGACTCGGAGTTACGCCTCCCTCCGTTAAAGAACTGACCAGCTCGATGCGATCTGCCCCCGCTTTTTCGATTAAAATAACATCTTCAATGGTAGTGGCAATGAATTCTATGTACATGGATTGGATTTTCCTTTCCTGGCTCGCTTTATGTATAAGATAATTAAAACCATTAAAAATCGTAATGTCAATCGGACCGAAATTTCTTCATGAAATATGAAACGAAATGAACATTCAAACGTATAAAAACAGAACAAATGAAAGTGAAAGACGGATGCAACGCATAGTCATTAACGGACTATCATCATGACGGAGGTTATTTAATTGAATAAAGAAGGTAAGGAAGTAACGAAATCAAGGTTTTATAAATTAGGAATGGGCTTCTTGATCATTTCCCTGCTCACCTGGATCATTCCGGTAATCGCACCTTTTACCCCATTATCGGCTGCGGCCAAGGCAGGAGTCATAACCGGGGCTATCGTATTCGCGGAAGTCATGTTTTGGGCAGGGGCGCTATTGGTCGGCAAAGAAGTGGCTGCTAAATATAAAAGTTATCTAAACCCGAAAAATTGGCGAAAAGAAAAAGGGTGAATACGGAGTGTAGGGAAGAGTGAACGATGGAAACGGAGACTACATGCGGATCGTAAACGAGCAGGCCAAGCTACGCGTAAGAAGTACATAGGCTTGGATTTTCATGAAGTTTTTGATTTGCTGGCGTGGATTACTTATGGCTTCGACATCGTTGCTCGCTCACGAAACAGTATGCGACGGGTTTGATGGGTCAATTCCATTGCCAGTCACCCCCGATCGAGATGTTGGCAGAAGCGAATTTGTGCCGTATGACAATTCCGATCATGAAAGCATCAGTAAGCTGATCAAGTAAATCTTCAGCGGCTGATCGACGCCAAATGGAGCCCCGCCAAAACTTTTTAGGTTTTGGCGGGGCTTTTTCTTATTGGATTTAAGTACAATGGCCTGTCCGATACCATTCGAAGTGATGGCCTAATGGCTTGTTTTCTCCGGTACATTTCCTTTTGGTCGCCTTTTTGCACTGAATTCCTCATGGGGATATATACTTTGTCTGGTAAGTGAAATCGAGAAAAACCCGATACATACTAGACTGCAAGGGAGGAAGGCCAAGCTTCGGTCATCTCATTTCCTTAATTAGGGAATTTATCACTTGTAAAAATATGACAAAAACGTAAGATGAACAGTGTGTAAATTTTGTAAAGGAGATGAGTGAAACTATGAAAAAGATAGTTTTATGTTTTTCATTAGTAGCCGCTTTCTTAGTCGCTTTCGGCACCCTGGATTCAATTTCCAACAGGGCGTCAGCAGAAACCCACAACTATGATGGAAAAAGTCCTTACTATAATGATTGTGCCGATAGTGCCGTGACCAAGAAGTCTGTGAAGATCAATGCAAATGGCGCTACTGCCGATTTGGAGCTGAAATTCAGTAACACCTGCAAAACGGCTTGGGCGAAGATCACGCTCAGCAGGCCGGCTAAAGCGGATGGTGAAGCGACTGCATTGGTTGTCCGCAGCACCGATAATAAGCAATATAGCTGTGCTTCTCCCGGAGGAAATGGTGAGATCAACAAAGGGCAAACGACCTGCTATACCCCCATGGTATATGATTTAGACCCGCGAAAAGCGAAAGCGGTCGGTTATTGGCCATATACAGCGGGTGAAACAGGCTGGTATTAATGATTTTTGATTCGCAGAAAGGATGAAGGACTTGAATACAATTAGAATGATCGGGTTATCGCTATTGATGACCGTATCACTATTCATGCTGGATTTCATGATCATCGGTAATGATCAAGCATTGGCTGAAACCCATAGTTATGATGGCAAAAACCCGAACTATAATGGTTGTGCAAATTCGGCGGTAACGAAGGATAAAGTATGGATCGATTCCGTTTCGTACGTAGAATTGAAATTCAGCACAACTTGTAAAACCGCCTGGGCGAAAGTCACTGTCACCCGTCCAGCCGTCTATAATCATGAAGCGGATGCCAGAATCGTCCGCAGCACGGATGGGAAGGCCTACACGTGCGAAAGCTCCGAAGGGAATGGGGTTGTGAATAAGGGTCAGACATCTTGTTATACACCAATGGTCTATGGCCTGGACCCAAGAAAAGCCCAGGCCCAAGGGATACACGCGATCCCTAATAGCGATGCGTATAATAAAGCGGTGACCATCTGGTTTTAGGGGCAGCAAACGGCATGAAAGCATCCGAATGATCGGATGCTTTTATTAGTTAAGAAGGCCTTCCCTCCGATAGTTCGCTTCCAATTGAAGTAAATATTGTTTCATCTCCGTACCGCCGCGGTAACCGGAAATGGCGCCATTCTTTCCGATGACCCGGTGGCATGGCACCGTGATCAATACAGGATTGGCGCCAATGGCCGTACCGACAGCCCGAACGGCTGCAGGTCTTTGAATGAGCTGGGCAATATCGGAGTATGAACATGTCGTCCCATAGGGGATTTGCTTCAATGCTGCCCAGATTTCTTGTTGGAAGGGAGTACCTTTTACATCCGTTGTAAATGAGAAGGTTTGCCGCACTCCTTTTAAATATTCATGCAGCTCTTGGATATATGGTCTTAATGCTTCTGGATTTTCGGCAAGCTTGGCCGTGGGGAAGCGCTTTTGCCTCCATGCGTCCAGGTCTTTGAATGATTGTCCCGGTGAACCTACATAGCAGAGTCCTTTCTCCGTCTTGGCGATATATAATGGCCCCGCATCATAACTTAGTATCGACCAGTCAACTGTTTGCATCTGGTTCACGCTCCTTCGTTGCCATCTTGGTGGCATCTTTGCGGTAGCCCATTGGTGTAATGCCCATCTTCATTTTGAATAATGTCATGAAATAGGGAGTGCTTGAGAAACCTACGGCCAACCCTATGTCTGCTACAGTCAGCTCGGAGCTTTCGAGAAGACTGCATGCTTTTTCAATTCGGAGGCGCTGAACGTATTCACTGGGTGTCATCCCCTTCACACGCTTGAAGGATCGTTGTAAATGATAGGGGCTCCCGTGGGCAATATCGGCGATCCTGTTCAATGTGAGCGATTCACGGAAATGCTGGTCGAGCCATTCGGCTATCTGTTCAATCCAATCTTCCATTGGCAGATTCAGTCCTTCCGGTTTACATCGTTTACAAGGCCGGAAGTCCGCCTCCAGGGCCATTCTGGCATTTTTGAAAATCTTCACATTTTCCTTATTAGGCACCCGGGATTTGCAGGAGGGCCTGCAAAAAATGCCTGTTGTCATTACTCCATATAAAAAATGATCATCATACGCTTCATCACAATCGACGATGGCTTTCCAATAATCATTAGGGATGTTCGAATCCACCATGCTCACCTCTCCTTTAGTATACAAGAAAGTGTAGATATGCAAACAAGGCGATAATATAAAAGCAAGATAACGTAATTCATTTTGGTTAAAGTTAAAATCAATGAGAAGATCATGATGTTGGAGTTCCCCCTGCTCATTTATAGTCAGAAGACAGCTCTAGCCTTTATTTTAACTGTTACCCGGTATTTAAAGGAAAGAGCAAGTTGATTAAAATAAAGGAAACCGAAGAAGGAGGAGCATGAATGAACGAGACATTTTATGATAGATGTGAATGGACCATCCTTGCACCGCGTGAATTCCGCTTTACGGAAAATCTTACATACTTATCAAGATCCGCCAATGAATGTTTATTCGACATTGTCGATCAAAAGATATATCGTGCCTTGTCTTTCGAAAACGAGAAACTTTTAGTGGAAATCAGTGCGGTGAATGAAACGGAGCTGCACGTTCGAATACCAGGACGGACGGAACCAATCGACAAGCGTATTGTTGATGCTGTTTCCGCATACATTCGCACTTGGTTCGATCTAGACACAAATATCTTGCCCTTTTATGAGCTTGCAAAAAAAGATCCCTTATTGCAAAGGCCGGTCAGCCAGTTCTTCGGTTTAAGGAACATGGGCATCCCAGATTTATTTGAAGCTATTGCCTGGGGAATTCTTGGACAGCAGATTAATTTGACTTACGCTTATACATTAAAGCGGAGGCTTGTTGAATCATTCGGCGAAAGGATTGAATACGAGGGGAAGTCGTATTGGCTGTTTCCGACGCCCGAATCGATAGCCAAATTGACGGTAGAAGATCTTTCCGTAATGAGGATGACCGTGAAGAAATGCGAGTACTTGATTGATGTGGCCCAACTGATGGCGAAAGGTGAACTTACGAAAGAAAAGCTGCTGCTGGCAAACGATGTAAAAACCGCTGAAAAAATGCTTACGAAAATACGCGGGATCGGTCCATGGACAGCGAATTATGTACTCATGAGGTGCTTGCGGTTTCCAGCTGCATTTCCAATCGATGATGTCGGTCTGCATAATTCCATCAAGCTGGTCCTTGAAATGGAAATGAAACCAACAAAAGCCGAAATCCAAACATGGTCGGAAGCCTGGTCTGATTGGAAATCCTACGCAACATTTTATTTATGGAGACTGCTTTACTGAATCCACGTAGATAAATCAACGCGATTCGTAGATATAAAACAAAATTCGTCAATAAACCAGTACAATTCGTATCGATATATCTCCATTTTAGGAGATGAAATGTGGGTTGCTTCATAAATCGTTCGTTAAGAGCCCATACAACCTTGATCCATATATCATACTGTATATCATTCAATCATATAGGGGTGAATGACCATGTATGTGTACCCAACGTATTATTATGAAGATCCAGCGTATCAAGATCGGGTGTTTCCTGAACTACCCGGATTTCCAGGCTTTCCGGGCGGGCCCCAATTTCCAGGTCAACCGGGGCCATCTCCGTATTCGCAAGCACCAACAGCGCCACCGCCAGCGTTTATCCCGCAACAGCAGCAGGCCTCAACATTTGCTGTAGATCCAGGGGCGATTTCGTTTTGCTTATTCAGGAATACGTTCATCTGGTTGAATAATGGGGGGAGTTTTTGGTATTACCCCATTTTCGTCGGTCCGCGATCTGTGGCAGGCTTCAGATGGAATGGGAGATTCTGGACGTTTTTTGGAATCGATACAAGACAAATTAGATCTTTTACTTGTTTTTGAATATATGATCGAAGGGGTTGCCGTCAAGGGAACTCTTTTTTTGATGCTTTTACCTTCCTCCAATTCAAATAAATCTGGAAGCAAGGTAAAAGCAGGACAAGCCAAAGAAAAGCGTTATCGAAGGAAATGCCAACAGACGATTTTCCACCTAGAGCGGTCAGCAAGCCGATCAGGAAAAGAAGGTACAAGGTGCTAAGCATTTGCTCTTTGAACTTCGCCCTATGATCGGCATGGCGTTCCTTTTTCAAGAGGAGACTGAGATAAAAACCGATCAAAAGGCCAAGAATTATTTTCGGTAAAATGATGTTAGGAAGAATGCTTGGGAAAAAGTCGAAAACCAGCAAACAGGTAATTACGATTATATATATGGGATTCAAAAAATCGCCTTCTCTTTTTTGTTATATTATACCATGCGGTGCTTGAATTCTTTCATTACTTATCACAATGTTCAAATTTTAATAGAAATGGTAAAATCATTATGCTGCAATAAAATATAATGAAAGAATGTGAAAATAGGGGATGCGGTTGAATATGAGAAAAGTATCGCTGGAAACCAAGATTCTCGGATTAGTTTTATCGTTGAGCCTTTTTTTGATTCTCTTATTGGCGATCTCTTTTTCATATATGGAAGGAAGGCAAATCGCGACGGATAAGGGCCAATTGGCTTTGGAACTTTCTAAAACGATCAGCTTCATGCCTACCGTCACGGAGGCTTTTGAAACGGACGACCCGGCGAGTGTCATCCAGCCGGTTGTCGAAAAGATCCGCAGGGAAACAGGGGCTGAGTTCATTGTTGTGGGGAATGACAAAGAAATTCGTTACTCCCATCCGATGGCATCTGAAATCGGGAAGCGGATGAAAGGCGGCGACAATAGCAGGGCCATCCGCGAGGGCAAATATTATGTTTCCGAGGCGGCGGGCTCGCTGGGTCTTTCGATTCGGGGGAAATCGCCGATCTTCAATCAGGATGGGAAGATCATTGGGATAGTCTCGGTCGGTTTTTTGGTAGAAGATGTCCGGGCCCAGATTTTCAAGGACCTTTCGAAAGAAATGTTTATTTCTTTATTGGCGATCATGATTTCGATCATTGGCAGCTACATGCTGGCAAGAAGCATACGTAAAGATACATTAGGACTTGAACCATTTGAAATCGCCAATTTATATAAAGAAAAAAATGCGGTGCTTCAGTCGGTCAAGGAAGGTATTCTCGCCATTGACCAAAATGGATTGATCACCTCGATGAATCAGCCAGCGAAGAAATTGCTGGATATCAAGGAATCCGTCCGCCATTTGAATGTCGATGGGCTTTTTCCATCGAAGTATTTATTTGAAGTGCTAAGGTCTGGGGAGCCCCAGGCGGATAAAGAGATAACGTGGAAAGATAAATCGATTATCGTGAATTGTACGCCAATCTTCGATAGTGAGGGAGTAAGCGGTGTTGTCGCTTCGTTCCGTGATCGAACGGAAATTGAGGAAATGGTCCATACATTATCGGAAGTGAAGATGCATTCAGAGGATTTACGGGCCCAAACCCATGAATTCACCAATAAGCTTTATGTTCTCTCAGGACTGATACAATTAGGGGAATACGATGAAGCAATAGATATGATTCAAAGCGAAACATCCGAATTGCATTCCTTGAACCGTGTCGTGTTTGAACAGATCAAGGATACTAAGGTACAAGCCCTGTTACTCGGCAAGATCGGAAAAGCATCGGAGAAGAAAATCGTCTTCGAAATAGATGCAGAAAGTTACTTGGAGAAGCTTCCAGATCATATCAAATTGTCACAGCTCACATTGATAGTAGGTAATATCATCGATAATGCGCTTGAAGCGGTTTCCGGCATGGACGAGCCGCTCGTGAAATTCTTCGCAACCGATATTGGAAATGATCTAGTATTTGAAGTCAGTGACAACGGAAAAGGAATACCTGAACATGATATTTCCTATATTTTCAATCGGGGCTTCACTTCGAAAAACAGTGGGAGTCCGAGTGGCTATGGACTTTCAAACGCCGATCAGGTCGTAAAAGAGCTGGAGGGCATCATCGAGGTTCAAAGCGAAAATGGAAACACCATATTCACCGTGTATCTTCCTAAAAAACGGAGAGGAGGGTAAAAATGTTGAAGATAAGAGCCGTCATAGCGGAAGATGATTTCCGGGTAGCGGATATCCATGAAAAATTCTTGAAAGCCTTTGATGAAGTAGAAGTGGTCGGAAAAGCCGTCAATGCCAAAAAAACATTGCGGATATTGGAGCAAAAAAAACCGGATTTGCTTTTGCTTGATGTGTATATGCCGGATCAGCTAGGTACAGAGCTCCTTCCCGACATTCGAAAAAAATTCCCGTATGTCGATATCATCATGATTACGGCTGCGACAGAAAAAGAACAGCTTGAAAAGGCGCTTCACTACGGTGTCGAGAACTATTTAATTAAACCAGTGGAAATGAAGCGCTTCAACCAAGTCATCGGGGAGTACCTTAAAAAAGTCCAGCTGCTTAAATCCAAGCAAGAGATCGATCAGGATTTTGTTGATCTTATATTGAAAAAGGGAGACGCTCCGCAAGAAACGAACGAAGCCGCCGCCTTGCCGAAGGGGGTCGACGAAATCACCTTGACGAAGGTGATCGAGGTTCTCGAAGCAAGCGATATCGGCTTGTCGGCGGAACAGGTAAGCGGTCAGATCGGTGCGTCCAGGACAACGGCTAGACGCTATTTGGAATATTTGATTTCCGTTAAGAAATGCAAAGCGGAAGTCGTATATGGATTGGTCGGCAGGCCCGAGCGAAGATATTATAAAATTGAATAGTGCCTATTGGACACCTCCTCTAATTGGAGGTGTTTTTTTGTTGGAATCAGGGACCCTGTTCACCTGTGAAGTACCTCCGTGAACACAATGAACACAATTAACAAAATAGTTTTAAAACACAATAAATTGAAAACGCTTACAGATAAAGCGTTTTCCGATACAATTTAGCTTATTAGAAGATGAGGAGTGATCATATGCTCGCTTTATTGGGATATTTGATGATTTTGGTTTTTATGATATTAATTATGACAGGGCGACTTTCAGCCATGATAGCTTTGATTGTAGTACCGAGTGCTTTTGCGCTAATCGGCGGATTTGGCGGCGAGATGGGTGCAATGGCGCTGGAAGGAATCAAAAGTGTGGCGCCAACGGGAATCATGATTTTATTCGCGATCCTTTTCTTCGGCATTTTGATCGATGCTGGCGTTTTTGATCCGATCATTCGGACGATCCTTAAGCTTGTAAAAGGAGATCCAGTGAAAATTGCCATCGGCACGGCAGTCCTGGCGTTGCTGATTTCGTTGGATGGAGATGGTACAACCACTTATATGATAACGATTTCCGCCATGCTTCCGCTTTATAAACGGATTGGAATGAAACCGCTTATATTGGCAGGCATCGCCGTTTCATCATCCGGTGTCATGAACCTTCTTCCTTGGGGAGGACCGACAGCACGGGTGATGACCGCTTTAAAGCTTGAAATGTCCGATGTTTTCACCCCAGTCATTCCTGCAATGATTGGCGGAGTCCTATTCGTCTTATTCATGGCTTATTGCCTTGGGAAAAAAGAAAGAAAACGGATCGGTATCATCGAAATCGATCAATCCATTGCGGCCCAGCATGCGGCAGCAACGGAAGATGCTTATCTTAAGCGTCCTAAATTGATTATTTTCAATTATGCTTTGACGCTGACCCTTCTTGTGGCGCTGATTATGGAGCTTATGCCTTCGGCGGTCTTGTTCATGGTAGGTTTTGCAATCGCCATCACGGTCAATTATCCTAAGATCAGTGACCAAAAAGAAAGGGTTGCCAATTACGCTGACAATGCTTTATCGGTCATTTCAATGATTTTTGCTGCTGGTGTCTTTACTGGGATACTTGCCGGCACGGAAATGGTGGATGCGATGGCTAACTCTTTGATCCAGCATATTCCTGACCAAATGGGTGCCCATTTTGCCGTCATTACAGCCGTCATCTCCGCACCTTTTACCTTCTTCATGTCCAATGATGCATTTTATTATGGGGTACTTCCATTGCTTGCAAAAGCGGGAGCCGCTTATGGAATCGATCCTGCCTTGATCGGCAGAGCTTCCCTGTTAGGGCTGCCTGTTCACCTATTAAGTCCGCTCGTGCCATCTACCTATCTATTGATTGGAATGGTAGGGGAAGATTTCGGAGCCCTGCAGCGCACCTTCTTGAAATGGGCCTGCGGATCGACGCTTGTCATGATCGTGGTGTCTGTCATATTGGGCATCATCCCCCTATAAGTTGTAACAAAAGGGTCCCGTTCTTAAAAGAACGGAACCCTTTTCTTTTACCCCCATGTAGAATTGACCACGACCTGAATAAAACTGGAAAAATGAGAAACATTATGTTTGTCTCCCCTTCCGCGACAAAGTTAGCTTTATCTTTTATTGAATGCGGAAGGTACGTGATTTAAGATGAATGTAAAATATATCATTAATGAAGGGGAGAGAGTAAAATGGCTCACTTTAATATAAAGGTTGCAGTTCAAAAGTTCGGTAACTTTTTAAGTTCTATGGTCATGCCGAACATATCGGCTTTCATCGCTTGGGGGTTAATCACGGCCCTATTCATTCCATCGGGATTCCTGCCAAATGAAAGCCTTGCCAAAATGGTTACTCCGATGGTCACGTTTTTACTGCCGCTCTTAATTGGGTATACAGGTGGTAAGCTATTCCATGACCACCGAGGCGGCGTAGTCGGTGCCATCGCGACAATGGGTGTCATTGTCGGATCTGACATCCCGATGTTCCTTGGTGCGATGATCATGGGACCATTCGGTGGGTATGTCATCAAGAAATTCGATCAACTGATCGAAGGTAAAATAAAAGCAGGATTTGAAATGCTTGTCAACAATTTCTCGGCTGGGATACTTGGAGGTTTGCTGTCCATCCTATCATTCCTGGCCATCGGACCAGCCGTTGACGTGTTTACAGGGTGGCTTGTAGCAGGAGTCGATTGGCTTGTCGGTACAGGCTTGCTGCCATTGACGAGTATCCTGATCGAGCCTGCCAAAGTATTGTTCTTGAACAATGCAATCAATCACGGTGTATTATCACCAATCGCTTTAGAGCAAGCGAAACAAACAGGGTCTTCCATCCTGTTCCTGCTTGAATCGAATCCAGGACCAGGTCTTGGCGTCCTGCTTGCTTATTGCTTCTTTGGAAAAGGAACGGCGAAAAGATCGGCGCCAGGAGCTGCCATCATTCAATTCTTCGGCGGGATCCATGAAATTTATTTCCCTTATATCCTGATGAAGCCGATGTTATTCATAGCGGTCATCCTTGGAGGCATGAGCGGAGTCTTCACTTTGGTTCTTTTAGGCGGAGGATTATTCGCGCCTGCTTCACCAGGCAGCATTCTTGCCATCACTGCCGTAACTCCGCATCATGCTAGCGCATATATTGCTAACTTTGCAGGTGTACTTGTCGCTGCAATCGTATCATTCGTTGTCTCTGCATTCATCTTGAAAACAGGAAAACAATCCGAAGAGAACATTGAGGATGCCGCGAAGAAAATGCAAGAAATGAAAGGCAAGAAAAGCTCTGTTGCCAATGTGTTCGCTTCAGAACCGGGAACAATGCCGACAAACGTCAACAAAATCATTTTTGCTTGCGATGCTGGTATGGGCTCAAGTGCAATGGGAGCTTCGCTGCTTCGCAAGAAGGTGAAGGAAGCCGGAATGAATATCTCGGTTACCAATACGGCGATTTCAAATATTCCTGCTGATGCACAAATCGTCATTACCCAGGAAGAGTTGACGCCAAGGGCCAAAGCTAAAGTGCCTAATGCGTATCACGTATCTGTCGATAACTTCTTATCAAGCCCTGAATATGATTCATTGCTTGCACGTCTTCAGGATGACGGTACAGATGAGCTGCATGAGATTGTCGAAGAGGCTGAAGAAAAGGTTCCCGGCGTTCGCGAGCATTCCATCGAACCGGGTATTGAGGAAGAAGAACAAGCTGATAATGAATTGCTTCGTGAAGAAAATGTCTTCCTCAATCAACAATTCGCCAATAAGGAAGAAGCGATCCGGTTTGCCGGCAGAGCTTTGGTCAAAGCAGGTTACGTTAAGGAAAGCTATATCGAAGCAATGATTGCCCGCGATGAGATGACTTCCACTTATATGGGAAATGATGTAGCGATCCCACACGGAACCGAAGAAGCGAAGAAGGATGTTCTTAAATCCGGATTCACCGTTTTACAAATTCCTGATGGGGTTGACTTTGACGGTCAAAAAGCACGATTGATATTCGGGATAGCCGGTAAGGATGGAACACATCTCGAAATCCTATCTGGCATTGCCGTCACTTGTTCCGAAATGGAAAACATTGAAAAAATGGTCAAAGCCACAACAGCCAGGGAATTGATGGATATCATCAATGTAGAAAAAAATTAAATATTTTTCACCATGAATAGAAAAGCGTTTTACGCTTTTCTATTCAGTATTTTCTCGTGTTACTCCACCTGAAATGAGTTGGTAGCATGTATATTACTTCAAGGGAAAAATCAATCCTGGAATTGATCATAAAAACGTCTGGAAAGCATACGGCCGTTTCCATTGCCACACAATTGAATGTAAGTGTCCGCACGGTTCAGCGTGATTTGAAATCGATAGAAAAAATCCTGCAATCTTTTGAATTGCAGCTTACACGCAATACACATGAAGGGTTGTCTATCGACGGCAAGAATGAACAAATCTTTCGGCTAGTGCAGCACCTGATGGGGAATCATCCAATCGATCAGACGCCGCAAGAAAGAAAGTTGCATCTTCTTTTGGCTTTACTTCAGGAAGAATCGTATAAAACGCAAGCACTTGCGGTGAATCTTGGCATCAGCATATCGACCCTTACCGTCTATTTGGACGAATTGACGGAGTGGCTAAGGAATTTCAATATCGTGATTACAAGGAAAAGGGGAGTGGGGATAGAGCTTGCCGGTACTGAAGAAAATAAACGGAAAGCACAGGCTGCCTATTTCCTGCACTTTTTTAATGAAGAGCTGATCGAAAGCTTATTCTTGCTCCAAGAAGGGGAAATCCGCAAAGGGAAAATTCTCGACTATTTTGATCCCGACTATCTTTTGGCCATTGATGGCGTGCTGAACTCCACCTTCAATAGTATCCATTCACGTTTGGCCGATAGCGGGTATATAGGGTTGGTCGTACATATTTACGTAACCCTCCAAAGGAATGAAAGCCAATTTTATTTGGAGAAGGACTTCAAAAGACTAAGCGACCTCTCGGATGAGAATAACCTGATGGATAAAATCTGCAAGGAACTCAAGACCAAGCTCAAGGTTTCCTTTACAATCGATGATATAAGCTATTTGGCTGCCATCCTGAAAGGCTCCAAACTTCATGCCGCCGATGCCGTTCCGTATGACAGCGTGTTGCTGGGCAAGCTCATCAGGAACTTGATCAAGGATGTTTCAGAGCAGCTGCAAATCAACTTGACCAAGGATTTTCCGCTGTATCAAGGGCTTCTTGCCCATATGGAGCCTTCGCTTTTCAGGATCAAACAGGAAATGGGATTATACAATCCCTTAACGGAAGATATTAAACGAAAGTATCCCGTTCTCTTTTTAGCCGTTAAGACCGGCCTGGAAAGGGAATTCAAGGAAATTAAGGAATTCCCTGAAGATGAGATAGCCTTCATCGTCCTCCATTTCGGATCTGCGTTGGTGCTGCGGGAAGAGGAAATTGCCATCAGGGCGCTCATCGTTTGTCCGACGGGGATAGGTACATCAAAAATGCTGGCCAGCCGGATCAAAAAAGAAATCATCGAAATCCAGACGGTTGAAATTAAAACGATCAAGGATATCCAGATGCAAGACAACCTGCAAAATTATGATGTTATCATTTCCACCGTTCGCCTTCCGTATATCGATATGGATTATATTCTCGTATCCCCTCTTTTGAGTGAAGAAAATATCGAGAATATCAGGAATTATATCAGGAAGAATATTGAAAAGTTCACGAAGAATAAACGATATCGGAGTCAGGCGGCTAACAAGGATTCGACTTCGAAAAAACCTGACGGCGAATTGAGGGAAGTTTTGCAGGAATTGAAAAGTGCCGAGGAAAGTATCCAGTCGATCATTGATAATTTCCGATTATATCGCCTGCCGCATTTGAAAGGACATCCGGAGATCCTCGAAGAAATGGTTATGATCGCTGAAAAGGAACAATTGATCATCCATGCCGGTGATGTCATTGGAGCCCTGGACGAAAGGGAAAAAAAAGGCGGTTTAGGCATTCCTGGCACAAGCTTGGGACTTTTTCATGCCAGGCATAAAAACGTGAAAGAGTTGATATTCCAGATCGCCCGTCTTGAGGAAGATTGTCTTGTTAAAGGAATGGACGGAAAAGTCGTCCATATGAAAAACTTACTGCTGATGCTGGCTCCTGAAGACTTGAGCGTGAAGCAGCAGGAAATTGTCAGCCTGATCAGTTCCAGCTTAATTGAAAGTAATGAATCGATCATGGTTTTTTCATCTTCGGACGAAGAACTGATCAGCAAAAGATTGGAAGCCATATTTTTGGACTATTTATATACTAACTTGATAAAGGGATGATTGTAATGAAACAAGCCGTACATTTTGGTGCAGGAAACATTGGAAGAGGATTTATCGGAGCACTCTTTTCACAATCTGGATATCATGTCACATTTGTAGATATAGCTGAAAAAATCATCGATCAGTTGAATGAAAAAAAGCAATACCAAGTCAAATTGGCAACGGATCAACAAGAATCGGTCACGGTGGAAAATGTCTCAGGCTTAAATAGCTTGAACCAGGAAGATGAAATCATTAAAGCCATATCGGAAGCAACCTACCTTACCACGGCGATCGGACCGAATATCCTGCCCCATATCGCTCCTTTGATTGCAAAGGGATTAGCTTCAAGAGTGAAACGAACCGATGAAAAGCTATATGTGATCGCATGCGAAAACCAAATTTCGGCAACGGACCTTTTAGAAGGATACATCCTGCAACACTTGGATCAGGAAACGAAGGCAACCCTTGCTGAAAAAGTATCCTTCTTCAATTCAGCTGTCGATCGGATCGTTCCTTTGCAAAACAACGAAGGGTCACTGGACGTATTGGTCGAACCTTATTATGAATGGGTCGTGGAAACGAATGAAAACATTCCTGCTGTGGAGGGGATGACGATTGTAAAAGAGCTGGCTCCATTCATTGAAAGGAAATTGTTCACAGTCAATACAGGACATGCATCGATTGCGTACCTCGGCTACCTTAAAGACAGCAAATTGACGATTGACCAATCTTTGGAGGATGAAGCGATTGTCGAGCAAGTCAAGAACATACTAGGGGAAACGGGCGCCTATTTAATAAAGCAATACGGATTGGATGCAGACGAGCATCAGCGTTATATTGAAAAAATCATTGCCCGATTTAAAAATGCCTACTTGAACGACTCGGTGAATAGAGTGGGCCGTTCACCGCTGCGCAAGCTCGGACCGAACGACCGTCTCGTACGCCCTGCCGTAGAAGCGCAAAAGGCCGGTCTTTCTTATACGAACTTGGCGAAGGCGATTGCATCCGCATTGCTGTTTGATTTCCACGAAGACGAAGAAGCGATCAAGCTGCAAGCGATGATCAAGGAAAATGGTGTACCAGCCGTACTTAAGGAAGTTAGCGGCCTGGACGAAAACAGTGAAATAACGAAAGAAGTCATCACTCATTACAATGAGTTGCAAAAATAATGAACCTAAGCTCCTGAAATGTATTTTCAGGAGCTTTTTGTTTGTGGAAAAAATAAAACCAACTAAACCACTAAAGTTAATTGACTACTGTTCAGGATTTTTATATGATAAGACTGACTGACTAATCAATCGGGAGGTGAGTACGGATTTCTACTCAAGAAAAGTTGGAAAGAAGAGAGCAAATATTAGTGATTTCGCAACAGCTTTTTGCTTCCCTTGGTTATCATAAAACGAAGATTTCCGACATCGTTCGCGAGGCGGGCATTGCTCAAGGTACTTTTTATTGGCATTTTAAAAGTAAAGAAGCGATTGCTTTGGAAATCATTGAACAGGGGCGAATGGGACTTCTGGAGGTAGTGGCGCACGGACACCGAAAATCACCTGGCACGGTGCAGGATGTCTTGAATTCCTCAGAAAAGCTATTCGTGGAGTTGTTTGATTTTTCGCAATCCAACCGATATATGATGGAAATGATATTCAAGGGAATTGATGGGGAAGAGTCACTTAAACAGGCAATCATTGAAACTCGCTTGAAGGTGGAAGAAGCTTTCGAGAATAATATTAAAAGAGCAATGGAGCTGAACATCCTGCCGGAAAGGGATCCTGGTTTACAAGCTGCATTATTAATGAGCTTATTCGAAGGAATCCTATCTAGGTGGTTATTCGGACCGGTCTCGGCTGGCTCGAATATTAGAAACCGAACAACGGCAGAGCTGTCTAAGGAAATGGTTAGATTCGAATTTTACGGATTATTAGGAAAGTGAAAAGGAGATAAATTAAAATGAAGAAAAAATATTCATACCTTACATTGGTTTTATTAGTGGCATTTACTTTGATTTTAAGTGCTTGTGGTTCGAAAGATGATAAGACTAGCGAAAAAAATGCAGATTTATTACAAGAAATCAAAGATCGTGGAACCCTTAAAGTAGGGCTTATGGGTACATATCAGCCATACAATTTCTTGAATGATAAAAAAGAAATGGATGGATTTGATGCGGATATCGCGAAGGAATTGGCCAAACGGCTCGGAGTGGATGTTGAATTTGTTTCTCAAGAATTTTCAGGCATGGTGGCAGGATTGCAAACCAAAAAGTTTGATGCAGTGATAAGCCAAATGACGATTACGGATGACCGAAAAAAACAAATGGACTTTACGGAGCCATATATCACAAACAATGTGAAAGTGATCGTCCAAGAAAAAAATAATACAGTAAAGTCTGTAAAAGATTTCAAAGGCAAGAACATCGGAGTGGGACTGGGAACGAATGATGAAACCTATCTTCGTACAGAGCTGCTTCCAGAGGTTGGCGATTTTACGATTAAAACCTATGATGACGTGATAACATCATTGAAGGATTTGGACTCTGGAAGAATTGATGCAACGATCAATAATATGTATGCGTTGAAACCAGTTGTCGAGAAAAATGGCTTCAAGATCAAGGCTGTTGGTGAGCCGGTTAAATCTGATAAAGCAGGAATCGCGATTCGTAAAGGTAATGAGTCACTCTTGAAAGAATTGAACAAGCATCTAGCTGATATGAAACAAGACGGCACGTATAAAGAGATTTTTGTTAAATGGTTTGGGGAAGAGCCGCAAGAATAAACCGATTATCGTAGAAAGGATACAACCAAAGCTATGGATGTTATTTGGACTAACCTGCCATTTTTATTGCAGGGCGCATACTATACGCTCCTGATCACCATTATATCCATGTTTTTTGGATCGATTATCGCTGTGATCGTGGCGGTAGCAAGATTAAAAGGCAATACATTTATTAGATGGATCGCTCGTGCATATGTTTCGATCATAAGAGGTACGCCCACATTGGTCCAAATCATCATTGTGTATTATGGACTGGCTGATTACGGTTTTAATCTTCAACCATTGACAGCGGCTTATATCGCGTTAAGCATCAGCATCGGGGCTTACCTGTCCGAAACCTTGCGCGGGGCGATTCAGTCCATCCCTAAAGGGCAATATGAAGCGGCATATGCATCGGGAATGTCACCATATCAGACGATGCGCAGAATTGTTTTTCCGCAAGCGATTAGGGTAGCCATCCCGCCTGCTGGCAATACATTCATTGGGATGTTAAAAGAAACATCGCTTGTTTCCGTAATAACGGTTACCGAATTATTGCGATCTGCCCAACTATTAATTGCTCAATACTATGTGTACATGCCATTTTATTTATCGATTGCGTTAATGTATTGGATCATGAGTACAGGATTTTCCTTTGTATTGGAAAGAATCGAAAAACGGTTATCAATTTATGATTAAGTATGGTGAGAGAGAATGATAAACATCAGCAACCTATCGAAGAGTTTCTCAACCTTGGACGTGTTGAAGGATATTAATTTACAAGTGAAAAGCGGCGAAGTCGTCGTGATTCTTGGACCGAGTGGTTCAGGTAAAAGTACTTTGCTTCGGTGTATCAATGGCCTGGAAGAATTAACGAGTGGAACCATTGAAGTGAGCAACATAGTCGTTGATGCGAAGAAAAGTCAAAAAGTGCGCAATAAACAAATTAAAAAAGTCCGTCTTCATACGGGAATGGTTTTTCAACAATTCAATTTATACCCGCATAAAACGGTACTGGAAAATGTTATGGAAGCATTGCTGATCGTGAAAAAATGGCCGAAAAATGATGCAGTGAGAAAAGGGGAAATACTGTTAAACAGAGTAGGGCTGATAGATAAAAGAGATGTGTATCCTTCCCGATTATCTGGAGGGCAGCAACAAAGGGTTGCGATTGCCAGAGCACTTGCAATGGAACCCGATATCTTATTGTTCGATGAACCAACGTCTGCATTAGATCCTGAGTTGGTGGATGAAGTGCTGGCTGTCATTAAAGAACTCGCTCTTGATGGAATGACCATGGCTATCGTTACGCATGAGATGACATTTGCTGAGGAAGTGGCTGATAGAATCGTTTTCATGTCCGATGGTGCCATTGTTGAAGAGAGTCCGCCAGATGAATTCTTTTCACGCCCACAAAGCGAACGAGCCAGGAAATTTTTGAAGAAAATGTAGTTCATACAAGGGAAGCGGGAGGAATTATTATGAAAGTGGTAACAAAATGGGGAGGCCAGCGTGCTTTTACAGCGGTTGGAGATTCAGGCTATGAAGTCAATATGGACGCAACACCTGCATATGGAGGCGAAGGGAAAGGGTGTACGCCGACAGAAATGCTTCTGGCGTCCCTGGCTGGATGCATTGGAATAGATGTCACGATGATTCTGAAGCCATATTTGTCATCTATAGACAGACTCGAAATTGAAACAGATGGTACGAGAAAAGAAGAATTGCCTAAAGGGTTCACATCCATCGTCGTGACCTTCATGATCGATGGACAAGTGGACAGTAAACGAATCTGGAGAGCAATCAATCTAGGAAAAGAAAAATACTGTGCAGTATCGGATTCTCTAAAAGCCGATATCTCATTCCGGTTGATATTAAATGGAGAAGAGCAAACGAAAATGGGACCGGGTCAGGACGAAGTAGAACAATGATACCTATCAAAAGCACAGTAGTTAAACAACTACTGTGCTTTTATCGTTTTAAAAGAAGACCGCTAATTTAAAAAAACGCTTGTAAATAGTAATGATTACGTTTTATAATGAAGCAGGCGAGAAATACTGGTAGCGATCATCGTTGCTAAATCGTAATCTTTTTGATTTGTGTGAAGGAGGGAATCATTTCGGAATTTAGAGGCTAGTGCAATTCCAGACCAGTTCAGTGCAAATACTCGCGTTTGGCAGGATTTACGTAGCTAAGAGCGCAGCATATCTTATCTTTACATAAAGGCTGGAAGCGCAAATTCATCGTTATTAAATCGTAATGTTTTCGATTTAATAGTATGTAGGAATTATGGAGGAAATGGATGATGTCGAGAAAATATCAATCAATTATTATCTTATGTCTATCATTTTTTGTTTTGGCTGCTTGTGCTAAGGAGTCATCCAAGGAGCAAGGGAGAGGGGGAAAGGAGGTGAACTTGCTGTTTAATTTTGCGACGGGCTCGCTCGATCCCAATGTGGATACAAGTTATGTGTCATTGCGGGCTGGCATTACGGAGACATTGGTCCATCTAAATGATAAGGATTTGACTATCGAGCCATGGCTGGCAAAAGGCTGGAGCAGCAAGGATGGTCAGTTATGGGAGTTCGAGCTTAGGGACGGAGTGACGTTTCAGAATGGAAGGCAGATGGACGGACAAGCCGTGAAGGCGTCGTTGGAGCGGGCGATGAAGGACAGCCTGGCGATCAAGAATGCCTTGCGCATTGAATCGATAACAGCGAAGGGAAATAAGCTGACGATCAAGACGGAGGTGCCCTTTCCGGAGTTTCCATCGGAATTGGTCCATCCCAATACATCGATCATTGATGTAACGGAAAGCGACTTCATGAACAAGCCGATAGGGACGGGACCATTTGCCGTCTCGAAATTCATTCCGGGCACGGCGGTTGATTTAATACGTTACGAGGCTTACTGGAATGGAGCTGCGAAGCTTGCAAAAGCAAGGTTTTCTTTTAATGAAGATGCCAACGCCCGGTCCCTTGCCCTTGAATCGGGGGATGCCGATATTGTCTTTCGTCCGGAAGTCGAAAGTCTTGAAAGTTTAGAAGCGATAGATCGTGTGAAGGTGGAATCGACC
>NZ_PHNG01000696.1:0-40295 GCF_002803435.1 Bacillus sp. mrc49 | reverse complement strand
GTCCCGGGTGTTGCCAAGCAATTCCGTTGCAGCAAAATCCTTTGGCTTGAACCCCTTTTGAAGCGGATTGAATTTTGTATGTTTCAAGTTAAGCGGCTTGTACACTTCATTTTCAACGTACGTATCAAGCGGCTGACCCGTTATTTTTTCAATAATCGCACCGAGCAGCATATAGTCGACATCACTGTATACGTTCTGCGTTCCCGGTACATAGGTCAGCGGTGTTTTCGATAGGAATGAAATCGTTTTATCCCGCTCCTGTGAGTGAAGTTCCTTTGAAACAGTTGGATTGTGATATTGGGGATCCGGCTTAAAACCGGCTGTATGATGAAGTACATCAATGATCCTCAAGGTATCCTTCCCCTTGATTACATCCCCTTCCGCATCTTTGAACTCAGGAATATATTGCTGAACTTTTGCCTGGATATCGAGCTTGCCTTCACTGACTAATTTTTGAAGCGCAAAATTGGTCGCATACATCTTCGTGTTTGAAGCAAGGTCAAACATTGTATCGTCTTTCATCTTCTGAAACCGCTTAAGAGGCGTATGCTCATTGAACTTCCGTTTGTACCCGTAGCTATCATTTTTAACGATTTTTCCGTCCTTGATGACAATCAGCGCAGCCCCAGGGAACCCGGAAGCCACCTCCATTTCAATCAACCGGTCGACCTTTTCCAGCTTTTCCGATGAAAAGCCCGCATCTTCCGGTTTTCTTGCTTTTGTTAACACCGGAAACGAGTTGCCCGCTTCCTTACTCACTGCAGTCTCCTTGTTTGGATTTGCTTGTGCATAGGATGTGAAAGGTATAAATAAAGAAAATGCCAAAATTGAACTCAGTGTGCAGCTTGTCCATTTTTTCATCATATTCCCCCTATGGAATTCCAATTCAGAAACCTTGTACCGTAAATGTTTGTACGCGTATTCGTAGCCGTTACGTTATCATTTGTTTTATATTTTATAACATCCCCGAATAAACCTCCTAGTTAATACCAAAATAATTCAAAAGATGGCTCAAAAGTCATAACTTGAATAAAAGAGGGATTCTTTCGCAAACAGGACTATCTTCACAATGAATAATATGATGATATAAGACGAATGTAATTTCAAGAGCGATAGGAATCCACAAACTAAAAAGACCACTTCTAAAGTGGTCTTTTTAAATCGATATCTTTACTCTTTAAGCCATTGTACTGACTAATTACATCACTGCCAGTCTGTGTGAAAGACTCCTGCCAAATCACGACGTTCATAGGTATGTGCACCAAAGTAATCACGTTGTGCCTGCAAGATGTTTGCATTTGAGATGCCTTTTCGGTAACTATCGTAAAAATTGAGTGAAGAGCTCAAACAAGGGAACGAGATACCGGATATTATCCCCTCACAAACAACCTTTCGCAATCCTGCCTGATAGTCGGTAACCTTTTCGGCAAAGTATGGTGAGATTAATAAATTTGCCAGATTCGGCTGCTCTTGATAGGCTTCACTGATGACATTTAAAAATTCGGCACGGATGATGCAGCCGCCGCGGAAAATCAGCGCAATATCCTTCAAAGGCAAATCCCAGCCGTTAAGTTCAGAAGACATTTTATATTGCGTGAAGCCTTGCGCGTAGGCACAAACCTTTCCCATATATAATGCCTGTCTGATGTAGTCGATCCACTCATTTTTATCGAGTTCTTGCCCAACGTTCTCAGGGCCCGTCAGGATGTTTTCGGCATTCATCCGTTCCTCTTTTAGAGCGGATATGTAACGCGCAAACAAAGCTTCTGTAATAATCGAAGCAGGTATTCCATTATCGATGGCCTGCATGCTCGTCCATTTACCCGTTCCCTTTTGTCCCGCTTTATCAAGAATTACATCGATCAATGGCAAGCCCGTTACTTCATCTTTTTTCCTTAAAATTTCGGCTGTTATTTCGATTAAATAACTTTTCAGTTCGCCTTGGTTCCATGTTTCAAAGATGTCAGCAATTTCATTCACTTCCAAATGGAGTCTTTCTCTTAGGAAAGTGTAAGCTTCGGCGATTAATTGCATATCTGCATACTCGATCCCGTTATGCACCATTTTCACAAAATGACCTGATCCCTTTGGGCCGATATAGGTACAGCAAGGCTCTTCATTTACTTTGGCCGCGATTTTCGTCAGGATCGGAGCTACTTTTTCATAGGCGTCTTTATCCCCACCTGGCATGATTGAAGGCCCCTTTAATGCCCCGACTTCCCCGCCAGAAACACCAATGCCTAAATAACTGATGCCTTTAGGTTTCAATTCATCATATCTGCGTTCCGTATCAACATAATGGGAGTTACCGCCGTCCATGATAATATCGCCTGATTCAAGATGAGGAAGCAATGATGTGATCACCGAATCGATCGCCTTGCCTGCCGTCACCATCAGGAAAATCTTTCTTGGGGCTTCCAGTGACTGAACAAAGTCCTGGATTTCGTAATACGGATGGAGCGACTGACCGTCCAGCTTGGCAACAAGCTGGTCCGTTAAATCTCTTGTATAGTTATAGACGGCTACTTGTTCCCCTTTACTAGCCATATTTAAGGCGATATTGCTGCCCATAACCCCTAAACCAATTACACCAATTGAATTGAACATTATTTCTTCTCCTTTTATGTAAGAATAATAGGCAGTAAACCCTCCGATAAATGGGGGGATTTACTGCCGGGAAAGACCTATACGAATAAGCTGATCAATAGAATGAAGCCTAATCCAGCTACTGAAATGATCGTCTCAAGTAAGGTCCATGTTGCAAACGTTTCTTTCATGCTTAAACCAAAGTACTCTTTAAACATCCAGAATCCGGCATCGTTAACGTGTGAAGCAATTAAACTTCCCGCTCCTGTAGCAAGAACGACTAGAGCGAGGTTAACGTCCGTCTGGCCTAACATCGGAATAACCAAGCCAGCTGTCGTTAAGGAAGCAACGGTGGCAGATCCCAAGGAAATACGCAGAATTGCCGCGATGATCCAGGCAAGCAGGATTGGCGAAAGCGATGTCCCTTTGAATAATTCAGCCACATAGTCACCTACACCCCCGTCGATCAATACTTGCTTGAAGGCTCCGCCGCCTCCGATGATCAAGAGCATCATCCCGATATGCAAGATTGCGTTTGTACAGGAATCCATGATATCCTTCATTGGAATTTTTCTTGCCAATCCCATTGAATAGACCGCAAATAGCAAGGAAAGCAGCATGGATGTACCAGCTTCGCCAATAAAACGGATCGCTGCCAGCAATCCATTATCTTCAAAGCCCATTGTTTTTTGCAGCAAAGTGATAATCGTAGCAATGGACATTAAAATGACCGGAAGTAAGGCGGTAAAAACACTGATCCCGAATCCAGGTGTGTCTTCCAGTTTAAATGTTTTTTGTTCTCCTAAAGAGGCTATGCTGCCTGTTTTCGTAAAGGATGCAGGTACTAATCTTTTAGCAATCTTCGTAAATACCGGTCCAGCTAAAAAAACGGTCGGAACCGCAATGATGAAGCCATACAGCAAGACCTGACCAAGGTCCGCACCATATTCACCGGCAATAACGGTTGGCCCTGGGTGCGGCGGTAAGAAACCGTGTGTTACGGATAACGACGCTACCATCGGAATGCCAAGATACAATATCGAAACTTTTAGTTCTCTTGAAATGGCAAATACGATCGGTATCAATAATACTAATCCCACTTCAAAAAATAAAGCAATACCGATTATAAAGGAAGCTGCCACGACTGCCCATTGAATATTCTTTTCACCGAATTTGTTAACAAGGGTCATGGCAATGCGTTGCGCACCGCCTGAATCTGCGATTAATTTACCTAACATCGCTCCAAGGCCAAAGATTAACGCTAAGTGGCCAAGTGTTCCGCCTAGCCCTGCTTCAATAGTCTTTACAATTTGGTCAAGTGGCATTCCAAGTGCCAAAGCTACTCCAAATGATACAACGATCAAGGAAATGAATGTGTTTAATTTCAAGCCCATTATTAAAATTAATAAAGCGACAATTCCTACAGCAACAATAACTAATGGCATTGTAACTCCCCCATGTGTTTACTTTGCAGCATGTATCAAGTTTCTTTGATAGTTCGCAATCTGCGTATATTCGTTTTCCAATACTCTTGATAGGTTAATGAATATCGGCAATATCTGCCTATATTCTTTTACCGAATCATCATTCGGTGTGTGCTTGTGGGTATTGCCAATCATTTCGGAAACGACCTCGAAGGAATCGATTTCCCCAGAAGCATATAAACCCAATATACAAGCCCCCAGGCATGAACTTTCATAGCTTTCTGGAACGACGACATCCGATTCGAAGATATCTGACATCATTTGCCGCCAAACAGCCGACCTGGCAAAGCCTCCCGTAGCCTGGATTCGGGTCACGGGACCGTCCATACATTCCGTTAAAGCTAAAAATACTGTGTATAAATTGTAAATGACTCCTTCAAGTGCTGCTCGAATCATATGTTCTTTCTTATGTGAAAGTGTCAATCCGAAAAATGAACCCCGTACATCTGGATTCCATAATGGAGCACGTTCACCGGCAAGATATGGATGAAACAGCAATCCATCGGCGCCTGGCCTTACACGGTCGGCAATTTTGGTTAACACTTCATAGGCGTCGATTCCGAGCCTTTTGGCTGTTTCCACCTCGGAAGATGCAAATTCATCGCGAATCCAGCGAAGGACCATTCCCCCATTGTTTACCGGACCGCCAATCACCCAATGCTTTTCCGTTAAGGCATAGCAAAAGATTCTTCCTTTATCGTCTGTTTTCGGCTCGTCAATGATCGTCCGAATGGCACCGCTTGTCCCGATCGTGACAGCGATTTCACCCTTGCGGATAGCATTTACACCTAGATTGGAAAGGACGCCATCGCTAGCTCCGATCACAAAAGCGGTTTGCGGATCAATTCCAAGCAGTTTCGCTATATCAGGGTCGCAGTTGTTGAAGATCTTTGTTGTTGGTACAAGCTCCGATAATTGACTGCGTGATATTCCCGCAATTCTTAGGGCTTCACCATCCCAATCCAAGCTTTTGAGATTCATCATCCCCATCGATGACGCAAGGGAAATATCGACAACATATTGATCAAACAGCCTTTTAAAAATATATTCCTTAATCCCGATATACTTTTTAGCTTTAGCTGCGATCTCTTTGCAATCATTCACGATCCAAGTGATTTTGGATAATGGTGACATCGGATGAATCGGTGTCCCGGTCCGTTTGTACACCTCATGCCCATCCAATTCAGCTTTTATTTTATGGGCCCAAGCTTCACTGCGGTTATCAGCCCAAGTGATGCAAGGGGTTAACGGCTGATTATTTTCATCCATTGCTATCACACTATGCATCGCACTGCTAAATGATATGAATGATGGTTTTTTATCGGCATGCTGTTTCGTTAACGTTGAAACGGCTTTCAAGACCGCCTGAAAAATCTCCTCAGGGTCCTGTTCCGCTGTTGTCATATCCGGTGTGTAGAGCGGATAGCCAATATTCGCTTGCCCTATCACATCGCCTTTTTTCGTAAATAATACTGCCTTTGTACTGGTTGTCCCGATGTCTACACCTAACATATAGCTAGTCATTTTCTTGTCCGACTCCTTTTGAAAGCATCTGTTGGGCCATCCATAAGTCTTCGACCTTCTCTTGTACATCATCAAAATTCACATGCAGCGATTTGATCATGAGATCTCGATCTTTTGCTTTGATCGCATCGATATAAAGCTGATGATTATTTATGACCCGTGTAAAGTCTTCATATTTTTCCTTAATACGATGACGCATGGATAGAAGAATCAAACTTTCCATCACAGGTTTCAAATTATCCCAGATCATCAGGATATAGGAATGATCGATGGATCGAATAATCGTTTCGTGGAAAAGGACGTCCTGATAGGAAAACTCATCTGCATCTTGGTATTTAATGGAAATTTTCATCATTTCTAGAATTTTACTAAGCTCCCTCACCAAGTCATCCGTCTCCACCCTCACTAGACGCTCAAATACAAACGTCTCGATGAGTATCCGTACATCATAAATTTCCGCATATTTTTTTTCCGTCAGCCCTATGACGACCGCACCCATTCTTTCCAAGCGAATGATATTTTCAGATGCCAGTATTTTTAACGCTTCACGAACCGGTGAGCGGCTGACACCGAAATCCGCAGCTATTTTATTTTCAGATAAGATGGTACCGCTTTCAATCATGCCCGAAATAATGCGCATTCTAAGCTCCGAAGTTACCCGATCACCCGCGGAAGCTTTTGAAAGCCATTTTATAGGATAAAAAAATTCCTTTGATTCTGCCATACATTCACCTTCTCATAGAGTTCAAGTACACTTGTATACAAGTATTATAATCAATATTTCGAATAATGCAAGCGCTCTTTTCCTGGATGTCACTGGATTTGCGTGGAAATAAAGAACGTGAAACATAGAATAATAAAGCAGCATTGGCTTGTAAGAACCCCATACATGCTCACGTGAAAAAGGCCTCCGGGATGAACCGCGGGATGCCTTCGACTTTAAAGATATTCACATGTAAGGGATTTTACCAGGGTGACTCATTAAGCCTTCAGCAGCAACTGATTCTATGATGGATCGTGCCTTTTAAAAAAGTGCTTTAAAGCTATTTCAGCAGTAGCATACTTTAATGTTCCAAGAGATAATTACATAAATCCACTTCAATATATTGGTCTAGATAAATAGGGTTCACATCAATATTTACATGTAACAATGCCTTTTCCAAGGTATCCATGGACACGGAAGCAATGACTGCATCATATTCGGCTGTTTGGTAAGTACCTTCCTTTTTATCTTCTAAAGCATGAAGTATATCAAAAATTAGCTTTGCATCTTTTTCACTCAGATCATTATTCAAAATGAAATGAAAAAAAGTATATTGTGCAAGGTTTTTGTCCAATGCAATTGTAAGTAATAACTTTTGATGATATTTCAGCTTTTAAAATTATCTATTAGCTCATCCATGTGGTCAAACTCCTTATAACATTGGGCTAGGGTGATGTTTCCGCAGTTCTAACCTTATTATGCTGTACCTAGTAAATCCTCTCGTTCCAAAAATGAAATGATATATTTCATATCATAATTACCTTATTTCCCCTTGATGGACTAAAGTCGGAACCTTCCCTCCTCTTCAATGTCCATTGCGAGACGGAAGGCATTGATTCATCATGGATATCTTTTCGTAATTCATTAGGCCTCCCACAGGAAACTGTGGGAGGCCTAAACTTTGCAGAATTCACATGTTTGGTGAGTTTTCCATTCTGAATTCCATAAAGGATTCAATGAAACATCTGATTAATGCCCTTTTGTTGAAGAAATTCAAATCCGAACAATTGATTATTATTACAGGAAATTACCAATGAAGTTCGTTTTCTGCATTCACTCACCCTCCAATCATATAATGCCTTGAAAGCGTAGGACGATTTCAGCAATGATTGCAGAACCTAAAAAGGTCCCAAGTAATACACACATTCCAACAACGATCGTTCTCCAACCTAGTTTGGCAAAGTCTGCCCATGAACGGCCAATGCCTATCCCCGCATAGGCTAAGATAGGTGTAGCTATTGCTAATAGACTGACATCTGCAGTCCACTTTACAAGTTGATCTGATCCAGGCATGCTTGGGACAGTAAGGATAAAACCTATTATTCCTATGTAAGCTATACTGGGAATTTTGAGTGGGACTAGTTTACCGATAATAAGGCCAGCTAAAGAAATAAGGATTAATATAATCATTCCCGGTAAAGCAGTTATTGGGAGTATATCATAGCCGATCCAATTTCCGGTTAACACCACAATTCCAATAATGCCTAAGACTAAAACCCATTCTTGGATGTTCTTTAACATTGGTTACGCCCCCACATTCGATTTCATATTTTTAGTTTTCCTTTTTGTCATCCAGACATAGATTTTTTCTGTTAGAGGCAAAGCAATGAAAATACTCACGTATAAACCTGTTACAGATGTTGCAAGGTTACTTGCACCTGAAAAAGCAATAATCTGATCTTTCATTTCTGGAAACGCCGTAACTAGAGGTCCTAATGCAGCTGCTGCCATACTTCCACTGCCTATTCCTGTAGCCATGGCAAAGGATAATGGATGAATCGGCGTAATAGTCGCTAACAATCCAGATATTAATCCCATAAAAATAGCGCCGAAAACGGTACCGAAAATATATACGGCCATCACTCCACGGCCTTCCGGTGAGGAAAAACCGTATTTATCCGTTATTAAAGCGACATTGGGCTCACGTCCAATGGAGTGTGTCATTCCGATGGATTCTCGTTTCAATCCTAGTAAAACTGCGACTGGAAGGGCCAGAAAAATGGTGCCGAGATTCCCTATTTCCTGAAGCAGCAGCGCAGGGCCTGCTTCAATTAACAGAGGCAAGGCTGGGCCCGCCTGTACTCCAAACTTCGCAATAAGTAATGTAACTGATATAAAAACAAGTGATTCCGCACTTTTGGATTGCTTTTCCTTAACAAGTGGGGTGAAGAATAATAAAATTCCGATTATAACTGCATAAAGCATCGGCAATAATAAAATAACTCCTGGTCCTAATGGAATTTCGTGTGTGCCTATCGTTTCAGACAGTAATACGATAGCAAAGACGGTGGCATGCACTCGCCAATCTTTCCATAGTGTCTGTGTTTCGTTTGTCATCTTTATCATCCCTTTTCGTTATTGGTGTTAATTAAGGGGCCAAATGTGAATAGGCCCCTTATTTTCACTATTTTTTTATACTTGTTGTGATGATAAAGCTTTTGCATTATTCTTCATGTATTGTAATGTTGCTACCCCAAGGGTTTTTGCAGCGATTAATAATGAGCGTTCATCGATGTCAAACTTTGGATGATGATGTGGATAGGCTTGCTCCCAATCCGGACTTTTTGCTCCTGTGAAAAAGAATGTTCCTTTTACTTTTTCTAAATAATAGGAAAAGTCTTCACCGCCCATAATAGGCGGGGTTTCATTAACAGATTCAACGCCAGGGACCGAGTGAGCCCATTTCGCAACGAATTCAGTTTCCTCCTCGTGGTTCACTGTCGTCGGATACCCTCTTGTATATGTATAGTCATAGGTTGCATCGGATACAATACATGTTCCCTTCACGACTCTTTCAATTTCTTTTTCTATAAAATCACGAATCTCCTCTTTAAATGTTCGAACCGTACCAGTTAATGTAGCTGTATCTGCAATGACATTGTAAGGATTTTTTGCTTCAAAGGCACAAACAGATACAACGGCAGATTCCAATGGATCTACCTTCCGGCTAACGATTTGTTGCAGATTGCCTATCAGCTGTCCTCCAATTACAATACTGTCCTTTGTTTCATGCGGAGCAGCGCCATGTCCGCCTTTACCCTGAATGGTTATATCAAATCGATCAGGTGCAGCTTGGAGCGGGCCTGACCGATAACCAATTTCACCTAAAGGCATCTGCGCCTGTAAGTGCGTCCCAAAAATAACATCCACCCCATTTAGGCAGCCATCTTCTATCATGGCAATGGCTCCACCCGGTGGCAATTCTTCGGCATGTTGATGGAGAAAAACCACGGTTCCTTCAATTTCCGACTTCATGCCATTCAGAACTTTAGCAAGACCTAATAATGTTGCTGTATGCCCATCATGGCCGCATGCATGCATGACTCCTTCGTTAACCGATTTAAACGGAACGTCCGTTTGTTCATGAATCGGAAGTGCATCAAAGTCCGCCCGTAATGCAACCGTCGGTCCCGGTTTATCTCCTTCCAGATAAGCTAAAACACCATTTCCCCCTACATTTTTGCGTACTTTATGCCCAAGTTTTTCATGGTAGGCCGCAATATAATTTGCTGTATTCACTTCTTCAAAAGAGAGCTCGGGATGTTGATGAAGATAGCGCCGAATATCGACGATTTCGTTATAAATATCATCTAATCCTTTAAATAATTGATCCATTAAATCCACTCCTTTAATATTGTAGTTTTTTTCCAAATAAATGGTCCTATGAAGCTTCAATCCTCACTGGATTATAATCATCATTATAGTATCAATAATTTTCTGAAAATTCAATATACCCAGATGTTAACAACTACCTTTTATTCCATCATTAGATTACTAAATGTGAGAAAAAAGGCTCCTACTGTAGACCGTTGATTGTAACGAGAGGCACTCGCTTATCAGGCGGCCGGGGAGCCCCTCCCTCGAGTCATTTTTGTTATTTAACAAACACATGTGGAAGGCCAGATCGTCTGCGTCATCATCAGGATGTAAAAGCTATATATGCGAAACGTATAGGAACGATCGAGCGTGTATTCGCAGATGCAAAAGAAAAGCATGGTATGCGTTGGACTACTCTAAGGGGACTTGAAAAATTGTTCATGAACCTTGCCATGACCAATTTGATATTATTTTCATTTCCGGCAGCGAAAGTAGCACCGCCGGAAAAAACATCTTATTAACAGAATTCGAATATTCATAAAATGTTAAAAGCCCTTCTCATTCGAGTAGGGCTCAGTTTGTAGACAAAAGGGGGGCGGAATCATAAACTCTTATATTACAAAAACTTTTGCTACGATAATTTTAATTCGTTAAAATGGGAAATTTCCCATCTTCACCTATCACATCTCCTTATTCCAGATAGGCCCACGATTTTTGAAGTTCGATTTTAGACTAATCCACTTAATTTACTTTATTTATTTTATGAAGTTTCAAGATAAATACTGCTGCCACGATAAGAAGGGACACCGTCAGAAAAATAACCGCGAGCGTGCTTTGCCCGCTTGCATACAAAGATGCGGAAGCAACAATGAACACAACCAGCTTAAGCGTCGTTCGGATGGGGAAGGAGAAGATGGGGAGCGATGCCTTCGGGGAGAGAAACATACTCCATAAAACGGCTATGACCACGGGGGTGGCAAGTGCGAGTATAACGCTGACCGCTGCTCCTGTCTTAATATGATAACCCCAGTAACTGAACGCAGCCATCGCACCAAGCTCCAGTAGAAAGAAACCGGTGAGGACGCTAACACCAATCCATTTTATTTCCATCTGACTCTTCCTCCTAATATATTGAAACTGAAATAAACTTTTTATATACTAGACGCCCCCCCTTTTTCAAATGGTTAGCAGACTTAAATAGAACGTTTTAATGACGAGGCTCCGCTTAGCTGGACACTAAAAAAATTAGTACAAATAGAATCATGCACAATATGTGAGGAAACCAGAAAAAGAAAAACATTAGCAAGTGGTTGCTATAGACAGATCGCACATACGATTTGAAACCAGACTGTATCTATCAGGAGCTAGGAAGTAATGGTTATTATTCAGGCTGATTTTTCCCCAACGAAAAGCCATCAAACAACTGTCCACCATATGGTTCCAAAACCTTATCAACTAATTGCACAACTTTATTTTTATCACCTGTCCTATATAAAACATCAAAGGCTTCAACAAAATGATTAGCGAATTTCTGGTCATATTGTTTTAAAGAGCGTACCATCCATTTAGAAGTGCCAATCCATTGAAGGTTTGATCTTAAATAAAATTCACTAACAAGTTCAGCTAAAGTATTAGCAATAAAAATTTCTTCGGCTCTATATTTACAGCCTATTAAATCGTCTAGTGCATCAGTTATAAAATATCGCTTCGTTTTAATGGTTTCATCTGACCCTATCTTCGGACCCTGGTCCAATATTTCTTTAGCCTCTTTTTTTATGGGTTCTATTATTCCGTCATCTTTTAAAATAATTCCTTCTGAAACCATCCTAGGCAAAGATGGCCTTGCCATTTCGCAATCACTTTCAAAAAAATGCTTATACGAGGTTAGATTATGCACAAAAACCTCTATAGCCCATCCAAAGTCAATGAATGACTCTCTGTAAGGTGAAATAAGGTCTTTATCAAAAACAACAATATCAAGGTCCGATGTGTCTGTCGCTTCACCTCGAACGACACTTCCAGCTAATAAAGTTCCTTGGCAATTTGGAAAATGCTTAAAGATAAACTGTTGTGCCGCTTCAATTGGTTTTAACCTCATAATATCCTCCATTATCTTCATCTAAAAAACTCCAATTACCATTTATTTTAATCATCAAGGTGAAGATACCTCTAAAACGTGGTGTCACTTCTTCAGCTACCCTGTCCCTTTCGCTCATGAAGGACGACGAATCTCCTCAAGAATCGTGCTCCTGATACTTCGATATCTATCATATAGCGAATTAAGGCAACCCCAATATGTCTGTATTTTCAGGAATATGGCCAAGAATACGCAACATCGTTACAATTTGCCCTTTATGGTGCGACTCATGTGTAATTGTATGGAATAGTAATTGGTGTGGCGTTTTTTTTACAAACCCACTGCCGGTTCTCCAAGAAAGCTCTTTGTCGATAAACTCATCAAATTTGTTTGTGAATTGTTCAAATACACGTTCTACATATATATCTGCTTGTTGAAAATAACGTTGAATATCATCTAACTGCATATTATTAATCACTTCCTTCGTAAATAAAGGCGATGAAGTTTCTGAAAGTACAAAAGAACCTAACCAAGCATGATAGCAGCCTGCCACATGAACTAAAGAATTTCTAATACTCTGAAAACCAAATTCAAACTCTTTAGTAAAATCAGCTTCATCCAATTCTCCACACTGGTCCAATAAAATCTGACGTGTTTGTTTTACCCATTCATATTCTAGCTTTTCCATAGTTACCCCTCCTTAGATATATTAAGATATAAACCAATCGATCTTATCATTACTATTATTTTATTTTTTCACCGAACTATCTAAAGGTTCATAACACTCATTCCTATTATCACAGGATTGATGACGTCCTTCTCGTAGTAGTACATCAGGTGCTCTTCTGTTAAAAGTATTTTTTGACTTATAAGCTTATACTTTTCGGACATACGACATCATGATTATTGCAATGCCTTGATTTTGATATGCATTTTAAATTAGCATCTCTTGAACATAGACAATTGTAAGACCCTGCAATTATACGAGTTAAGTCCATTGATTTCCTCTGTTCCCTTGCTGATGCTACCTATAGAGATTGATTTAAAGCTTGTCTCGATTGTACATAAGCATACCACTCGGCAACTCCATAAAGGCTTCTTCAATCCTCTTGCTCTATGTTTTTTTGTTCTATAATGACATTATATTTTCCTCCTCAAAATTTTATTTTGAAGAGTATAAACGTAATTTCCCCACTTTGTATTTCTACTTGCCATAGCTCCAGATCATTCATTTTTGACTGTGCTAAATCACTAGCAGCATGGATTCCACTCATGCCTAGCGCACAAAAAGAGGGAGATTTTTCAACCTCCCTCATACTGCACAACGCTATACTCGTTCATCATTTTCTCGTACTTTGACGTCGGTCCTTAATGACACAGGAGCCATCTGCACAAGCAGCATCGCTCGTCGATTTTACAATTTTCAGTTGTTGCTGGTCTTCCCACCCCTGCTGTAAAGCGTTCAGGAACACAGTGCCTGCCTGAGCGCCTGATACCGTATGTTTATGGTTAATGACATAGAATGGAACACCGCGTATACCAAGACGTCTACCTTTTTCTTCTTCCGAACGCACTTGCTCAGCGAACTGCTTACCAGCTAGCATGGAGAGGGCTTCTTCACGATCAAGTCCTGCTTCTACTGCCAGGTCGGCGAGCATTGTGTGGTCGCTCAAATCCTTTGATTTGGTGAAATACGCTTGGAACAACAGCTCCGATACCACAGCACCCTTACTGTATTGATCAGCGAAATGTCTTAGTCGATGTGCATCGAATGTATTCGTTAGCACCATGCCTTCATACTGAAACTGAAGTCCTTCGTCTGCTGCCTGTTTGATCACACTCTGATTCATGTTGATGGCTTCCTGACGGCTCATGCCATATCTGTTGGAGAGCATGTCATAAACATCATGAGACACATGTTTGGGAGCATTGGGGTCCAGTTCGAAACTTCGGTAGACAATTTCAATACCATCGTTGTGCTCAAATTCCTCTAGCGCTTTTTCGAAACGACGTTTGCCAATATAACAGAATGGACATGCAAAGTCTGCCCAAATCTCTACTTGCATAAAAAACACCTCTATTTATTGTTATAAATCATTTCATTTGTTTAAGACTAGACCATTTTTGTTGTTCAACGTCAAACGTGTTTTTCTAACAATAACTATTTATTGGATATTTCCTTTAACAATTTGAGTAAGTGCCTCTTTCGTTGGTGTAACGGTTCGTCCGAGAAGTTTCTCGAGATCATGGCTCTCGACCTCTAATGTGCCTTCACGAATGTCTTTTTGGATATCAACAAGCATAGGAAGAAGGAAATCCGGTACACCAGCGCCTTTCATTATATCCGTATAGGTAGCATCATCAACCTGTTGCACAGGTACTTCTTTACCTAATACAGAGCCCAGAGTGGAAGCAAGTTCTTCTTGAGTCATTAACTTTCCAGAAAGCTCGTAGATGGTGTTTTCGTGCCCTTTACCAGATAGGACCGCTGCTGCAGCTTCTGCATAATCTTGTTGAAGTGCCCAGCCTACCTTGCCATTTCCTGCTGATGTCACCCATGGAGCTCCGGCTAGAACACCTTGAATACTTGAAATTTCATTCTCCAGGTACCAGTTGTTTCGTAAAAAAGAATAAGGAATTCCTGTTTTTAAAATAGCTTCTTCTGTTGCCTGATGAGTGGGAGCAAGGAAGTTTTTACTTTCCTTTGCATTGGTTATGCTAGTATAAGCAATAAATTTGACTCCGGCACGCTCTGCCGCAGCTACCGCATTTCTGTGTTGTGGAATTCTTGTTTCATTGTCACCATCCGCGGAAATGATCAATAAACGGTCAATCCCTTCAAAAGCAGTATCCAATGTTTCTGGATGGTCAAAATCTCCTTGGCGGATGTCCACTCCACGTGCACGTAATTGTTCCGCTTTGTCCATATTACGTACACTGACAGCAAGTTGGCTTGCCGGTACAATTTTCAATAGGGCTTCAACTACTTTTGAGCCTAATTTTCCTGTAGCACCTGTTACTAATATCTTCATTGTGTTTTCCTCCATATATATTTTGTCTTATTGATTGTTGTTATAACTGGTCTGTACTATCAGCTCGTTACTTCTTACCGTGTACTCGACTGGCTATAAAAAGATTTACTTTTTGTGTTATCAAGTATAGGTATATGGTATATCCATAGTTCAAAAAATAAAAGTAGTCACTTTTTTGTGAAGTAGTCATAAAAATATGACCATTATGATTTATCATGGCTCGGACTTCATTTTAGGGTAAAATTCCCAAGAGCAAAACAGTGGTATGCTCAGTCACAGGTAAATGGAAAGTTATTATTTTGTGGCACTTGATAGAGGATTTGGTGAGCTTGGAAGAGTTGTTCGGGGAATCTCAGAAGGTATTCCCTAAAAGGTGCCGGGAAAAGTTTTATAAAAGCGAACATGTATGCAACGAGGCATAAAGAACTATTGATAACATGATGATTTAGTAATAACGATCGTATATGTAAATTCGTTTCTTTCGATGATGTGTCGCCTATGAGCGATGATACGCCTGCGTAATATAGGAATCACAAGTTACCCAATCGGTACGCTGCAAGAGCATGATGAGCTTGCAGCGTACCAATTAGAACATGCTATTTGTATTCTTAGCCTTCTCCGGCACCGTCTGGATCACGTCCCAATGCTCAACGACCTTGCCATCTTCTAGCAGGAAGAAGTCGGCCAGAGCCAATCCAGGATCATTCGGGTTCAAGATCAGATGGGAATGGGTGACGACATAGTCGTCCTCTCCGAAAATCCGCTTAATCTCAAGCTTCATTTCAGGATTTTCACCTCGCAGCGCATGCACGAATCCAATAAACGCTTCCGGTCCGTTGTCCGCTTCTGGATTATGCTGGATATATCTTGGCCCCATATATCGCTTGACAGCCAGTTCAGGTTGACCACCAAAAGCCGTTTCATAATAGTTTTTCACTGTTTCTTTATTTTTTTCCACGTTCGACATACTTTTTATTCTCCTTAAGTAATCAAAAATTTCAAAATCAATCCTAGCGTTATTCTTCTTCCCTCGCCCAGGAACTATTCAATAACGTGTGTAATGCGACGTTAAAAGTCCTCTTAGGCGGGACCCATATGTTGCTTGAAATAACTAAAAAAGCACCTGTTTGGTGCTTTTTCCTTTCCAATTCTTCTTTGTATAAATAAAGCATGGAGAATAAAAGGCCGCACATAAAAAAAGCGAAAGTGAAGGTCGTTACTCCTGTAATGTGCAAGCTAATGAAGGTCGATGAAAAAGTGAATAAAAGCCATTTCAAGGAGCTTTTATTTGTTTTCTGCCTCATTGTCCGTTTACCTCTTTAGCTTCATTTTCTTTCCAATAGACGTATGAAAACACTTCAGAAAACGCATCAATACTTCTATCTAGTTCTTCAAAGTCATTATCTACGCCACCTACTTCAATTAGGATGGCCTTTTCAGAGATATTTTGGTTATACACCCCATTACCCATACTATTAGGTTTAAGGAATATGCCACGACTTATACCTGGGTATCTTTTTTCAAGCTCTGTATTTAATTTTTTTACAAACTGCAGGTTTTTTTCATATTTTTCATTGCCTTTGCCGACTACAAAAAAAAGCTTCGCGTAATCTTTTCCATTTAGAGTTTTGGTCGTTATATCTTTACGTGAGGAATCACGATGGATGTCTATAAAATACTCCAATTTCCCATTTTTGTTTGCATTTGCTTCAATGATAGCACCAGACATGGAATAAGATCTAGTTGATTTCCATTGTCTCTTATTCAATTCTTGAGTCATGTTAGTTTGATCATGTTCCGTTCCTATACCTTTTTGATTCAATTTATTACTTAATCGACTTCCGAGAGCGACGACATTAACTCTATTGTCGTTACTTATCGCATCATCCGGAACTTTAGCACCTCTTAACAGAGGAAGGTACGATTCCCAACTATGAGTTTGATATATAAATACTGTTTTATTTTGGATTTCAGGGCTATTTTTGATTGTTGAATCCTCTTCATGCCCTTTATTTTGTAGCTCGTCTTCAACTACATCTCTTTCTTTTAACAAAACATCCGTAGGTGGTGAAGATTCCAAGGGTAATGTAGAAATATCAGTCCCTTCTCCGGCAACTGCAATTTCATAATCGTAAGCGGATAGTCCAGGCAGTTCACTCCCTAAAAAGGTTCTAATGTCATCCGTCCTTATATTTACACCTAACTCCATTAGATACATTGAAACGCTTCCTAATGTTAGCCAATTTTCACCGGTATCTTGAAAAAAATAATGATTCTCCGTACGCATTACTTGAGAAAATAATTTCTCTGATTTCACATCTTTTAAAGAATCTTGAATGAATTTATATTGGTAGCTAATGTTTAAACTGATGATAAATCCGCTAATAATGATTGAAAGAGTAACCAATATCGTTGAACTAGTAATGATTAAAAAACCAACCCTTTTGAATTTCATAAGGCACCTCCATGATCCATTTATATGCAGGAGGTAAGTTTATATTATTAAAGTCATCCTTTTTAATAGAATTCAAACAAGAAACTTTTAGCGATCGTTTTGTTATTCCCTTCTTTATTCATGCTAGTGTAAGGTAAGGCGCTCCCTATTTTCGATTCAGGAAATGAAAGAGGGCGCCAATTAAGTTGGCATCGTTTTCAAATTTACAAGCTTCAACCGTAATATCCAATGTAGAGATATCATTCTTCAATTGTGCCAGTTCACTATTTATGCCTTCTATTACATCCGGGCGCTTGCTGATTCCCCCGCCGATTAGAATCTTGTCAGGATCTAGTACATACTTCAAATTATAGATTCCCGTTGCCAGTTTCTTAAATAGGTTGGCAATGCATTCATTCGCAATCGAATCTCCTGCTTCCGCCAATCGAAATATTTCTTCACCGTCCAACGTTCCCCTTGCTAGAGATTTTCTCCATTCGACTTCTTCTACTAGTGAGTTTGTCGATGCAACATTGCTCCAAGTTGATTGTAGAGGGCTCTTACCTGATTCACCCATTATCATGTATCCAAACTCACCTCCATGGAGGTTAGCTCCACGGAGAATGGATTGGTTAATCACGATTGCCCCGCCAATTCCTGTACCAACTACAATACAAATGTAGAAATCAGTTCCTTTTGCTGCACCCAGCCAGCCTTCTGCCAATGCTGCGCAGTTTGCATCGTTTTCTATGGACACCTGCAGACCTGTTCGTTCCTTTAGCTTTTCTGTCATGTAAATGCCATGTATAAAGGGAATAGCACTTGCGCCGCCAATAAACCCTGTTTCCACATCTACGGCACCAGGCGAACTTAAAGCGATGCCTTGAATGTCAAATGAATTCGAATAACGATGAACTATTTCGGTGATTTGATCTAAAAATATATCTAATCCTTCTTTAGGGGTTGGAATCTTCCCCCATTCCAGTTTCTTTGATTTTTCATCCATCACCGCATACTTTATGTAAGTTCCGCCAATATCAAGCACCATGTAAGCTTTCATTGTCATCCCCTTCACTTCCTGGCATATCCTTGCTGTGTCAACAGTGCCGCTCCGATAACACCCGCTTTTGTTCCTAACGAGGCACATTCAATTTGTACCTTATTACGTAGCTGTGGATATAAGTAATCATTTACTTTTTCAAGAAGAAGCGGCATTATATACTCTTTTGATTGCATGACTCCCCCGCCTAACACGATGATATGCGGATCAATTGTATGAACGATATTGGAGATTCCTTTTGCCAAATAAGTTAGCACCGCATCAACAATCTCCTTCGCTTCCTGCTGACCGTTCATCGCCAGAGTAAACACTTCGCCCGCATCTCCTGCCACACCTAACCTTTCTTTTCCAAGACGTTGCACAGCAGTACCGCTTGCCAAAGTTTCCAAAGAGCCAACATTCAGAATAGGGTGCGGTGGTCCATCTGGATTAACCACCATGTTGCCAACTTCACCCGCACAGAAATTGGCACCTTGAATCAACTGATTTCGATAGATATATCCTCCTCCGATTCCTGTACTGATAGTCATATAAAATACGGATTCTTTTCCTTTGCCTGCCCCAATTGCTGCTTCCGCTAAAGCAGCTGCGTTGGCATCGTTATCGAGGACTACTTTTTTCCCTAAAGCTTCTTTTAACATTAGAGTTAAAGGAACCTCGTCCCACCCTGGTAAATTGGGAGGGTTTAAAATAATCCCTTGCCTTGAATCTAAAGGACCGGGAGCTCCGATCCCTATCGCTTCAATATTTCGTTTTTGCAGCAGGCCTTCGCATATGGTGATCATGTTATGGATGACATGTTTCGGTCCTTTGTCACTTTCCGTTTTTACTTTGACCTCTTCTATAAGGTTGCCTTCCGATGTAACGACGGCCATTCTCAAGTTTGTTCCACCCAAATCGATGCCAAGAAGATACTTGTCCATTCCCTTCACTTCCTTCGTGATATCCTGATAGAATAATCGCTCATCAGTCCTCTTCCATCAATCAAAAACCGTTGTTATCAGATAATTGCTTGTACCATATACCTGATTTCTTGATTGTACGCCTGAAGTTTTTAGTTAAATCCACTTCTACTAGCCCATATCGGTTCTTATATGAATTTAACCATGACCAGTTATCTATGAATGTCCATACATGATACCCTTTTACATTGGCACCTTCGTTTAGTGCTTGATGTATCCACTTTAAATGATCTTCATAAAAGGTAATTCGATAATCATCCTGAATCATTCCACTTTCATCCTTGAAGCGCTCTTCCGCTTCAACTCCCATACCGCTTTCCGATATGAAACATTCGATATTCCCATAGTTTTCTTGGATGTTTTTTAAAATATCGTAGACGCCCTTTTCATAAATCTCCCAGCCTCTATATGGGTTCACCTTTTTACCTGGCATGTCATAATGATCAAAGTAACGTTCTGGCATGAATGGAGCATTTGGATTCGGAATATTTTCCTTCGCCTTGACTCTTCGCGGCTGGTAGTAATTAATCCCTAATAAATCGACTGTATTGTCTCGGATAATATCCAAATCTTCAGTTAAATATTTAGGCAAAAAGTTTTCTACCCGCAACATCTCTATTAGCTTCTCAGGAAAAGTGCCTTTGACTGAAGGATCTAGAAAGGAACGGTTGAATAGTAAATCCGCTTTTTCGGCAGCATCTACGTCAGCAGGGTGATTACTCCTTGGATACGAGGGAGTGACATTCAGTATGATTCCAATTTTTCCTCCTAGCTCTTTATCATGGTATGCCTTAATTGCTTTTGCGGAGGATAATACTGAATGGAACCCAACTTGAACAGCCTTTCCAAAGTCACAAAATGCTGGATAATGATATCCATATAAATAACCGCATTCAACAGGTACGATTGGCTCATTATGTGTGAACCACTTCATCACCCGGTCTCCAAAGTTCTCGAAACAAGCAGACGCATATTCCACATACGCATCGACTACAGAGCGGCTTTCCCAACCACCCTCTTCTTGCATAGCCATGGGCATGTCAAAATGATAGAGATTCACAAAAGGCTCTATTCCATTCTCCAATAAGGTGTCAATGACAGAATTATAGAAGTCGATTGCCTTTGGATTCATTTCTCCACGCCCCTTTGGAAACAGGCGGGACCACGAGATAGAAAACCGAAAACTGTTATGCCCCGTTTCCTTCATGAGGTGAATATCATCAATGAAATTCGTATAAAACAGTGAAGTTTTATCCGGTCCAATACCTTGGTGAAAACGATTCGGTTCTGTTTCATACCAGTGGTCCCATATATTCTTCCCTTTACCATCTGCCCCGGAGAACCCTTCCATTTGCGTTGCAGATGATGCAGATCCCCACCAAAAGTCTTTCGGAAACTGGTAAATATTCTTTTCTACTTCTATACTCATTTTCACTCCTGCCTTCCCCAAAAAGAAAGCAGCCGGAAAATTAACTCTCCGACTTTGCCTCCTGAATAAAATCTATTAGTTATCTTTCTTCCACTCATCATATTGTTTTTGAATTTCTGCAAGCACTTTATCCAATCCAGCTTCTTTAAACTTCTTATTGGCCTTTGGCAAATATTTCTCAGGGTCAACACTTCCAGTTAACAGGGGAGGTGCATATTCATTCGCAACGTTCGCGATTGCTGCGATCTCCGTTCGGACAGGATTCGTATCGAAATAAAAACCTAAGGTTGGAGCTTGAACAGAAGCCTCATTGAATTTTTTGAACGCATCCCATTTATCTTCGGGATCATTTTCATATAATTTAAGAATGAAATGGTTTCCTAGAGAGTAACTTGGCATGTTGTAGCTTTCTATACGAGCAGGAAGGTCTTTAATCTTCCCGTTATCGGCCTCTTCGTAATGCACGCCTTCAATACCTCTATCAATTAAATTGCGAAGGTATGGATCTGTATTCAATAGGTTTAAGAACGCCATGGCCTTTTCTGGATTTTTTGAAGTTGCAGAGATAGCTTGAATGGCGCCTGTTACAGAGTTGTTAAATGTAATCGGATCATGCATCGGTTGAACGGCTACGTTATAACCTGCAGAACGGGACCATATCAATTCCGCATATGGCTGGTACATTTCTTTACGTACGAACCAGTTTTGTACCTCTAACGGCCATGGATCTGTACTTGTTGCTGCATCCGCTTTTATATAACCCGCTTTATAGAATTCGTGCATCGTTTTTAACGTTTCCATCATAATATCCGATTCGAAGATATTAACTACTTTTCCTTTATCTCCTTCTAGAGGAAACGCAAACGGCAATTCATCTTCCAATACATAATCAAATGGTAGATACGGTTTGAAAGTGGCAATCGGTGTAAAGTCTGGCTCATTTTCTTTAACGGTTTTCAATAAAGGCTTCAAGTCTTCCAACGAGTGAATCCTTGAAATATCCATATTGTATTTATCGACGATATCCTTGTTGAATACGTACACACTTTGCTGACCTACTTCTTTGTTTGAAGGAATGCCATAAAGCTTTCCATCAATTTTAGCTCCTTCTAAGTAAGCTGGATCAATCGTTGCTTTCAATTCTTTTCCATGTGTGTCAAGAAGTTCATTTAGGTCTTTAAATGCCCCTTTTTGTGCATTTAACACATAGTTTCCACCTGCAGTATAGGCAATATCAAATGATTCACCTGAAGCAATCATAACTTGCATTTTTTGATCATAATCGCCCCAGTCGATTTGTCTCATTTTAACGGTGGCGTTAATTTTTTCTTTCGTGTATTTACTTACTTCCTCCATGACTTTATCAGCATCTTTTTGAGGTGTCCCGATTGTGTACCACGTAATTTCATAAGGTTTTCCTTCACCCGCTTTACTTCCGCTCGTTTTTTCTGAATCCCCTCCACTACATGCAGCTAAAAATGTTGATAAACTTAATAAGAGTACTAGAATAATAGCTAACTTCTTATTCATTTTAATTCCCCCCTTTTATTTGTTTTTTTCAAAAATCAATTATTCCTTAACCCCGCCGATTGTCAATCCATTAACGAAGTATTTTTGGAAAAACGGATAGGCAATCGCTATTGGCAAAGTTGAAATAACGACCATTGCCATTTTTGCAGCGTCCTGAGGTACTGCACTTAATAAATCATTTTGTATACCTCCTGCTAACGAATTTTGCCTTAAAAATTCTATGTTGTTTTCAATTTTCATCAGCATAGACTGTAGTGGCACCAAGTGCGGTTCATCAATGAACAACAATGCATTAAACCAATCATTCCAGTAACCCAATGTACTAAAAAGGGCAATCGTTGCAAGACCTGGTAATGATAGTGGAACGACAATTTTAACAAATATCCTTAATTCACTCGCTCCATCAATTCTAGCCGACTCCAAAATGGATTCTGGTACAGACCTTTGGAAAAAGGTCCTCATGATTAGAATGTAGAATGCATTCATTGCAAGTGGTAAGATCAAAGCCCAAATGGAGTTACGTAAATGTAAAAACTGGGTTGCTACTATATAGAAAGGAACTAGTCCTCCACTAAATAGCATCGTGAAGAATGCAATAAAAGTAAAGAAACCGCGATATTTGAATTGCTTTCTGGAAATGGCATAGGCATATAAAGAAATCATCATTACACTGACAAGTGTACCAAGCACCGTTACTATAATCGTTATCGTATAAGATTGCAGTAACTGATCCTTCATTTGCCACAAGTATCGATATGCTTCGAAACTCCATATCTCAGGTAACAGCTGATATCCATTTCGAGCTAAGGTTTTTTCATCCGTTAAAGAGATGACGATTACATATAGAAATGGAAAGATACACATCATAGAAAATGCGGCAAACAATATATTCATAATAAGGTTAGGAAATCCGCTTAGACCATGTGGTGTGTACTTTTTCTTACGCTTGTGTGGTTGATTTACTTGATTTTGAGCATTGCCTTTGTTTAATGGAGTAGGTTGAGAGCTATTTTGATTTGTTATCATTGTATTTGCCACAAAACTGCGGCCACTCTCCTTTCTCTCTCGATTTTTTTAAAATAGGGCATATTCTTTATCAACCTTCTGAACAAGATAATTTGTCAGCATGACTAAGGCAAACCCTACAATTGATTGATAAAGACCAGCGGCCGTACTCATACTAATATCACCCATTGTCGTTATCCCACGGTATACATAAGTATCTATAACGTTTGTTACGGAATATAATGGACCTGAATCACGAGGAACCTGAAAAAACAGACCAAAGTCTGCACTAAAAATCCTCCCAACATTTAAAATGGTTAAAATAACAATGAGCGGTGTAATCATCGGAATTGTAATATTACGAATTTGTTGCCACTTATTGGCACCATCTATCATAGCGGCTTCGTAATAGTTTTTATCAATCCCAACTATAGCTGCTAAATAAACGATACTTCCATAACCAACGCCCTTCCACATACTTGTTAGAACGATAATAAAAGGCCAATATTTCGCTTCGTTATACCAGGATATACGATCTTCCACTCCAAACCATAGAAGTATATTATTAAGCAGTCCTCTATCCACGCTTAGAAACGTAAAGACAAAATAACTAACAACAACCCATGATAAAAAGTGTGGAAACAGCATTCCTGTTTGGTAAATTTTCGACAACTTCTTATTTGCAAGCTCATTTAGAACAATCGCTACAAACACTGCTAATACAAGCCCTACCACGATAAAGATTAAATTATATAGAACGGTATTTCTTGTAATGATCCAGGCATCATTTGTATTAAATAAAAACTTGAAGTTTTCAAAGCCGACCCACTCACTATTTAGGATGCTTGCAAAAAAACCATTCGGATCATATCGAAAATTTTTAAAGGCAATGACCGTTCCAAACATCGGAAGATATGAAAATAACAATAGCCAAATGGTTCCTGGTAAAACCATGAGGAGCCATACTCGATTCTTATAAACATCTTGGAAAAAACTCTTGATACGATTCACAAAGCCCCTCCTCCTTTTTATTGAAAACCCTTACATCTCTATATTAAGAAAAAGTCAAAAATGTATAAAGTTAACAATACTAAGATTTACTGTACTTATTAAACATTCGATCGTTTATTTGGCATTTTTGTGATTCTTTTAGGATCAGAGACGCTCCTAAAAAACAAAAAAATCCCGCATGACGGGATATCAAGATTTGATATTCATGGTTCTCCAAGCTGATGGTGTAATCCCCACCGCCTTTTTAAACTGTTTATAAAAATAAGCGGAATCCGAATAGCCAACTTGTTTTCCAATTATTCCAGCCTTTAAATGTGTCCCTCTCAACAATTGCTTTGCTTTTTTGAGCCTTAAATGATTAATATACTCAGAGAATACTAAGCCCGTTTCTTTCTGGAAAAGTTGTCCTAAGTAAATCGAATTTATATGAAATTTATAGCTTAAGGTTTTCAAAGAAAGTTCCTCATGAAAATGTTCTTGAATATATTGCACAACGCTTTGAATGATAGGACTTCGATGTTCCGCCCTTTGTTCCAATGTTCTAAAAATTCCCTCGATATAATCATTAAGAATGTCAACTAACATCCCCATTGAATGGGCCTCCAAGATTCGCTTCACAATGCCTACCGTTTGATCATCTGCATGTGACGATACATCTTTTTGGATAGACGTAACTATTTCAATGGCGAACCCTCTTATAATGGTCGGAGCTACCTGTTTAGTGGATTTATCAATCTCATCGAAGGCACCTTTGATCCACAAAAACGCCTTTTCTTGCTCTGAACCAACAATATATCTCTTAAGATTATCCAAATCATTCGAGGTAGAAAGGCTTGCTTGCCTATACTGCTTTGTTAATTCATCTGTTATTAACCCACTTTCTTTGAGTACCAATCGATAGCTAGATAGCTCTTTTGCACGTTGATAGCTCTTATGCAATTCACTTGTGGTGCAAACGAATGAGCCAATGCTAATATGATACTTCCCGCTCATATAACCAGCAAATAGCCTATTCAATTCATTTAGTTTTTTCTTAAGTCCCTCTTCACAATTAAACGAAACCAACAGGATAAGTTCGCCACCTGGATTAATGATGCAGCTAGACTGAAATAACTCCTCTGCTCTTTTTCTGAAAAAGGAGGATTTTTCATGTTCTCCATCTGATATTTGCATTAAAACAACAGCCTGGTTTTGACCATTGAACTCCAAACCATACAACTCTACTCTTTCATGCCATTCTTTTGCATCGATGTCTTGATTAAGGCATCGCCAAATCGTATTATCTCTTAAAATAGTATAAGCTTCCTCGTTATTTGTAGATTTCTCAAGTTTCTCTATACTATTTTCCAATGTTGAAATCAGTTCTTGCTCATTGACAGGTTTTAGAAGATAATTTTCGATTCCTAGCTTCATACCCTTTTTGACATATTCAAATTCCTCGTATCCAGATAAAACGATATATTTTATATTAGGATGACTTTCTTTCAGCGTACTAATTAACTCCAATCCATCCATTATGGGCATCATGATATCCGTTAATAATATATCAACCTGACACGTTGCCAGCTTTTTAATGGCCTCACTACCATCAGAAGCTTCACCCACAACCTTTAGTCCATAATCTTCCCAAGGTACCAACGCTTTCATGCCCTCAATAATGAATGGTTCATCATCTACTAAAAATACGTTATACATGTTATACCTGATCCCTCCTAGCTGCAGGAAATCGAACTTCTACAATCGTTTCTTCTCCTTCATTACTGCTGATCTGCAGCCCATAATTTTGTCCGTATTTTAATTGAATTCTTTGATGAACATTACTCAGCCCGATTGAACCTTCAGAGGTGGTGGTTCCTTCCAACAATTTAGTTTGAATAGCCAATAGACCATCTGCTGGAATACCTCTTCCATTGTCTTTTATGATTATTTCCATTTCCTGATGAGTTCTTTGAACTTTTATTAATAATTCATTATTATTTGTTTCTTTTCGGAAGCCATGAACCAAATAATTTTCAATAAGCGGTTGAAGGGTAAATTTGAGGATTTTTTCGTCTAAACAATTATCTGGGATCTCGTACGTCACGTGTAAGCGGTTAGCATACCTAATCTGGTTTAGGCTTATATACTCCTTAACATGTTGGATTTCATCAGAAATTTGAACGATTTCTTTGCTGCTTAAAGAATAACGAAATAATTGTCCTAAACTATAAATCATGTTACTAGTTGGTTTAGATCCGTCAGCTATAGCTTTCATCCGAATGGCTTCCAGTGTATTATATAGAAAATGCGGCTGGATTTGCGACTGAAGCGCTTTCATTTCAGCCTCCCTTTGGCGAATATTTAAAACATATACATCTTTAATATACATGTTCAGATCATCTAACATATCATTGAAACTTTCTGATATCGCTGTTAACTCGTCTTTTTCTCTACTATTAGGTATTCTGATTTGCAAGTTTCCACCGCGAACTTCGTGAATGGCAGTTTCTATTTTATTGATTCTTCTAGAATACGATCTCATCGCAAAATAGGTTACAGCAATTGCTATACAGGAAAGTAAAACGGTAGATAATAACATATACCTGTGAACAATCGTTATTTTCTTAATATCTTCCTCAGGCATGAAACCTATATATAGGTAGCCCCTATGGTCGTCAGCCAATGTATTGATATAGTAGTTTTTCCCCTTCCACTTTATCTTCTTAAAGCTCGTTTCAAATGGTACATCCTTCAATGGGACTGGCATGGCACCCTCGTCTGACGAGTAAAGATAATCCCCATTACGTTGAAAAATATGGACTGTTCCTTTAAATTGGGATTTCCTTAAACGAATCAAATCTTGAATTCCCGCCGTATCATAATAAACCGTTAGATCCCCTAATTTCTTAAGGGTCGCAGGATCATTAATGGAACGAGATATTTGAATATTGTTGAAGATACTCCTTTTTTGCTCCCACTCAACTTGCTTAAATTGCAAGTCTTCAGGATGAACAGCCATACCTTCCTGATTCCCGTTCATTTGCTCTCTCTTATCCATATATTTATTCCATCTATAGTGGCTATTTATATATTCATACTCCGTACCGGGGCTTGCACTTTTTAAACGAACTGCATTTATATCGGAATCTTGACTAAAATACGCTTGGAAAAATGTATTTAAGTTGTTCGGAATGAATGAAGAGTTTTCACTATACTTATCTAGTCGATACGCAAGATACGCATCATAATCATGCTGCAATGCAAATGCAATATCATTGTATATGAGATCTGTTTTTAAATATAATTCCTGCATGACATATTGTACATGCTCATCTTTTTGCTGGAGATAAGATTCAACCCTTTCCAGTGTTTCTGTACTTGCGTCCATTTCTTTCTGGATAATAACTTCTGTATAATAGCGTGATAATACAAGGAGCAACAGAAACATGGTAAGAAGGATTGTAACGGAATAAGTGATTAGAATTTTGCTAAACACCTTATTCGTTAGCCGCCGCTTTATTATATTACTCAAGAACATCTCTCGTATCCTTCCCTGCAATTTGATAACTTAACTACCATTTTACGTATTTTCTGTCGGAAAGTGAAGTTGATTCACTGCCCGACAGAGGATAAATACGATTACCTTATTTCATCATGAAAATAGACTACTATCGTTTTGATTTCATACGGTTTTATTTCAAAGTCGATAAGTTCGGTTTGTTTCTTGCCATCGACTTGTTCCATCAAGTTTGTTTCATACCATTTTTTAACGGTTCTCGGAAATTCAATCAAGACACTTCCGCGTCGCCCCTCATACTCATGAAGGCGAATGATTACTGCGTCATCGCCCTCTTTTTTCTTTATCGCATCAATCTTAACATGATCATTATTCACATTCATAAACGAGCTTTCTACTGGGGAAAATCCACCTTTCACCACTTTCAATCGATTATTTATAAACCATGCTTGCTTTACTGTTTGCCCAGCTCTCCAATCTCCCTGATGGGGTAGCAGTGAATACGTAAATTCGTGTTCACCTTGATCTGCAGTTGGATCCGGATGGAGTGCTGCTTTTAGCAAGGATAAGCGAATCGTTTGGTCTTTAATGTCATATCCATATTTGCAATCATTCAATAAACTCACTCCGTACCCTGTTTCAGAAAGGTCTGCCCACTGATGTCCAACTGTTTCAAATCGTGCCATATCCCAGCTCGTATTCCAATGTGTCGGTCTCTTAACGTTACCAAATTGAATATCATATGTTGCTTCGGTAGAACGAACATCAACTGGGAATGCTACCTTCATTAATTTACGTTGCTCATGCCAATCCACTTTTGTTTTAAAATCAATCCGTCCATTTTGTGCATAGAAAATCATATCTTGTTCGACCAAAGAACTTTGATACTTCCATTTCGTCCGAATGACAATACGGAGCGGGCCATTTTCAACAACTTCACTTGATACTACATCACCGATCTCCTCCATTTTTTCTTGGTAAAACAAATCAATATCCCACGCATCATGTGCCAATGATTTATCTTCAAAAATTTGAATGATGTTTCCTTTTTTCTGTTGTGCCAGTACTTCACGCCTAGCTTCCTTATCAAATATGCGAGTCAGTTGAAGCGAGTCATTCCATTCAACTTGATAGAAAGGTGTTTCTAGCACCCTTCCCTTAATAAGAAATGGCGTTTTATTATCCACCGGACGATCTTGTTTGAATTGAATTTCTACTGCACCGAATTGCTTGGTTTCCTCTAATTCAACTAACCAGCCATTTTCAGTTCGTTGGCTACATAGAATTTCATCTGAACCTGATATCCATCCTCCAACCGCATCATTCGTTTGATCATATGGGATGAGTACGCTTTGTTGATCTTGCCAGCTCGTTGCATTGAAGACCGTATACGTTCCGTGCTTAGGTTCAATAAACTCTTTGAAATTATTCTGATCCATTTCAAGTTGTATATCTTCTGCTTGTTTATATTCCACCTTTGCATCTTCGTATACTTCCTTAATGGATGAACCAGGAATAATATCATGGAATTGATTCCGCAAAATAATCTTCCACCCATCATCAAGCTGTTTCTTAGGATATTTGGCCCATGAAGACAGTAAAGAGTTCCAAACAGACAACCATTCCGACTCCCTATAGCTCAACTCTAGTTTACGATTCATTCGTTTTGTATATGCTTGACTTGTATAGGTTCCCCTGTGGTATTCAAGGTACAATTCACCGTCCCACGTGTGGACATACTCATTTGAATTCTCCATATTCCTGTGTAGCTTTTGGAAGTAATCCCCTGCTTTTGTCGTTTTTACTTTTGGTAGTCCTGGCATATTCTCGAATCTGCGACGAAGCTCTATCATTTCTCGATTGACTCCTCCACCTCCATCACCATACCCATAGGAAAGCAGTAAATCTTGGTTCACATCCTTATTCCGGTATGAATTCCACGCACCGTTTACAGTCTTTGCGGTAATCAGCCCATTATATGTATAAAACCACGAATCTTCCGGATTCCAAGGTTCAGGGGTGGTTACAAAATGCGTCAGGATTTCTGTCCCATCGATTCCGCGCCATTTAAAAGTATCATTTGGCATACGATTGTACTGATTCCAGCTGATTTTAGTCGTCATAAATGTATCGATTCCCGATTTTTTCAAAATTTGCGGAAGTGCCCAGCAATACCCAAAAACATCTGGCAGCCATAGATATGTGCAATCGACCTCAAATTCCTTTTTAAAGAATTCCTTCCCGTACAAGATTTGTCTCACTAGTGATTCCCCGCTAGGGATATTACAATCCGCTTCCAACCACATTGCACCTTCAGTTTCCCAACGACCTTCTTTTACACGCTTTTTAATATTTTCATAGATTTCTGGGTAGTCTTCTTTAATATACTCATATAACTGTGGCTGTGTTTGGAGAAAATAATATTCCGGATATTGTTCCATTAATCTTAAAACAGTAGAAAAAGATCGAGCGGCTTTTTCACGTGTATGTTTCAAACGCCATAGCCATGCAACATCAATATGTGTATGACCAACACAATGAATGGTCACAGGATGATGTTTCTCGATTTCGTTAAGACTTTCATTTAATTCCCCCCTAGCAATCGCACAACTATCATAAAATGCTTCATTACCAGGTTTACTCCAATTTATTTTCATGAAGGCTTGATTCAACGCTTTGATAATGGCATGTTTTTCTGGTCGCTCATCACCAAGTTCTTTAATTGTTTGCCACGCTGCTAGGGATGTATAATATAAATCATCTACAGCCTCGTCCAACCAAGCCAATTGGGCCATCTCAAGTGTATACATTTGTTCCTTTGGCTCTCCGCCACCTTCAAGTCCAGACCAAAGTCTGAAATCTAGTTGAACTGTGTTTCCTATATCGGCTGTTGGAAAAAACACTTCTTGATGGTTAGAATCGACACCTTGGTATGGATTTCCATTCAAGAATAATAATGATTCAAATCCAGAATTATTTCCTCCGCCTGTACGTCCAAAGTCAAATAAACCGACTACTTTTCTATCCGCCCATTCCGTTGGAAGTTTAACATCTGCATGTAGCCAAAGATACCGATCCCTCCCCTTCCATTGGTCTCTTAATTGTAATGTCGATTCACCCTTTTTCATAGGAGGATATGCTCCTACTGCACCCTCATCCTCAGTTGTGCTGAACTGACCAATCTCAATTCCATCACGATAGCGATACTGTGCCATTTCTTGTATTCTTGCTTCCAGCTTTCTTTCTACTAAAAACATATAAATCCCCCATTTTCCTATTAATTTATACTTTGTTCGATCTTCATATGTTCATTTACTTGCGTTTGCTGCTGTTCTAGAGTTTTAAACCTTTTTATACAAACATTCATAATCCAATAGGCAGGTAGTACACCTGATATAAATGGTATAAGTCCCGGCATATTCGTAATTAAATAGCCTATGAAAAACAAACCGATACAAATCATTATTGTGGAAACAGGACTAATAAGAGAAATAATGAATGATTGTTTTATGTAATCCTTTAGAGAGTAATGATAATGGACATACATAGGGAAAAAATGAACGACAGCATTCAAATATAAAAGAAGAATAAAGCTGATGAAGACATAAAGAATAACGGAAAACGTTCCATCCATGCTTTCAGCAATTCTTAAATCGACATATAAAAAAAAGCCAATCGCTGCATAAATTAGGCCAATACAATTTGAACGGATAAACTCTTTTTTAAAGGTTTCTTTAAATGTTTTCAATAAGGAAACATCCAGGTCCTTCATCTTCCACTTTCGTGTAACAGTAAATAAAGCAACAGTCGCCGGCATAATACCAAAAACCCCTAATCCAGCCACAATAAATGCAAACCAAAGAATATTCGTCCATACTAACCTAACGATCCATTCACTTACTTCTTGTAACATTTTCCCCATTTTTTCATCCCCTACCAATATGATAAAAGGAAAGGGGGACAAACCCCTTTCCGATTACAATATTACTTAATATCCATATGCCTCGACTTCATATATTCTAATTGCTTGATCTCCACCTTGTGTTGGCTGTTGGACAGAAAGGCGGATATATCGAGCCTCTGTCGTTGTAATGGCATGTTCCGAGATATCATCTGCATTATTTGTAACAGTTACTGCGTTCGTCCATTTTTCACCATCAAGACTCACCTCTATCGTGAATGCCCTCGTATTGAAGGCTGCTGGCTCCCCACCTGCCTCAGCATGTTTGACAACAAACTTTGATAGATGTAACTCCTCACCTAAATCGACTTCCAACCAATGATTTGCACCAATGGCACACCATTTACTATTACTCGTCACGATTCCATCAATCGCGTACTTTGGTCCTTCAGACGGGCCGCATTGCCCACTAGCAGTTGCTGTTTTGTTCAGTGCAACGTTAGTAATGTTTTTTGCATCCTTTGAAATTGTAATAAAGCCTTCTTTTGTAAGGACATCTTCTCCTTCGCTATTTTTAGCGGTTAGAGTAACGGAGTACACGCCTTCTTCTTCATACCTTACAACGGGATTATTCTCTGTACTTTCTAAAGGTGTACCACCTTCAATCCGCCATTCAACTTCTTCTGTCGCTTCAGAAGAATGGTTGAAAAATTGAATTTCTTCACCTGGTGCTGCAACCGTTTGACTTACGCTAAAGTCTGCCTTTGGTTTTGGGTATGCAGGCCATTTAAACATTACCTTCGCAGCTTTGCCTCGAACAAAATCAGTCGTTACAGCTACGATTTCCAGGGTAGTTGCTGTTTCCTTACCACTTCTTCGTAAATTTGAAATGTAGTATGCATCATTTGGAACTGCTCCGATAAATTCTTTTTTACCATTAGGAAGGTCACGATATATTTCATAATGCTGAATATCACCTTTCACTGACTCCCATGATACATCTAAATCAGCATATAGCCCCTTCGGGAAAGTTGCATTTTTCACCTTAGCTTTCGTCGGTTTAGCCGGGACCTCTTTAGCGTTATGTTTGTTTGTAACTTTAATTTCCCCGATGTTGATTTGATAATCTTTTATTGCTTCATCACTCTCGAAGAATAGAGATATGGTTGCGATTTTTTTTCCTTTGTATTTATTTAATTTAGATGTTTCCTTCACCCATTTATTTCGGCTTTTTTTCTTCACATCAAAAAACACAAAATCATCAGGCTGATCCACAAAGCTTACACCAAGCTTCATATTAGGCTTTTTCACAGCCGTTTTGTAAGTTACAGAGACCTCCGTATCCTTTTCAATGGGTAGATTCGTTTTATAAAGCTTCACATGAGTCGCATTTTTTTTCGTTAGGTTACCCGAGACCTTCAAAGAGCTGCCACCAAAAAATGCTGTATCCCAATCAAAATCAACCTTTAGAGGCTCCCCTTTGCTATCCTTTAGCCAGCGCCATGTTGGTAAAACATCTTGTAAACTGCGGTTATTCCATTCTTCCATCCTTTGTGCTGATCCAGCCACGGCAAAGAATTTCCCACTACCTGTATTAAAATGAGTGACAAAAGGAAGCTCTTGAATCACCGTTTTTGCTGTAAAATAATGAGCCATCCCTTTCCAGTTTCCATTTTCACCAGTCTTGCGAGGATCCCCAGCTTTTCCAGTCCAGAATTCTTGTTCTTTCTGATAGAACGCTTCCATTGTTTCAGTTGTTTTAAAAGCCCAGTCTGGACGGTAAATCCCTAATGAAGTCAAAGGTTTTTGTCCTTCTGGAAAAATCCCATTCCAAGGAATGTTTGTCTTCGTTCCATTTGCTTCTACATCAATGCCGGTATATAGGTCATAAGGGTTTCTACCCATTTCCAATGCCTTATCATGGGAAGATTGTTGATTCGTCCACCAGAAGTTCAAAAACATACTGTCGGATATTCTGTCTTTATCATCTTGTAAGAACATCTTATTACGATCTGTTAAGTGATTTTGCCAGTTAATTGATCCGTCTTCCACCATTGAGTCATACCACATAATGTGCATGTCTTCTTGCTTTTTGTCTTGAAGATATTTTAAAAACTTTTTCGTTTTTTGTGCAGTTTCATTATTTCCACCTGCTGTTTCTTGATTGACGAACCAGCCGTCGAATCCGTAATATTCAGCTGCCTCTAAAAGTTTGTCAGCAGCAGGAAATGACCCATCTTCACGCTGTGCAAGCATTTGTTCTACCCATTTCGCTTGTCCTCCGTACGTTATCGGAGGAAAGAAAATCGTGCCTAAGATTGGAACGCCATTCTTATGGGAGGCATCGATCACATCAGCGCTTGGAGGAGTAATGATTCCTTCTCCGGCAGAACCCGCCCAATACACCATTAAATCAACATACTGCCAGTAGCTAAATGTATTCGCAAAAAATTCATTTCCACCTTGAGAGGGCACCCCGCTTGTGTTGGGGTTTAATGCCGATAATGCAACCAACTTAGCTTCTGACTGAGCTGTTTCATTCACATCGAAAACAACTTCTCTATCAGCTAATGGAACGGTGCTTTTGTTATATACAGCATCCGGGTCATTTTCCGGACTCCAGTTTAATAATGTTTCAGGATACCAATAAGATGATTCCGGCTGTTTTGCAAAACCCGTAATAGGAAGTATACAAACTAAAAGTAAACCGAAGAACGCAGTGACGAGTCCAAATTTTATCTTCAACAATCCCCACTCCTGTCAGTAAGATCATTTTATCCACCCTCTGTAACAACCAAGATGCGGTACTGTGTCTTGAATCAGATATTGTTTTCTTGTAGCTTTTTATGGAGCGGGCTGCCCTTGACTGCAAAACCGCATAAGCTTAATACAAATTCACTGAACATCGAATTTGCCCAGGAGAACCACTCTCTCGTAAATTCTTCTGGTTGGTCTGCATTGAAGCCCTCATGCATAAATCCGGTTCCGCCATCCGATTGCTTCATCGCTTCCAAAATCCTCTTTTTATCAGAAACATCTGTAGATGTCATCCCCTCCATTGCCAATGCAATATGCCATATATAATGATCGGGTGTGTGAGGACTTCCAATTCCATGGGCCGCTTTTCCTTCATAAAAGTAAGGATTATCCCTACTTAATAAAAAGCGTCGAGTATTCTGATAGGTTGTATCATCAAATTGGCACCAGCCCAGATATGGAGCAGCTAGTAAACTGGGGATGTTCGCATCATCCATAAGATGATATCTTCCCATTCCATCCGTTTCATAGACATATAAATCTCCATGAATCGGATGTTCTAACACTGCATGTTCTTCTATTCCCGCTTTTATCTCAGAAGCTAATTGCTCACATTGCTTCGCAAGACCTTCATCCTTTAAAACTTCTCTACAAATCTCTGAGGCATAGCCTAGCACTACTACGGCAAACATATTGGCAGGTACTAAATAACCATATAAACAAGCATCATCACTTGGCCTAAATCCGCTCCAGGTCATTCCCGTTCTCACAGTTTTAGATCCCTTCCCATCCCGGTGCAAAGTATCTGATTGCCTTACATCCATTCTTTCGAAGCTATATGGTGATTCATCTTCATGATTTTGTTCCACTTTCCAGACGTGCAAAATCTTGTTCAATGCTTGTACAAATATGTCATCAAAGCAGGCCGTTTCCCCAGTTGATTTCCACAAAAGATAAGAAAGCTGAATCGGGTAGCAGAGTGAGTCAATTTCATATTTGCGTTCCCATGTCATCGGGGACATTTCCGTTTTATCATCTTGATGGCCTTTTCCATTAGCGGCTTCATTGAATGCATTTGCGTATGGGTCATGAACGATATAGTTCATTTGACGACGAACGACACCTTCAATTAATTTCGCCATTTCTTCGTCCTTTTCGGCAGCCAGTAAATATGGACGCACTTGGGCTGCTGAATCTCTTAACCACATAGCTGGTATATCACCTGTAATGACAAATGTTGTTCCATCTTCTTGCGGCTTTAGTGTTGTTTCATACGTATTAACAAAACATCGTTCAAACATTTCCTGAAGCTTTTTATCTTCAGGGAAATTCTCCTTCACCTTTTCGATGAAATAAGATAGTGATTGCGGAATCGTTTTCTCAGTGTTCATTACCTTCACTCCTTCACTTGCCAACCAAGGCTTATGATTTCAAACGGTTTTACTTTTTCTTGAATTTTCGTATTGCCAAAAGGCTCTTTCACATTCTCAACGATAGTACTCTTATAGCCATTTATTCCTTGCGATGGTTGAGCATTTACCAATGTTGCTTCTTCAGAAGTATTGAACCATCGAGCAATTACATCATCTCTTTCCTCCGCTAACTTGATAGAAGAGATGGCTAACGATTTACCTTCCCAAGTAAAAAATTCCTTTTCGGTTGGAAGTGCTCCTTCATGGATATCTGTTTGTACAGCAATCACAGGCACTTGGAAGTCATACGCCGCTTTGAATGCTTCTGACTCAACGACTGTACCTTGGTGAGGGATGACCATCCATTCTGCTTGATATGTTCCAATGCACTGAGCTTCTGGTGTCGGGAAAAGGCCCCAATCCCCTAACTCAGAAGTGGAACGGAGAATCGTAACGGCTATTGTTTGTTGCTCCTCAAGGATTTCATACTCATGTAATCCTTTATTCGCAATTGTCATCCCCTGTATCCCATCCGTTACACTTACAAATGCCTGTTGATGATGATCAAAACTAGGATTGTCCCACTCTCTTTCCGGTATATTAGGACGTTTGGCCACTTCAAAAATACTGTCTGCATAGTGCTCACTCGTATGTAGATTAGTCGGAAAAAGAACACGCAGACGATGATCCTTTGCTTGATTTTCAATTGTCACCTTAACTGAAGGTCCCTTCGCTTTTTCATCTAACTGAATTCGAGTAGTTAAGCGAATGGTTACATTTTCGGAAGATCGGCCTGACAGCCGGTCCTTATGCCAAACCAATAGTTCCTTTTCTCGTTGAAACTGTTCATCGGCCTCTTTTGGAATCTCCCACTCATGAACAAGTTCCACAATTTTACGTACTGGATGGTCTTCAACGACTCGTATCTCCGCTTTTAAATCTTTCGTTGTAAGTGGAACTTCACCATTCGGCTTCCTGAACATATATTCGTTTCCAATGTCCCCGCTATTTTCATATATTCCGAGATTTTTAAATACTTTCCCAGTTTGCTTGTCAGTCAATGTATACGAACCATTTTCATGAACAAACAAATGAACAAATTCATTCTCCAATTCACGAACACATGGATTGATCGATGGCTGTTCATTCCACTTCGTTTCCTTGGCCGGTTTGAGATAATATGTTTGATATCCATAACCCGGAAGAGATTGAGCCAGGAATGTTAATTTGATGATTCTTGCATAATAAGGACGCCGGAAACCATCTCCTGGTAACTCATATCCAAACCGGGTCCCAAGGTCCTTTGTTTTACAAGCAAGTACCTTGCCGCTTTTATCAACCAAATTAATATCAGGCAAATCCTTCGAACCAAGGAAAGCTGGAATCTCTGAAAAAGGCATATCTGAAAAATAGACTTTTTCTAATTCAATTTCCTTTTCGATAACCACATCTCGTCGATTTCCTGATGTGTTAAAAACAACAACGGGAATCATGTCCTCATCAACAAGACTATGTTTCGTTGAAATATGAGATACAACTTCATTGGCCTTCTCCTCGACAATGGATGATGCAACCTGCTGAACCTTCTCAAAGCGAGTTACCATTTCTCGATGTACTTCATCTACACTACAACCGCAAATACTGTCATGGGGATGGTTTTCCATCAATGTTTTCCACGCATATCGCAAATAATCACGTGGATATTCATGACCAAGGATGAATGAAAAAACGGATAGCGGCTCAGCCACTTTTTCTAAAAGCGTTTGACACTCTTGATTCATCTGCTTTAAATAGATACGGGCGGAGGCTGTATTTACAAGAGTGGACCACCCATCTGTACGTTGATTCCGCAGTTCTCCCGTAATCGTCTGGAGCTGTTCTGGTAATGCTTTCTGCAGTGCTTCCATATAATCATCAAAATTAGAGTGTACAAACGTGATATCCGGAAAAAGTTCTTCAGCCACCTTGATTGCTTCTCCTACATCCACTTGAATTGGCTGATGATCACAACCATTCATGAAAAGAAGATTTGATGTTGAAGAATATTTCCTGGCATCCGCTAGTTTTGTTTCCCAATACTTTCTCGCAGTCTCTCTTTCCACTGGTACTTCATTGCCGTTTGAATACCAATTCGCAAACAACACACCAAGCACCGCCGAACCATCCGGCGACTCCCACTTAAGTTCTGAAAAAGGCGATTCAAATGATTTCGCATCGCTCACCATATTATTGAATCCGGTCGGTTTTACACCTCTCCCAAACGCGGCAGTATTGATATTAGCTTGCTGAAGCATTTGAGGCGCTTGCCCGTAAATGCCGAATGTATCCGGGAAGTAGCCTACCTTTGACACAGCACCGTATTCCTTTGCCGCTTGCAATCCATATAACATATTCCTGACATTCGCTTCCGAGCTTGTTAAAAAGGCATCCTGTAACACATACCACGGACCGATATGAAGCTTTTTTTCTTGTATGAGCTTCTTAATCCATTCCTTTTTGTCAGGATGAATTTGGAAATAATCATCCAAGATAATCATCTGTCCATCCAAGTGAAAGCTCTTGAAATCTTCCCCCTTTTCAAACAAATCGATAAGTGTATCCATTAATTTCACTAAGTGGTAGCGATGCTTTTCAAAAGGCATATACCATTCCCGATCCCAATGGGAGTGAGAAATAATATGCGCAGTAGTCTTACATTCCATCTTGTTTCCCTCCTATATCTTAATCCTGCGACAGGAAAGTAGCCGCCAGAGCACCCTTCAGTCACGTCCATGTACCTTGACACTTTTTCCTATCTCATTATTAGCCAGCTTGGTGAAAAAGATAATAAGTCATCACCCACTACGAACAGCCAACCCCATTAGGAAAGCGCTATCAATATTTTCTTAGGGTGACCTTGCCACGATTTAAATTATGTGGATTTAGTGCCTTCATTTATTTCTAATCCAGGAGAAGCGGAGTCCCTATAACGGTATGGAACTGCTGCATTGAATTCTTTCACACACGAGTCAATCTATCGGTATCGGAACCATCCGGTGCTAGGACGACTTCACCTCTTGTACATATTTCAATCGCTATAATCCTTATATCTTGCCTATAGCCGTTTTCATGTACAATCTCCTTCTTCTATTTTTCTTCACATTAACGATATGTTTCAGCAAGTCAATAGTCAATCACCACAGAGAAAGTGATAAGCTTTTTCCATATAATCTATAATTTATCCATAATTTATGAGAATTCAGTTTTACGTGAGCCCCTGTTCAATAAATGATCCAGAGAGCCGAGCGGTAGCTTCTGGCAACATCAATCTGCATTTTTGCACCCATCACCCGGAGCCATAAAAATATCTTTCGTTGAAATAGGATGCATGAATTGAACCTTCCAGTACAAAGAAAAGCCTCCCACAGTAAATGAAGTGCCCCCTATTGTTAGACGCATATCTAACGGTTATGCCGCAAACGCAAATACTCTAATACAATTTCCCGGAATAAAAAGCCCTGAATGTTCTACGCTAGGTAGAACATTCAGGGCTTTTTTTGAGTTGACTTTCCTATTTGCATTTTGTGCCATCAATAATAATCCATTTTCTGCTCTTACCGCTCGGTTTTGGCTAAACACCCTCCTAAGAATCATATTGTATAAATACGACTCAGGGCGTGTTTTTTCCTTGTCTCATTTAGCTGAATCCTTCCATCTTCTCGTGTGAAGGTAGCTCGGTTTTTTAAGTTATATTTGCAAAATACAACTTAAAATATATGCAAATTATCGGTAAAAGCGAGAGAAAAAGAATCAAAATATACTTATCATCCTAGGTCTTATAGTTCATGGACTTGATTTTGCACACTTACCGTAAATCACTTACTTTGTCATCCAAACATGCATCACGGAAAACAGCTGTTCCAATTTCAATGGTTTGCTAATATAGTCTGACGCACCTGATTCCAGGCATTTTTTCCGGTCATCTTTCATCGCCTTTGCAGTCAGGGAGATAATCGGAAGATCCGCAAATTCTTTTATGTCACGAATCCGCTTCATCGTTTCGTAACCATCCATCTCAGGCATCATGATATCCATCAAAATGAGGTCTATCCCTTTATTTTTGTCTAGTACATCCAGGCATTCAAGGCCATTATTCGCAATCAGGATCTTCATCCCTTTACTTTCAAGAGCTCTTCTTAATGCAAAAATATTACGGTGATCATCATCGGTGATTAGAACCGTCTTGCCATAGAAAA